>PWMS01000060.1 GCA_003558105.1 Mollicutes bacterium | reverse complement strand
TCGAAAGGTGATTTAATGTCCAATAATCATGAAAATCACAACCACGATGAGCATGACCACAACGCTCATCATCGTGCCATGATTGAAGATTTTAAAAAACGCTTTTTTGTATCGATATTCTTAACAATACCCATTTTACTTTTATCGCCCATGATACAACAATGGTTTAATTTTAGCATTACCTTTCCTTTTGATCAGTATGTGTTATTTTTGTTATCGACAACCATATTCATCTATGGTGGTTGGCCGTTTCTAACCGGATTTATCAGTGAACTCAAACAAAAACAACCCGGGATGATGACGTTGATTGCCCTAGCTATTTCAGTAGCGTTCATCTACAGCTCCATGACGGTATTTGGTTTTCCAGGTGATGATTTCTTTTGGGAGTTGGCCACGCTTATCTTGATCATGTTATTGGGCCATTACATTGAGATGAAATCCGTCTTAGGTGCTTCAAGAGCCTTAGATGAGTTGGCGAAACTAATGCCTGATGAAGCGCATCTCATCGAGGGTAAGGATCAAGTCAAAGAAGTCAAAGTCTCTTCGTTAAAAAAAGACGACCGCATTTTGATAAAAGCTGGGGAAAAAATACCCGCGGATGGCGTTATCGTCAAAGGTGAATCAAGCATCAACGAGGCGATGATTACCGGGGAAGCGACCCCAGTTGAAAAATCGGTTGATGATACCGTTATCGGTGGATCGATCAACGGCGATGGTTCACTACAAGTCTTGGTTAAAGGAACCGAAGATGAAGCGTATCTATCCAAAGTTATCACCATGGTAAAATCAGCTCAGTCCGCCAAATCTAAAAGTCAAGATCTAGCGAATAAAGCCGCGGCCATTTTGACATATATCGCCTTAAGTGTCGGGGTTGTTACCTTACTGGTGTGGTCTTTTATCAGTGGGGATATCACTTTCTCCATCGCAAGAATGGCCACGGTAATGGTGATTGCCTGTCCACATGCCCTTGGCTTAGCGACACCACTAGTCGTGGCGCGGTCGACCGCTATTAGCGCTCAAAATGGCCTACTTATCAGAAACAAGACCGCCTTCGAAAAAGCCGGTGACATCGATACGATTGTGTTTGACAAAACCGGCACCCTCACCGAAGGTCGTTTCGGCGTTGACTTTATTAAAGTCATGGACAAAACTTCAAATGAGAACGATATCCTTAAGATCGCGGCAACTTTGGAGAAGGACAGTGAACACCCCATTGCTAAAGGTATTCTCAAAGAAGCCAAGACAAAAGACATCGCTTTAGGTAAATTAAGTAAGTTTAAAACCATCAAAGGCAAAGGAATCCAAGGCAATGTCGATCAACAGTGGACAGAAATTCTTTCTAAAAAAGCCGTATCAGAAAAAGACATTGATTTAAAAGACTTTCAAGAAGACGCCCATCATACTACCAACATCTTTGTGGTTCAAAACGATAAACTTCTTGGCATCATCGGCCTTTCTGATCAAATCAGACAAAGCGCTTTTGATGCGGTGAAAAACCTACAAGCCCGCGGCATAAAATGTTTGATGCTCACTGGCGATAATCAAGGTACCGCAAAATATGTCAGTGATAAACTTGGACTAGACGGCTACACAGCCGAAGTTTTACCACAAGACAAACAAAAAAATATTGAAGCCTTACAAAAAAAAGGCCATATCGTCGCGATGACCGGCGATGGCATTAACGATGCGCCTGCTTTAGCCCAAGCTAACATGGGCATTGCGATTGGTTCAGGTACCGATGTCGCCGCTGAAACCGCCGACATCATCTTAGTGAATTCCAATCCTTTAGATGTTGAGACCATCATAAGTTTTGGCGCCGCCACACACAAAAAAATGATCCAAAATCTTTTTTGGGCTACCGCTTACAATGCCGTAGCGATTCCCCTAGCGGCTGGTGTTTTATACGGCATTGGTTTTCTTATTTCCCCTGCTGTTGGGGCAATCTTTATGTCGCTATCCACCGTGATTGTGGCCATCAACGCAAAATTACTTAAACTGAATAATTAGCTTTTAAAACCCATAAAAAAAATGCAGTTCAAAATTTGAACTGCATTTTCTTATACAATTTTGACAACCGGTAAAATCATCGGGTTTCGTTCTGTTTTTGAGACGATATAATCGTTTAATAAACGGATGATATCACGTTTGATCAAACCGATGTTTAAATCTTTGTGTTGGCTTAAGGTATGCATGACTTTCTGATCTACTTTCATCGATATCTCTTTTGTAAGTGCGGTATGGTCCTTCATATAAACAAACCCTCTAGAGACGATGATACTGTTGCCGATCAGTTCATGTTTTTTCTCATCGATGGTCACAATTGCACTTAGTAAGCCATCTTCACTTAAAATCTTACGGTCTTTTAAGACCACATGACCGATATCACCAATGCCCTTACCGTCAATATAGACGTTTGAGGCTTTAATGCGCCCTTTGACTTGGGCTTTGTTTTGACTTAAAGCCAGGACATCGCCGTTGTCTAAAACAAATTCATTGCCAGCTTTGACACCACAGGCTAAAGCGGTTTGGGCATGAATTTTAAGCATCCGATGTTCGCCGTGCATCGGCATAAAGTATTTTGGTTTCATTAGTTTTAACATCAACTTTAATTCATCGTTGCCCGCATGTCCAGAGGTATGGGTATCGCTCAACGGCGAATGGGTAATGACATTAGCATCCCGTTTAAATAGCTGATTGATGGTTTTGTTGATGCCTGCTTGATTGCCAGGAATCGCCGAGGATGAGAAGATGACGGTATCGCCTGATTTGATTTTAATCTGCCGGTGGGTCCCCGCCGCAATTCTTGAAAGTGCCGCAAAAGGCTCTCCTTGCGAACCGGTACAAAGAATCGTGATTTCATGGGGTGAGAAATGCTTGAGCGCTTTCGCGCTGACAAAGGTCCCATGCGGGGCATCGATATACCCTAAGGATTCACCGACCTCTACCGTTCTTTCCATACTTCGCCCAAAGACCGCAATCTTACGTTTTGTGGCGACTGAGGCTTCAATGATTTGTTGCACACGGTGAATGTTTGAGGCGAAAGTCGCCACAATCGCGCGGCCTTTCATATAGGTGAAAATATCTTTGATACTTTCACTGACCGTTGATTCACTTTTGGTGAACCCCTCAACTTCAGCACCGGTTGAATCGCTTAAAAGGAGTAGAACCCCTTCTTGACCAAGCCGTGCCATTTTCGCGTAATCGGCATCCTTGCCCACAGGGGTAAAGTCGAACTTAAAATCGCCGGTATGGACTATTTTGCCTTGGGGGGTTTTGATGATGATGCCAAAAGAATCTGGAATCGAATGATTCGTTCTAAAAAAACTGACGCTTAAATGTTTAAAACGAATGATATCGTTGTCAAAAAACTCTAATAAATTGTATTGAATACCTTGATGTTCTTGCATTTTGTTCTTGATGAGTCCGAGCGCTAAGCCATTGGCATAAATTTTTGGAATTTTCATTTCTCTGAGTAACCAAGGGATCCCACCGATATGATCTTCATGACCGTGGGTAATAATGAGCGCTTTAATCTTATCTTGATTTTCTTTTAAATACGTATAATCGGGAATAACATAATCGATACCTAAAAGCGAATCATCAGGGAACATGATACCCGCATCGATGATCACAATTTCGTTTTGGTATTCCACGCAATACATATTTTTTCCAACTTCACCAAGACCGCCTAATGCAAAAACACCGACTTCGTGCTTTTTTAAAAATTGGTTTTGCATTATCGTGTCCTCCTAAATAGAATCGAGTTATTGCACTTATCCTATTATAGCTTATTTTGCCTTATAAATAAATGCATATGTGTTATAATTTTGACTGAAGGTGATAGCGATGAAAACAAACCATATCGTATTTTTGGATATCGACCATACCTTATACGATGCCAAAGCCAAGAAAGTTCATCCATCGAGTATCGACGCGTTAAAAAAACTACAAAACCGCGGTGATACCTTAATCGCGATTGCCACCGGTCGCGCCTACTACATGATGGATGTTATCCAAGAGGTGAAACAATATATCAATATTTATATAACCATCAACGGTCAATTGATTTACCAAGACGATAACATCATTTTTGATGACCCCATGGACAAACCCTTGGTTGCAAAAGCCAAGGCGCTTTTTCAAAAACACGATATGCACTACGGCTTCATCGGCAAACAAACCCAAGCCATCAACCGCTTTGACGATGATGCAAAAGCGTTGTTTGACCGCGATCATTTACCCTACCCCATCGAAGCGCCTGATTTTGACTATGACAACGCTGTCTATCAAATGTGGGCCTTTGCGGATGAAAGACGCATGAAAAAACTTCAAACCCACTTCGACCGCTTTGAATTTGTCCCTTGGTTAACCGATGGCTTCGATGTCATCGAAGCCGATAAAACAAAAAGAGATGGCGTCATGAAAGTCTTGGACAAACTCAATCTTTCCAAAGACCAAGCGATATGCTTTGGCGATGGTCACAACGATATTGAAATGCTTGCAGCCATCCCCCGTTCATTTGCGATGGGCCAAAGCCCACAACCCGTTAAAAATGCCGCCAATTATATCACCGATGCTTATGATCAAGACGGAATTTACAACGCTTTAAAAAAACTAAATTTAATCGATTGAGGGATAATATGATCGCAGAAGTCTTAGTCGATGTAGAAAACAGTGCTGTTGATCAAATCTTTGATTACGACGTCCCCGCGACGTTTCAATCGATTGTGCAGATTGGTCAACGCGTCATCATCCCTTTTGGCCCCCGTAAAATTACGGGGTTTATCGTCGGACTTAAAAAGACAACCCCCATCAAAAAACTTAAAGCCATTGACGATATCAAAGATTTAACCCCATATTTTGACCAAGCAGACCTCGCCTTATCCAAAAGGCTTTCCGACACTTATTTTCATCCCCGCATCAGCTATCTAAACGCGATGCTGCCCTCCGGTCTTTCAATGCGCTATCAAACCATCTATCGCGTGCTTGATATAAACGCATTGGACCTTAAACTTAAAGACCTATTCAAAACCGCTGATACCTGCAAAGAAAACGCCATCCCCAAACATTTTAAACCCTTAATCAAAGCCGCGCTAGATGCTGGATATCTTGAAAGTGAACAAAAGATTACCCAAGCCAGTCAAATCAAAACGATTCCGTATGTCTACTTAAAAAAACCAACCTTTACCCCACAAAAAAACGCCCACCAACAACAAGCCATCCTCAAGCTTCTCGCTGCCCATCCACAAGGCTTGAAAAAAAAGGACCTCTTAGCCCAGTTAAAGACAACAACCGCGCCATTAAATAGCCTTAAAGAAAAAGGCGTTATCGACATTCAGTATGAAGAAACGACGCGTGATATCGTCTCATATTACCAAGAACAAGATAAACCAATTACCCTAACCAAGGCCCAAGATAGTTGTTATCAAGCCGTTAAAAACCATTACAACGAGGCCAAAACCTTTCTTCTGCACGGTGTGATTGCCAGTGGTAAAACCGAACTTTATATCCAATGGTTAAAAGATATCCTCAAAACAGGCAAACGCGGTCTTTTGCTTTTACCTGAAATCGCCTTAACCCCAAAAATTCTCGCCCGCATTAAAGCCGCCATCGACGTTCCAATCGCTTTATACCATTCGGCTTTATCAACCGGCGAACAATACGACCAATGGCGTAAGATCAAAGCCGGTGAGGCGCAACTGATCATCGGAGCTAGAAGCGCGATTTTTACCCCGATACAAAATCTTGGCCTCATCATCATTGATGAGGCGCAATCGGATGCCTACATCCAAGTCGAACAAGCCGAATACGATGCGAATCATATCGCTAGTATCAAAAGTAAGCTACACCAATGCCCGCTCATATTGGGCTCTGCGACCCCTTCGGTCAAAGACTATTATCTTGCCAAAGAAAAACAAGTCTACACCTATCTAGCCTTAAAGGAACGGGCTTTAAAACGGCCCAAACCAAAGATTCATCTCATCGATATGAAACAGGAGTTCAAGCAAAACAATCCCTCCATCTTTTCAAAACCCTTACAAGCCGCCATCCAAAAGCGCCTCGATGACCACCAACAAACCTTACTTCTCATCAACCGCAGAGGCCATGCGCAATTTGTGCTTTGCCGGGATTGTTCACACCGCATCCAATGTCCAGCCTGTGACTTATCCTTAACCTATCACCAACCCCAAGATAAACTGAAATGTCACTATTGTAATTATGAAGAGCCCATGCCCCAACACTGTCCGGCTTGTGGCTCAAAACACATTCGCTTTATGGGACTAGGGTCACAAAAAGTCGAAACTGAAATCAAAAAATACTTCCCTAAGGCCAACGTATTTCGTCTTGATAGAGATACCACCCAAACCAAAGGCGCCCATGAACGTCTCCTTTATGATTTCGAACACCAAGGCGATATCTTGATTGGAACCCAGATGATCGCCAAAGGTCTTGACTTTGATAAAGTCACCCTAGTCAGTGTTTTATCGGCCGATATGTCCTTGTTTGTGCCCGATTTTTACGCCGAAAGTGAAACCTTTATGCTCCTGCATCAAATGGCAGGTCGCAGCGGTCGCAGAGACAAAACAGGCGATGTTATCATCCAAGCCTACGATATCGACCATCCGGTTTTATCGTTTGTCAAAGCGCAAGATTACGAAGCCTTTTATAAGCGTGAAATCAGCTTTCGAAAACAAGCGAAAGTCTCTCCGTTTTACGAACTGATCCAACTGACCAGCTCGCATAAAAACTACGATACCGCGTATAAGAACGCCTTGAAACTAAAACAACGTTTAAAACACCTTAAAAACGTCGAAATATTAGGCCCCGCTGATGCTAAATTAAAACATCTTATGGGCCGCCACAACGTCCAACTACTCTTGCGACATCAAGATAACCAAGCGCTACACAAAGAACTTAAAAGCTTGCAAAAAGCGATGCCCAAAGATTTAAGCATAACCAAACATCCGCGCATTTTTTAGGAGTGATCATATGAACATTGTCTTTATGGGAACCCCCGATTTTGCCGTCCCGATTTTAAAGGCCCTAGATGAACGATATAATATCTTAGCCCTCATCACCCAACCCGACCGCAAAATCGGCCGCAAACAAACCCTGCAAGAACCCCCGACAAAAAGATATGCCAAAAGCCAAAATATCCCCATCTTTCAACCGCAAAAAGTCGCCCACATCCGCGCGGCTATCTTAGCGTTAAAACCCGATATCATTATCACTGCCGCGTTTGGACAATTTTTACCGACCGCTTTAATCACCGCCCCACCTTATGGCGCTATCAATGTTCATGCCTCATTATTACCAGACTTAAGAGGCGGCGCGCCGATTCAACGGGCGATTGAACGCGGGTATCAAAAAACCGGTGTTACCATTATGGAAATGGCTCAAGCCATGGATGCAGGCGCCATCATCGCGCAAGCCAAAATCGACATCGCCGAGGATGAAACCAATGAAAGTCTTTTTGAAAAACTTTCTCACCTAGGTACAAAGCTATTGTTAGAAACCTTACCTAAATACATCAATCAAGAGCTTATCCCCCACGAACAAGACCATCAAAAAGCCACTTATGCTTACAATATCAAACGCGCAGAAGAACGCTTGGATCTGATGAGACCTGCGATAGATATTGAGCGAAAAATTCGTGCTTTTTATAAAGAACCTGCAACCTATATCCAACTTCCTGACGGCCCATTAAAAATCTTTAAAGCAAAGTGGGTGAAAACCGATAATAAAAGCGCCCCCAGCGTTGTTATTGACGTTACAAAAGACGGCCCTTTAATTCAATGCGGCCAAGATGGCTTAGTGCTTCTAGAGGTTCAACCAGCTGGTAAGGCTAGAATGTCGGCAAAACAATATATGAATGGCAAAGGCAAAAAAACCTTAGCCCCTGGCACAAAATTAGGATAAAAACGGCTTAAATGCACGATTTTATTCAACTTTAAGCGAAAAAATGCTATAATTAGTAATTAGATAAAACACAAAGACTCAAAGGAGAATTCCCAATGAAAAAACGTACTTTATTTTCCCGTGATGAAATGATGGATATGAACATACAAACGTTGAAAGAACGCGGTGTCAGCGTTGCAGAAATTGCAGAAGTTGCCTACCAACAACAATCCAAATGGACCGATACGGTATCTAGAAAAGATTGTATCCATTCTGTGGAAAAGATCTTATCGTTGCGCGATACCTTCCACATCCTACAACTCGGTGCTGAGATCGACCGTTTGACAGAAGAAAACAAAATCCGTGAACCGTTAAGAGAAATCCTCCATTCTGATTTAGGCATGTTTGGGATCGATGAGCTATTTGGCTTAGAACTCGCCGGCATCTATGGCACGATTGGCAAAACCAATTTTGGTGATATCGATGTCAATAAACCCGCAATTGTGGCAAAACTCAACGCCAAAGGGAAACAAAGCGAAGCTAGGTGCCATACCTTTTTAGACGATATCGTCGGTGCCATTGCGGCGGCCGCCTCCACGCGTGTCGCACAAATCGCCAACGAAGATGAAGCCCGTAAAGATCCAAATTATAAGGAGATCAAACTCGATTTTGATCTATAGGATGTGACACCATGGCGAAAAGACAAAAAGATTTGGACGATTTTTTCAAAAAGGCTGACAAAGACCCTGAAGAACTCAAACAATATGTTGAGACGATGAAACAGGGTGAAGACCCCAACAAGACGACGCGTTTAGATAAAATCGCCACCTTTTTCAAAAGCATGGTCGAGCGAATTAAGCTTTACTCCATTAAAAGAGAATCCACAAGAAACCCCAACAAGCCCTCTAAAATTCGCCGTCGCTTGCGTTTGTTTTACAAACTAATATCAAAACGCGCCAGTGAAAAATTCAACTTCGAAGCCGGAGTTGATATTTTGGATGATACATCCGTCTTATATCGCCGTAACCGTGTTATTAAAAACATTTTGATTGTGACCAACGTTGTGTTTTTGATCTTTACCTTAATTGGCAATCGCAACCCCAATTATATCGTCATCTTTGGATTTGGGGTTATCATGTTTGCGACCAACACCACCTTAAAACGCATCATTAGAGAAAGACCTAGAACCCTACTCAAACAACAAATGGCGATGTATATCGCCAGTGTCTACATACTTTTGGCCAGTTTTGGTGTTTATATCAAACTTCGTGTCGGGGTTATTGACGGCTCCATAGCTGGGTTCTCCATCACCCAAGCAGGGTATGTATTGATCTATTTTGCGCTTGTTGTGATCGCCCTTTATCAAGATGCGACATTGCTTCGAATTTTGTTTAAATGGGTTTTGGTTCTGATGACGGTTATCCACGTGACCATTATGTATCCACTATATGAATACGCCCACTCGATTCAAACCTTGTATGATTACTTAGTCATCACCGATTACCAAGTCTCTATCGATATCATTTTAAGGACCTTATTGTTGATCATCTTTTATATTGCCCTATATTCGTCGGTGGCCATCGGTCAGATGATGAACAACAAGCGGAAAGAAGAACTGGTTAAACGCCGCGATATGGAAAGTGACTTTAAAGCCGTCGTTGGCGATGTCTTTGATGTTATCGCTGTTTTCAACGTCTATTCTGATGAAGATAAAAGCGCCGCCGCGCACCGCGTCGCTGAGATTGCCTCTCGTCTCGGTAATATCTTAGGGTTATCCCCCAATGTCTGTACAGAAATTTACGACTACTCAAAAATCCATGTCGATCGTTTGAAAGATTTATCGATTGTCGAATACGAAGAGAAAGACGTATTAAACGAAAAAGATTACCAAGTGATCCGTGAAAAAACCATCCTTGGCAGCGTCATCATCAAACGCTTACAATTAAACCAAAAGAGTGAGGATGTCGTACGGGCCCATTTTGAAAAAAATGCTGGAAAAGACTTTGTCGATCGCATGAAAAAAATTCAACGCTCTCAAGAAGGCCAAATTATTTTACTTGCGGAAATGTATGAAATCATGCGCCAAAGCCGTAACTATAAAACCGCTTTAACCCACCAACGCGCCGTTGAGCTACTAGAACATGAATTTAAAGCCTATTTTGAACCCTATATCATCGATCGTTTCATCAAATACAGCAGCGAATTTGAAAACTATTATCGTCGTTTTCAAAAATCTCAATCATAAGGAGGCTACCACGTGATTACCCATCCCTTAATCGATCTATCCATTTTGTTGCTTCTGATAATCATTGTGATTATCGTTATTGTTCGTTTGCGTAATAAAACCTTGACTTTGTGGAACGAAGTCACGCGTTTAGAAGTAATTTTTCACAAGAAACTTTTTGAAAGCCTCCAGGTTTTTTTAAGCCACCAAAAACATTTTGAACACCACGATCACTATCATTATTATGATATCCTCAATAAATACAAGGGCGAAACCTTTAAAGAATTGACACTAACTGAAAGACAAAATGTATTCAAAGCTTTACAAGGGCTTTATATATGCATCGATGAGACCTCTCATCCAGCCCAAATTACGCTTAAAAACCAATTTGATGAGCTGCAAACATGTCGCTTGAAATATAACTCTAAAGTGCTTTATTATAACGATTTTGTCCAATCATT
>PWMS01000020.1 GCA_003558105.1 Mollicutes bacterium | reverse complement strand
GCAACAGCCTCTCTTCCGAGACGTAGCGGCCGGAAGGGCTTTTTCCGTAAAGGTAATCACTGAAGGCCATGTCATAGGCAGATATGGTCCGGGCAACCGTTCCGGAAGCTCCTCCCGACTGGAAAAAGCATCTTGCTACCTCCTGGCCGCCTCCTATCTCTGCAAATGAACCGAAAATGCTCTTGTCGAGGTTTATGAACAAAGCCTTGCGGTTGCTGTCCCATACTTCCCTCTCTATAAATCTGTCAGCCATATGATACTGAGTAAAAGATTTATTTCAAATTTAACAGATTTAGGCTTTAATTGGAAATTTGTTTTAATTTAGCCGGTGTTTATAACCGAAAAAGCCCGCATATGAATATTCTGGTTACTGGAGGCAAAGGCCAGCTGGGCCTTGAATTACAGGAGTTGTCAGGTGACTATGATGGCTACAGTTTTTTATTTACAGACAAGGAGGAGCTTGATATCACATCGTCAGGACAGGTGTTGAGTTTTTTCAGAAAGCATAAACCGGACATTCTGATTAACTGTGCCGGATACACTGATGTTGAAAAGGCAGAGGATGATATTGGCACTGCAATGCTTGTAAATGCAAAGGGGGCTGGAATACTGGCAGAAGCTTGCTCGAAATCATCATGTTTGATGATACATGTTTCAACGGATTATGTCTTTAATGGCAATAAATGCAAGCCCTATAGTGAAACAGACAGTGCCGGACCGGGCTCGGTTTACGGCAAAAGCAAACTGGAGGGTGAACTTGAGGTGATATTCAATGCGAGCCGGTCGGTAATAATCCGAACTTCCTGGCTCTATTCTGTATATGGGGAGAACTTTTTGAAGAAGATTCTTGAGAGGGCGAAAAAAAAAGAGGGGCTTAAGGTAGTCTTCGACCAGGTCGGCAGCCCAACCTACGCTTCAGATCTGGCCCGTGCCATTATGGAGATACTGCCACTGATACCGCCAAAGGCTAGGGGAGTGATATATAATTATAGCAATGAAGGCGTTTGCAGCTGGTATGACTTTGCCAGGGCGGTTTTGGAAATAGCAGGGCTTGAATGCGATGTTGAGGCGGTGCTTTCAGACAGTGTCAAGACCAGGGCCAGGAGGCCGCACTACAGTGTGCTTGACAAATCAAGGATAAAGAGGGATTTTGGGATAAATGTACCGTATTGGCGCGACAGCCTTGCTTTATGCCTGTCAAGGCTTACTGCTTTTGCCCGCTGACAGTTTTTGTTTTGTAAAGCTTCCACCAGGCGATGCGTGGGTTCTCGTGGTGTTCACGGTGGTATCCAAAGAAATAACAGCTTAACAGGGCCCATAAATGGTTTTTGTGCTGTGTGCGTGCCCTGTGCGGCCCCATACCTGTAGTATGGGGCAGCCTGTGTGGCCAGTAAACCCCTGTGACGAAAAGCTGAAAGGTGCCTAGTACCGCAGGAAGCAACCAAAGCAACAGCACCCTCTGTTCACTTAATTCAGGATGCAGTATAAGAAGGTTATAAATTATTGCCATGATAAGTATCTGCACAAGAGTAAGATACCTTAGCATGAAAACACCCCACCAGACGAAGAAGTTTCCCGATCGGACACTGTAATCAGGATCTTTTTCGCTTGCAGGAAAACGGTGGTGGAGTTTATGATTTTTCTTAAGCCTGTTGTAGTTCATTCCGGCAAAGAGAAATGATGTCAGGTAACCGAAAAACCCATTAACCCGCCCGGAGTTGGAGATATTGCCGTGCATGGCGTCATGAGCCGTTATAAATAATCCAGTATAGAGATATGCCTGCAGAAGAATGTGGAAATACAGCCAGGGGTTAACCATCGAAATATCAAGGTTAAACAAAATCCACACCAGGTGCAATGCCCAGAGAGATATAACAGCAGTCGCTACAATTATTCCCACGTCGCTGGCCTTTTTTAAGGATAAAATTAATCTTTATTTGAAGCTAAACAAAGATCCGCAGTTATATGTTACTTTTCCATGGAAAAACTTTATTACTTCATACTTCTTGCCGGCAGTTTTGCCGTACCTTTTATATGGAGCTTTGAGAAAAAAATCTCTTTCTTCCGTTTGTGGTCTGCGCTTTTTCCGGCCATTGTTATGATGATGCTGGTTTTTGTCTCCTGGGATATAATATTTACTGCAAGGGGGGTCTGGTATTTCAATCACGATTATGTGGCAGGCTATTATATTATGGGGCTGCCGGTGGAAGAGTGGCTCTTTTTTGTGGTAATACCCTATTGTATCGTCTTTTCCTACGAGGTTATAAGGTATTTTATGCCTGATTTGAAAAACCCTGCAATTGCCCTTGCCGTCAATATAGCCCTCGCCTTGGTTTTCCTGATACTTGGTATTATGAATACCGGCAGGCTCTATACTGCTACTGTCATGCTCTTTACTTCAATGCTGCTTTTTCTGCAGCCTTTTCTAAGGACACACAAAAGCTGGCTTTCTCACTTCTTTTTCACCTATATAATTATTATCATACCATTTCTGCTTGTTAATGGTGCCCTTACCGGGGCTTTCACACATAGCCCGGTTGTAGGGTACAATGATGCGGAAAATCTTGGCATCAGGCTGTTTACGGTTCCTGTTGAAGATGCTGTTTACCTTATGGGTATGATGCTGCTGGTCCAGATGATATATGAGAGAATTAAACTTGCCAGGAAACGCGTGGTGCAATAAAAAAAGGGAGGCCTGATTGTTGATT
>PWMS01000066.1 GCA_003558105.1 Mollicutes bacterium | reverse complement strand
CGGGCTCTCTGACCCTTCTTCAGTAGGTGAGATAGTTAACGATCCTCAGTTAAAAGAGATACTGAGCCTTCAGTCAATTATCTGCATAGCGGATGCCACAAACTTCAGCAAAACCCACCGAATGGTAAGATATACAAGACAGCAGGCAATAATTGCGGATCAAATCCTGATAAACAAAACCGACAGAATAAGCAGCAGCGAAAGAAAAATGCTGAAAAACCAGATCAGGTCGCTCAATCCTTATGCCGGAATACTGTTTACAAGTTATTGCAGGGTAAATCCGGAAGACGTTCTGACAGGGAGTATCAGGCCCGTGCTCCCTTCAGTCAGATCCTACAGGCCCGAAGTGAGTTCAATGGTGCTCAGAACGGCAACTCCACTCAGCAAAGACAAAATGCTGTTGTTCTTAAACGAGTTTTCAGCAAGGGCGTACAGAATAAAAGGAGTGATCTGCACACCCGAAGGACTTGTTTCCGTTCAGTGTACCATGAATGAGATTGATACCAAAAGGATATATAGCAGGGGTATTACAGAGCTGATAGCCATATCTGATGAATTCAGCCTCAGGGACATGAGCACAGCTTACAAAAGAATGTCAGAATGACGAGAACTTTCTCATATAGTTTCAGGGAGTTATCAGTTACAAGAGGTGACCTGGAAGAGTGTATTGGTGGCGGCTCCAGCCTGGAAATATTTTCAGACCGCCTTGAGGGTGTTCTGAAAAGTGCCCAGGATATATGCAATATAAGGGGGGGATACAGGGTATTAAATGAAATAGATTTAGATCAGGAAACCCGGCTTATATCTGCCGGGGGTCAGAAGTTCAGCCCGGGCAGAATTATATTTGACCAGGTGAAAGATTCGGATGGGCTGCTGGTTTTTGTGTGTACTGCGGGAGAAGCCATTTCAAACCTCTCCAGGGAGCTGACAGGCAACGGAGATACCCTCACCGCCTATCTTTATGATGTAACCGGATCGGTATGTGTTGAGAAGGCGATGGACAAACTGGAAAGGGAGCTTTTTGAAGACATGCGATCCGGATCTGTTGGACTGACGAGGCGCTTCAGCCCCGGTTACTGCGGGTGGGATGTTGCAGAGCAGCAAAAACTGTTTTCACTTTTACCTGAAGGTTTCTGCGGTATAAGCCTTTCTGATTCATCGCTTATGAAGCCAATTAAGTCAGTAAGCGGTATTATGGGTTTTGGGCCGGGAGTTGTCAGAAAAGACCGGCCATGCAGCATATGCGACCAGAGAGATTGCCTGTATTATAAAAAAGTCAGCAAATAGAACCTTAAAATTCAATACAATGAGGAAAATTCCAGGGTTTATCATTTCATGCCTTATACTGATGCTTCTCTCCTGTTCAGAGGTGCATGAAAATAAAGGGAATAATACTGTTAACTGGCAGGATGAGGTAATATACCATGTTATGCAACGAAGTTTTTACGACTCCTCAGGCGACCGCCACGGCGATCTTAAGGGGATAACCGGAAAACTTGACTATCTGGAAGAGCTCGGGGTCACCGCAATTCTTTTCACCCCGCTCTACAAGTCGGATTTCTATCACAATTACTTCCCGGTAGATTACGAAAAGATAGACCCGAGATATGGCAGCATGGATGACTACTTTGAATTTATTGAGGCGGTACACGACAGAGGTATGAAGTTTATAATGGATATGGAAACTCAATATGTTCAAAATGGGAACCTCTGGTTTGAAGACTCATACATGAACCCTGAATAGCAATATTCCGACTTCATATACTACGATGATGAAGATAACCGGTACCCGGAACAATTTTTAAGACCTTCAGGTTCTGAACTATACACCTACAAAGCCTGGCCGGAACAAAAGCTCCATATCTTCCACCTTGACATGAACCATCCGGTGGTACTTGAATGGATGAAGGATTACTATGCATTCTGGACCGACCCGCTGGGTGATGGCAGCCTCAAATATGGCGTTGACGGATTCCGGATAGACCATATAATGGATGACCTTGATTATAAAGGTATTTTCACTGGTCTTTATGAGGATTTCTGGAAGCCGGTATTCGAACATGTAAAGCAGATAAACCCCGGTCTGTTCATTGTCGGTGAACAGTCAAACTGGGCTGATTACGGTGAAACAATGATAGAAAAAAGCGGCGCTGATGCCAGCTTCGGATTCCTGATACGGTATGCGATAGCTGACCTTCTGGCTGAGGATCCTCCCGATTATGCCTCCGGTCACGATGCCTCAAACATTGCTCTCCATATAAAAGAGACAATCGGCAGAATACCCGATGACAGATATTTTGTGCATTTCATCGAAAATCACGACATCGACCGCTGGTCTTCTGTTGTGGGCGGGCACGAAGGTAAAATCAGGTGTGGAGCTGCACTGACACTTCTGCTGCCCGGAATACCGGCAATATACTATGCCCAGGAACTGGGGGTTACAGGCCAGGTACAGGACTGGAGCTATGATGTGAACCACATACCGGTAAGGGAAGCTTTTCCCTGGACATATGATCACAATGACGATGGAATTGCCGTTTTTTACAGGGATACAGGACCGTGGTGGGATATGTCTTATTTCAAGACCGGTGATGCAGAGTCATTTGCACTTTCGGCCCAGATGGATGATCCGGGTTCACTCTGGAATTTGTACAGGGAAGTTATTGCTCTCCGAAAGAACAGCGGGGCACTCAAGCACGGGGACTTCCGGATG
>PWMS01000112.1 GCA_003558105.1 Mollicutes bacterium | reverse complement strand
TGAAAAGGTGAAGGCGGTCCATGACTGGGTAGCGGCGAACATCTACTATGATTACGACGGCGTGCGGAACAACACCCGGAAGAAGATTGACACCATCAGTGTGTTGAATAACCGGATTGCTGTGTGCCAGGGATATGCGGAAGTGACCGTGTCCCTTTTGAGAAGCCTTGGAATCCCCACCCGGATGGTAAACGGATTTGCCCTGGGGGTCAGCACTTCAGGAAGAAGCTGGGACGAAGTTAACGCCACTTCGTCAAATCACGCATGGAATGAGGCCTATGTGGATGGTCGCTGGGTGATGTTTGATGCCACCTGGAACTCCACGAACCGCTATGAGAACGGAAGAAAAGTGGATGGTGAGATTCGCCTTACCTATTTCGACCTGACGATGGAAGCGCTGTCCAATACCCATAAAGTGTTTAACAGACAACGGACAATCACAAATTGTTACTAATTCACGTTAGCGGGGCCGAAGGGTCCCGTTTTTTTCTATGAAAAAAAGAGGTGCGGGAAAATGCTTAAATATATTTGAAAATTCAGAACAAATCCGATATAATCAGGATAACAGATGTGAAAAAAACCACAATTCACAGCGGGCGGAGAAGACATAAAAAACCATGAGAGAGAGGAGGAGCAAAGGGAGAACAGCAGGAATCTCGACAGGGAGTAGACCAGAAGAAACGTACTTAGAAAGGACGGTAAGGAGAACGAAGAGAAAGACCAAAAAATGAGGAGGGATGAACGGATGAAACGAAAGATTGCATTGATTGTGACCATCTCAATGGTGATGATGGCTGCCTTTGCGGGATTTGCCACCACGGCATTGGCAGAGGAAATGGACTGGGATGATTTTCGCATCGCAGGAGCGGACAGGTATGCCACAGCCCATGAGATTGCTAAGATCTTCAATGAAAGTCCCGAAAGAGTGCTGATCGTCCGGGGTGACGATGAGAACGAGATGCCCCAGATCATTGACGGACTCACAGCCAGCGGACTGGCCGGGGTGGAGGATGCCCCGATCTTATTAGTGCGCCAGGACCGACTGCCCGATGCCACCAAGGAGGCTCTGGAAGAAATGGAGCCGGAAGAGGCCTGGATCATCGGCGGGACTGCGGCCATCAGTGAAGAGGTGGAGGCAGAAATCGAAGCCCTTGGAATCGACACCGAGCGGATTGCAGGAGAGAACCGCTTTGAAACCGCAGCGGAAATTGCACTGAAAATGGAATCAGCCACGGGAAACATCGGAATTATTACTAATGGAAACGATCAGAACCTGGTGGATTCCTTAACCGCAGGACCCCTTGCACTGCAGGGGCACCCCATTCTTCTGGTGAACAATCTCCAGGGTGTGGTTCCTCCCTGTACAGTAAATGCCATTGATGAGCTGGGAATCGAGGAACTGATCATTATCGGAGGAACCAGTGCGGTCTCCCAGGCCATCGAGGATGAGCTGGATGCCATCGAGAGTGTATCGGTTCTTGCCAGGATCGGTGGAGAAAACCGTTATGAAACCAGCGCATTGGTTGCGGCATTACCGAATTTTGACGAGTTTGATGAGCATTCATTGGTGAACGGTTTCGGAACCCGCTTTGTGGACGCCGTGGCCGCCTCCACCCTGGGATCGCCAATGCTGTATTTCAACGGCAATCGGGAAGAGATTCCCCGAGCCGTTGTGGCAGCCCTCAGGGAAAAGGGCACCTTCCGAGCCATCGGAGGACCGGCGGCAACACCGGAATCCATCATCAAGTGGGCCTTTGACGTAGCAGGAATTCCCTTTGTTGCACCGACGGTCTCGGTGGTCTTCAGTCCCGAGCCTCGAATCACCAGTGAGAATTGGGTTCCTGAGAGCAACGTGGAGGTCAAAATCACCCGGGGAGATGACACGGTCTTACACTACATCCCCGTCGCCGATGCCGATGGAAAGGTGGATCTCTATCTGCCTGCACTGGACACTGACTATGAGCCCACGGGCGGCGATCATCTGATGATGACGGATAACGACGAACTGCAGGTGAACTACGAAATTCTGCATATCAGTGTCACTGAAACCGACGAAGATGCCAATACGGTGACAGGAACTGCAGATCCAAACCAGGAAGTTGTGGTGGAAGCCTATGGTGAAATCGAAGAGGGTCAGGATTTCCCGAGAGTCACCGTGACAGCAGACAGTGACGGAGACTGGGTTGCAGACTTCACCGGAGAGTATAATTTCTACGACGGCCTCTTTGGAGGGGCAATGGTCTTTGATGTGGAAGGAAACAACTCCATCGTCTATTGGGACGTGGGAGATCCTCCGGAGCCGACGGTCAATATCTATCCTGCTGATAATAACGTAACAGGATGGCCATGGACGGGAGAAGTCACCGTGACGGTCAATGATCAGGTCTATACCATTGATGCCGATGGAACAGGTTATTTTGACTTTATCATGTTTGATAATCAGGAAGTGGTACTAGAAGGCGGAGACAACGTGGTGGTGACTGACGGTATCACCACCTACACCGTTATCATAGCTGAGCTGGAGTTGACGACTGTAAACAGGACCACAGGAGTGATTAGCGGTACCACTGCGCCCAATGGTGAAGTGAATTTTGTAATTTCCACACCATGGAAGCAACCCGGTGGAGGGCCGCCCACCATCGTGGTCTCCGAAACTCTAACTGCCGACGGTGACGGAGTATGGAGCTATGATTTTGAAGGGCCGATTGATGAGGATGATAATATTGTTGTCAGCATCC
>PWMS01000046.1 GCA_003558105.1 Mollicutes bacterium | reverse complement strand
ACTGACTGCAACCTGGATACTGGCAAGGATAGTAAGGAGGAAATCCCGCAACAGACTAAAAAAACAGATGGAAGACCCCTTGCTTGCAGAGTTCCTGGCTACAATGCTGCGCTCAGTAATTATTATTGCCGGCTTGCTGTTTGCTCTTAAAACTATGGGATTTGGAGGAATAACCGCAAGCTTACTTGCAGGGGCCGGGATAACGGCCTTTATAATTGGATTCGCCCTTCGGGACATTGGAGAAAACTTCCTGGCCGGGATACTGATGGCCTTCAAGCGTCCGTTCAGGGTGGGCGACTTTATTGAGTCGGGGCCTGTAAAGGGAAAGGTAGTGGCTCTGAATATAAGGGTTACGCAGATAAAGACACAGGACGGAAAGGATGTATATATTCCGAATGCCAACATAATAAAGAACCCGCTTATAAATTATACAATAGATGGTTTTCTGAGGTATGATTTCAGCATAAGCATTCCTGACGAAGTCGATCACGAAAAGGCAATGAGGTTAATAGAGGAATCGGTTTACAGGGTTGAAGGTGTTATCAAAAAGCGACGCAAGGCCACAGTAAATATTTCTGGTATTGGTATTGGAAGGCTTGAAGCAACGGTAAGCTTCTGGATCGATACCTTTAAAGCAAGGGAGAGCCCGGAGAGGATTCTTACAGGAGTAATAATCAACACGCACCGGGAGCTGGCAGCATTAACAGCAAAAAGTCATTGATTACCTCTGATCAAAGCCATTTTTTGAATCGCATATATATCAGCATTGCCAAGGCAACTGTAAGCATAAGAAAAAGCACCGCAGGATAGGCCCATGATAAGCCAAGCTCTGGCATATACTCGAAGTTCATTCCGTAAATTCCGGCAATGAAGGTGAGAGGCATAAAAATAGCTGCAAAAATGGTGAGGGTCTTCATTACATTATTCATCCGGTTCGAGTTCACTGACATATGCAACTCAAGCAGGCTTGTCACAAGATCCCTGAAGCCTTCATTCGTACTTACAATGTGCTGAAGATGATCATATACATCATCAATAAAACGATAGGTGCCTTTCCTGATAAGTCCTGTATCTGACTGTCTTAGTTTCCTGAGCTCATCCTTCAGCGGGAATATGCTGCGCCTGATGAAGATCATTCTCTTCTTACCCTGCATTATCTTCTCTGAGATCCCATCATGGAATTTCTGAAGCAACAACTCTTCAATATCATCAAGCTCTTCTTCCAGATTGTCGGAAACAAGAAAGTAATGGTCAACTATTACATCAATCAGACGGTAAAAAAGGTAGTCAGGCCCCATTCTGCGCAGACGACCAGTTCCGTTTTTTAATGACTCCCTTACAACATCAAATACATCACCCTCCGTTTCCTGGAATGTGATAAGGAAATAGTCTCCCAGTATCATGCTCAGGTGTTCCCTCCCATAAGATACAGGCTTGCCTGATGCCTCCCCCAGCATTTTAAGTGTCAAAAACAGGTAAGACTCATAATCCTCAAACTTTGGCATGTGTTCAACCTGCAGAATATCCTCAAGTACAAGCGGATGTATGTCAAATTTACGGCCAAGTTTCTCTATAAGCGAAACATCATGCAGTCCGTTAACATTAATCCAGTTAACCTTTTTGCTGTCTAGTTTTTCAAGGAGTTTATCCAGTGAACTTTCCTCATATGTATCCACAGAGTCTAAATCGTATTTAATGAGCTGTAGACTAACCTTCTCCTGAAACCTCTCCCCTGTATGCACAAGGCTTCCGGGCGAAAGACCCGTTTTTTTCCTTGTTTTGTTTGTTTTTTTTCTCATTCCATAGTCACTTTTTTCTGTTCCTTCATTACAATTGTTCTGTATGGGAAGGGTATCTCAACTCCCTCTTTGTCAAATCTCAGCTTTATTGTTCTGTATAGGTCGGTACGCAATACAAATGCATTGAATGAAGTTGACGCCCAGGCATATGCACGAAGCATTACCGAGGATTCTCCGAATCCCATGACCCGCACCACCACCTGGGGTTCATTTCCTGAAATTTCATTCTCTGTCCTGTTGTCAATAGCCATGGGATGTTTCATTACTTCCTCCTGTATTATCCGGCTAGCCTGGTCAATGTCACTGTCATAACTGATTCCAATCTCAATAAGGCTGCAGACCCTTTCATCCACAATGTTACTGTTTACAATTGTCTGGTTGTTTATTACTGAGTTTGGAATAATGATCCTCCTGTTCTCATTGTTGCGGATAACCGTGTGCCTGAGTGTAATGTCCTCAATCACGCCCATATATTCATCGCTTATCCTGATATAGTCACCAACCCTGAATGGTTTTGAGGTAACAATAAAAACACCGGAAATTATATTTGCAAAGGCTGCCTGTGATGCAAATCCAATTATAATTGCAAGTATTCCGGCACCCGCAAACAGTGAAACACCTGCTGTCTTTAACTCAGGTATTGAGTAGAATATTATTATAAATGCGATCAGAAAAATTATAAAGCTGACCGCATTCTTGAAAAAATGGTAGCGGGTAGGGTCAACCCTCAGAATACGCGAACTCCTTTGAAAATAACGGTGCATAAGCACCCGGAACACCTTTGTGGTTATAAGTGCCAGTAGAATTATCGCAAAAGGCAACAGAAGATAGGTAATAAGGCCGGGACTGATGTTATGCATTGTATTCATATATCTGTGCTTTGGTTAAGTGATCCGTCTAAAGTTAGAAAAAAAATCTGTCCGCTGCATCATAGAAAGAAAATGCTATT
>PWMS01000123.1 GCA_003558105.1 Mollicutes bacterium | reverse complement strand
ATTTTCTCAATCCGAATGAGGTAGTTTTTCATACAACTTTTGTACATTAGCTACATGAAAAAACTGCACCTCATATTTTGGCTTCTCATTTTCAGTGTTCTGCAACTAGCCGGCTGCAGTGATTCTGCATCTGATGATCAACAATTGATTGGCATTTTTCCTGCCGAAAATCTGGAACAGGCTCGCAGCTATGCCGTTACTGAAAGTGGTAACAGCGCCCTGTTGATCTGGCAAGACGGTGAGCTGATCCTGGAAGAGTATAACTCCATGGATGGCCAAACATTTCATCCGATTTTCAGCGGCACAAAAAGCCTGGCGGGCCTGATGGCGGCACTTGCCATTCGAGACGGGCACCTCACATTTAATACGCCACTGTCTGACCTGATTGAAGGGTGGAAGCCAGACACAGAACGAGGTAAAATTACAGTTGCTCAGCTACTAAATCTCACCTCAGGACTTGAAACAGCTCCGGCCGGTTCTTACCTGAATCAATCACCAGATATTTGGCTGAATGCACAAATGGCTTTTGAGCGCGGCACTACATTTGTGTACGGCCCCACCCCGTTCTATCTGTTGGCCCATGTTTTTATGGAAACACTCAACATCAATCCGGTACAATATCTGAATCAGGAGTTGTTTGAACCGCTTGGATTAAGACACCCAAAGTGGCAGCTTTATCTGCCCGGCCAGATTCCGAATTTATCCTTCGGTGCCGAATACACGCCGATCGACTGGCTCCAGCTCGGCCTGTTTCTGCTGAATGAAGGAAATCTTAATGGCAATCCCCTTATTCCTCAGGAAATTTTCTCACGCTTGTTAGAACCAACAGAAAGTGCTCCGAATTTTGGAATTACATTCTGGTTAAACAAAACGGTATCAGGTAAAGAAAAAATTACAAGCCGGCATCCTGAATTTTTTGATTCCACTTCCGGAAATCAGCAAATTTCTGATACACTCCCTGAAGATGCATACATGAAATCCGGACTATTTGGCCAGCGGTTGTATGTGATCCCCTCCCTGAACCTTGTCATTGTGCGATTGGGGCCGCCAAATCAAACCTACAACGACCACCAATTTTTCAGCAGGCTGATGCAGGGTGTTGCCGTTCCCACAATTTGATTCGTTTTATACATATCGATTCGTATATTTTTTGCCAATCCGAACCGGCTCAGATCCAGCATGTTCTCAGCCGGAAGTCGTCTTTTCAAACATTTTATCTCATACGTAAAACCAACCACAGATTTTATGAACCGATTTGTTATTACTCTGCTTCTATTCTTTCTCATCCCCGGATTCGTTCAATCCCAAAATATTCCGGTTAACTTAACTCTGGATGATATTTTCTATGAACCGGTACTTCCGGGAATTCGGCCAAATATGAATTTTTTCTCAGGTGATCAAAGCAGGTTGTATTTTTCCTGGAACGACTCTTCCTATTATGAAACCGGGCTCTATTCCGCAGATCTTGATGGAAATGATTTGCGGAAAGAAGATGATGAAACACCGCGCCCGTTTCATTCACCCGACGGCAGCCGGATTGCATTTACTGAAGACGGCAGCATTTACATTGCCAATGCAGACGGATCAGATGAACAGAAAATCGTATCTACTCAGGAAAATGAATTTGGTTTAACGTGGTCGCCCGACAGCAAAAAACTGGCCTTTGTCCGTGCCGGCGATGTTTGGGTAACAGAAGTAGAAAAGCCCGGTATTCATCAGGTAACCAAACGCGAAAATAACGGTCTCGGATTTTCACTTGATGGTTGGGCCGGTAACGACAAACTGGTGGTGCGCC
Source organism: Mollicutes bacterium (assembly GCA_003558105.1). GTDB lineage: Bacteria > Bacillota_I > Bacilli_A > Izemoplasmatales > Izemoplasmataceae > B1SED10-225. The sequence continues at coordinate 981 of PWMS01000123.1, read as the reverse complement.
AAACCGATTTCTCCGATGCCCGAACCATCTATTTCCCCGAATATGTGGATGAATTTGTAGTTTCGGGCAGAACCACACGCGGTATTCCGGATGTATCACTATCTGTGGCTTCTCTCGATACCACCGCCCTCGACACATTGATCACCGGAACACACCGCTCATCAACCGGCGCATCTCACAGCGGCCAATTTGTGGCTATCGATTATGCCGATCCTGCCCTGAAACACAGAAAACTGATAGTCCACGATCTTCATAACCGAGAAAAAAATGTGGTTTTTGAAGATTCAACGGAGGGCTGGCTCCATCACACCTACTTCTCTTTTGCCCCGCAAAGCGACAAAATCATGTTCCTGTCCGAACAGAGCGGATGGAACCACATCTACACGGTAAATCCTGACGGCACGTCACTCACACAACACACCCGCGGAAATTATTATGTACCCTGGGCACGGTGGGTTGATGACAGTACCATCGTTTACGCCGGCAATGAACAAGATTTCGGTGAGCGGCATATTTATTCGCTAACTGTTGATGACGGAACCATTCAAAAGCTTACCAATGATGAAGCTTATCGATACCAGTTTAGGCTGACCCCGGACCGCCAGCATCTGATTTATGCCAAAACCTATTTTAATGAACCGTATGATTTGTACCGGATGGATCTGAGCAATCCGGAAGCAGAGAATCAGATTACTCAATCTGTACCAGAACGATTTTATGAGTACGACTGGCAACAAGAAGAATACATCCGCTTTACCGGCCGTGATGGAGAAACCGGCTTGTCGATGTCTGTTCTCTATCCGCAGTATTTTGATGCATCACAGAGTTATCCCGTTGTGGTTTTTGCTCACGGAGCCGGGTCGCTGCAAAATGTGTACAAGGGCTGGTCGAATAATTACTGGCGGGAGTATATGTTCCATCAATACTTACTTAAACACGGATATATTGTGGTTGAGGTGGATTTCCGCCACAGTACCGGCT
>PWMS01000094.1 GCA_003558105.1 Mollicutes bacterium | reverse complement strand
TTCTTCAATCGTCTCACCTTCAAAACGAATCTCTCCACCACCAACACTATACACTCGCTCACGCGCAATCTCAACATCATCCTTATAAGCAATCATATCCATCGTATTTGGATGTTCATCTATAAACTCGCTGCTAAAAACAACCTTAACATCTATTAACACGGTTTCAATCACAAGATCCGTAAGGTGTCCTTTACCAGTTAAACTCAATGAACCATATAAAACAACACGATAGCGATCGGCATTGTGACGTTGCTAAAAAATTTCACAAGCTTTTGCCGGTCCCATCGTGTGAGAACTTGACGGTCCACGCCCAATTTTAAACAGTTCACGTATCGATTTCATAAAGCCTCCACAAAAAAATAATTCTACTCTTATTATAACATAAAAACCAAAAAAAAGCGCAGAACGTAAAAGACAACGCTAACACACTAACCCCCGTCAATATCCTACAAAAATACGCAAAAAAAAGAAAGACCGGAACATTCCCGGTCTATTCTACTAAAACTTTAACAGTATCGCCATCAGCACTTTCAATATTGACTAATTCACCAATCATACCCGATTCAAGCAACGCCAACACTTCATCATAATCAATATCATAACTTTGAAGTTGTTTTCCCTTAAAGGTGTGTTTTCCCTTTAAAATTAACTTAGCAAGCGGTAATGGAATCTTAACATTAACCGTATCACCATCAGAGCTCTTAATTTCAACTTTAAATACACGACCTTTACTTCGGGGTTTACTTTCTCGAAGGTCATCTAACCGTTTTTCAGCTTCTTGTGCACTAATTTCCTTACGATCTAGTAAATCTAAAATTTTTAATTTTTCTTTCATGTGTCATTCTCCTTTTTTTATATTTTTTAAATCGTGAACACCTTATTTTATGTGTTTTGCTTTACGTTCATTTTTAATCATATCTTCAGATTTTACTTTTTCATAATGCATTATCATTTCATAACCAATCATCGTCATTCCTCCTACTTAAAATTTTTTATTCTTTTCTATGTATGTAACAAATTATTTTTTAGTATTATACTGACGTTTTTCATTGTCTTTATACATTGCTTCTTTACACTTTGCAGCTTCATATGCAATCATCATTTCATAACAGCACATCTTCATTCCTCCTTAGTTCCTATTTTTTTACTATGCTTTAACACACTATCTACTAATCAACATAAATTATCGTCTGCTTGTATAGCTGCGTTTTTCATTGTCTTTATACATTGCTTCTTTACACTTTGCAGCTTCATATGCAATCATCATTTCATAACAGCACATCTTTATTCCTCCTTGGTTCTAAATTTCTCAAATATAAACTTATCGATTTAACGTACTACGCGTTTGATTGGTTTCTTCAAGTATTTTTCTTGTTGTGGGGTGCCCATGATTTTTTGTTTTATTTAACATCCCATCAACCCTTTCTAACTAATTGATTTAATTAACTCTTTTATTGATTTAATTAATATTTAGCTTCATTTTCTTGATTACAACTTCATAATAGTCGATTATTTAAACTTTGTCAATACTTTAATTAAAAAAATTTATAAAAATATTAAAAAAATAAAAAAACGCTTAAATTTATTAAGCGTTTTTTTATTTTTAACAATGTTTTACCCTTGAACCTTTCGATCAAACACCCGATAAGTCACCATAATTAATACAAACATATACACAGCCCCAATAATCATATACAACCATGCTGGTAAATTATGATCGTGAACCAACAACTCCGTTTGAACCATCAACCCTTTCACCGGCCAAAATAATGGCATAACACTTAAAAAGTATTGCCTTGCATCCTGCAGCGCATCCAAAGCACTCAGTGCAGGAATAATAATAATGATACCCGCACCCTTCATATACGCAAACCCCTCAATCTTATTTTTCGCAACCGCAGATAAAAACAACGCAAAAACCGGCACAAACAGACTCGCAACCAACGCATAAATCAACACCGCACCCACAGTAAAACGATCAACCACATTTTCACCGGCCACGCGATACGCATCACCGCTTAAAAACCGCGTACCAATCAAAACCCAAAATGATGCATTAACGCTTAAAAAATATGCATAAATCGACTTAAAAACAATATACCCACGCAATGAAATTGGCGTTACGCGTATCGTATCTAACGTTCCCTCATCACGGTTATCCAACAAACTAAACCCCAGCATCGCACTCGTAACAAACGGAACCAACGACGCAAATATAATCATAATAATAATCACCGCTATCCTTGCCCCAGGTCCGTCATCGCCGTAACGATCTAAAAGCGTAGGAATCGCAAACGCACCTATCAATATAACTAAGAGTGGGTAAACCAACAATAACAACGTCATCTTATCACGTACAAGGTTTTTAAATTCAAACCCCAAAAGATTCATATACTTTCGCATCTCATCACTCCTTTACAGCCGTCTCGACATATTTAGGTAAAACAATCCATTTAAGCAATGCGAAAGACGCAACAAGCAAATAAACAGTCCCAATAATAATCAACCAAAAATCAGTGTCTTGATTAAATACTACCCGTATCATCAAAAGCGATGCATGACTTGGTGAAAACATCAACGCAAACTCCCACACATCACCCAACAAGCCAAGCTCAAAGAATAATGTTGGAAAAGCAAATACAATCATATACGCCATAATAAGCGCAAGCAAACTATTAAAATCACTCACAAACACCGTCATCGCAAACCCTAACGTCGTATGAAATAATGCAATCAAAATAACAAACACAAACAACCATAAAAACAAAACCCGAACATCAAAAATGAAATACGC
>PWMS01000122.1 GCA_003558105.1 Mollicutes bacterium | reverse complement strand
TCATTGCGGAGGTGGCAGTGCAATTTGAGCAAGCAACCTGCAACCTCAAAATGAATCAATATCTTTGTTGACTGCTCTTTCCTCGGGCAAATGAAGGATTCCACAGTGAATATATACAACGTTGAAGTGTCGCAACGGTTTTTAATTTAAATTTATTTAGTTTACAGCAACTTACAGGTTTTTGCCGGTTTTCGCTCCACAGTTTGTTGGCGTCAGAGGTTTTGATGGCATTGTTCTTCTAACTTAAATTTTCCTTTCTTCTTCACTTTCATTTTAACTCGTTCTGATTCTCGATGTGGCTTGTCTTCTTACAGCATATTTCTTTGCTCTTCAATTCATTTTTAATGCTTTGTGATGCTGTAATTTTTCTGAGTAACATCGCATAGGAACCGGGTAGGCTTCGTGAAAAACCCGTCATAACTGCCTACAAAGGCAGGTATGGTGAGAAGGAGGTTTTCACGTGCCCTAGTGCAGGCCACATAAAATAGCCGGCGCTCTTCTTCGAGTTCTTCCAATGTGTCCATGTTTCTTATTGAGGGGATCAGGCCATCCAACACATGCGGCAGAAATACTGTGTGCCATTCCAATCCTTTTGCCGAATGTATCGTTGAAACAACCATGGGTTTTTCATCAGGCTCCATCATCGGTGTTGTCTGATCCTGGTACTGACTGGATGGCGGCTCCAGGATAAAATCGGCAAGCAGCTGCTGCAGGGTGTCGTATTTTGCTGCCACAGCCATTAACACATCGAGGTCTTTTTCCCGCACCTGATGATCTTCTTCGATCTGCCTTAGAATTGGCTGATAAAACCGGATAATCTTATCCACTGCGTCATTAACTGTGAAATTGCCATCCTTTACTTAGTTTACGACATCCTGCAGGCGCATAAGGTCTGAGGTAGCCTTTGATGTTTTTATCCATGAAAAGTCCACCTCGCCTTTGTTTTTGTGTATCTGGTCAATGATTTCTTTCGCCCTGACATTGCCGATCCCTTCGATCAGTTTAAGCACTCTGTGCCACGAAACGGCATCCATTGGGTTAAGGGTAATTTTTAGCATTGCCATAATATCACGGATATGTCGGCGCTCGCCAAACTTAATACCACCATACACAACGTAGGGTATCCCGCGCTTCATCAGCTCGGTCTGTACATAACTTGATTGCCAGGATGCACGGGTCAAAACAGCAAAATCTTTGTATTCGAGGTCGTTTTGACGTATTTCCAGCATGGTGTCAACTATGTGCTCTGCTTCGTGCTGCCCATCGGCAAACTGCTGAACCTGGGGCTTCCTTCCGCTCGATCGCTCTGATCGCATATGTTTCTTAAAACCCAGTTGCGCACCTGCGTTTACATCATTGCAAAAGGCAAGTATTTCCTGGGTGCTGCGGTAATTCTGTTCAATCATTACAATCCCGCAATCAGGCATCCGCTGAGGTAGTAAGATGATGTTATCAAATTGAGCTCCCCGAAAAGCATAAATGCTTTGGGCATCATCTCCCACGACCGTCAACCTTCCGTTTTTTTCTGATAATAGTTCAACGATCTCGCACTGAGCCTTATTCGTATCCTGGTATTCGTCAACCAAAATGTGCGTGAACAGCTCCTGCACCTTACGGCGAAATAAGCCGTTGTCGCGAAGACCATCCCTGAGAACAAGCATCAGGTCGTCATAGTCCAGCAGGAAGGATGCCTGCTTGTACTTGGTGGCGGCTTGTTCCAATGTTTCGATATCATCAACAAACATGTTGATTTCAGGATATTCTTCTTCGATTACCAGCCCAATCGGTATCTCCAGGTTCTTTGCCCGTGAAACGATGCTCTGAATTTTGTCTTTACGGGGAAAAGGTCGTCCATCCTGCCGTTTGCCCATACCAAGCTCAGTTTTCATCAAATCCATGATGTCGGCCGTGTCTTCCGTATTGATTATGGAAAAATTATTCGGAATGTCAATGATCTGACCATAGCGGCGTAAAACATGGTTTGCAAATGCGTGGAAGGTTCCTCCAAGCACATCACCGCTATACTCACCTGAGAGCAGGGTTTTCGTTCTGTTAATCATTTCCTTCGCTGCTTTCCGCGTAAAGGTCAGCAGGAGAATCTCATTGGCCGGTACACCATTTTCAAGCAGGTAGGCTACTTTGTAAGTGATTATGCGGGTTTTGCCACTGCCAGCGCCTGCGATGACCAACAGGGGTGTATCTGTGTGAGATACAGCCGTAAGCTGTTGGTCGTTGAGATCGTGTGCGTAATTGATCTTGTAATCATGGTTGTCAGGCAACGGTTTTGGTTTAATCAAGCGAGTCTGCATATTATCTGCAGCGGCCTGAAGCTGTCTTATCCTACGCTGGGTCACATTATCGTGAATCGGCTGCTTAAACTGCGTGCTGTCATCAATTAATAACTGCCCGTTTGATCTGTTCATTAGTTGTTCTGGTGGTGCATGGCAAGTTAGGCCTGCCACCAGGGTATCCATATTACTCATTGGTTCTTTATTTTTGTTCATAGAAAAAATTATCTTGCGGTCGCACCCCTGTCGCACCTCTAACCCTTATTAATAAAGGGATTGAGCTGGGAGGGACATGCGACATCGGTCTTCAATTAGTGGGTATTATATAAAAGTTATAAACAATTGTTTAATATATTGTTTAATATTCATTGCCGCACCACATAAAAAGAAAGGTAGTGTCGCATGTCGCACTTACCTGAAACCCTTGTCAGTACTAGCTTTAAAGTGCGACATGGCTGCGGCATCACTTTGTCCATCGCTGGATCTGTTTTCGGTCTTTTTCTAGCAAGCGT
>PWMS01000062.1 GCA_003558105.1 Mollicutes bacterium | reverse complement strand
CTGGTCACCACCACCACCTACACCACGCTGTATCCCTCTTGCATAGGAGATCAGTTCGTGAGGCCGGGTTCCACGCGGTACAATATAACGCCCCGAATTACTTATATCACCCCACACAGCAAGTGTATCCGCAAGCTGGCCTGGCTCGGCAATTCTTACCATCCCTTCACCCAGGCGGAACACCTGAGTCCCCTGGGCTTTTGTTTCGTGTACAGTGGCAAACAAGATAACTCCAAGGAGCGTAGATATTAAGATTTTATAATTCATTTACAAAGATTAAATGGTCTTCAGTTAACAGTTTTCAGGTGCTGGGAGATTAATCACCGGTGTGGTATGGATAGTAGTAGAGGGCTAATAAAGATTATTTGTTTTCCTGGTATTCTTCGTAAGCGTGATAGCTGTCGTATGTGTATTCATTGGAATAGTAATAATCGGCACTGTCTTTATGCCTGAATCCAGTTATTGCAATTCCCAGTACTTTCGCATTAATCCGCTTTAGATTCTCAATGGTGTGGTTGAGTTCGTTGGTTTGAGTAATCCCGAATCTTGTAACCAGTATGATAGTATCAGCCATTCTCATCAGTGGTGCAGCATCCGTTATCACTCCGTACGGCGGCGTGTCCATAATTACGTGATCATACTGATTTTTCGCCGTTTCGAGGAGACTGCGAAGTTTGGCACTCTGCATAACTGCAGATGGATTGGGTATCGACCGGCCTGCGGCAAGAATATCCACTCCCGGAGCAATACTTGATTTTATAGCGGACTGAATTTCTGTATCATCAAAAAAGATTTCAACAACTCCGGGAATTCGCTCCTCACCGGTAAAATCGTGCACTGCAGGGCGTCGCAGGTCTGTATCAATAACGAGTACTTGCTTTCCGGATTCAGCGAGTGCCACTGCAAGGTTCAACGACATTGTAGTTTTACCTTCACCTTTTTTTGAACTGGTAATCAGAATGGTTTTCGGCAGGTTATCAGGATCAGAATAAATAACATTATTATGAAGGCGTCTGTAAGATTCTGCGAGTGGGGAAACCGAATCAAGCAGAGCAGCCCAAAGGGTAGATATTTTTTTTCCTTTTATCTTTACATATGGTTTGCCTTTAAAACGACTGTCAAGATATTTTGACGAATCCGGCACGATAGCAAGCAGTGGATATCCGGTCTTTCGGAGTTTATCAGTACCGTCAATGGTACGATTCAGGTTCTCGCGTACAAAGACAAAACCCACACTGAGAATACCTCCCAATAGAAAACCAATCATGATATACCGGGTTCGATTGGGTCCGGATGGTCCTCCCGGAGTTCGCCCGTAATCGAGTGGGCGGCCGGCACCAAATTGTGTTTGTTCCCATAATGATGTTTGAGTGTACTGCTGAGCGATAGTTGAATAGAGCTCCTCGTTCACATTTTGATCGCGCTGCAGCCTTGCAAGGCGAATCATATTTTCGGGCAGGCCATCAAAAAACTGATTTTCTTCCACCAATCTGCTGGAAAGCACCTCTTCCTGTGCATTTAACTGAGCCTCCTCAATACGAAGCTGTATCAGGTTGCGACGCAATTCAAGAATCCGGCTGGTTACGCCACCATCATCCCGGTCAAGAAAACCGATAAACACATCCGAGTCATCGGCATTTAAAATATCATTGGTAATATCACGGATTTCAGATTTTGCCGATTCAATATCAGATTCGAGCCTTACAAACTGTGGTTCCAGTTCCGGGTTTTCCCGCAATCGGGGATTATTTTGGAGTAAAAGGCTTCGTTCCATATTCAGTTCAGCAAGCCTGTACTGTGCTCTCTCCATTTGTCCGCTTACATTTTCCGCAAATCGTTCTGCCAGTCCGGGACGAATCTGCTCGAGTTGATTTTCACTCGATTGTATGGAAGAGTTGATTGCTACACGCTGAACCTGAACTTGTTGAAGCTGCGACTCAAGCTCGGTAATTCTGCTTATTACTGCCGATGTCTGACCGTCAATCTGAACCAGGTTGGTTTCAGTCATATAATCTCTGAGTGCATTTTCTGAAGCCTCCAGTTCGCGCTGTGCATCCTGCTTTTCTTCTTCAAGAAATGCCAGGGCAGCATGGGCATCACTTCTGCGCTGTGTTGCAGACACTTGAGTGTAGGTGTCCATGGTAATATTTACCAGGTGGCTGGCCTCATGAGGTGAAATACTATTGAAAGATAACCGTAAAATATCGGTATCCATACCAACCCGTTGAACATTGAGCCGCGACAGAATACGTCCTGTTAACCCTTCTTGTGAAATCAATGTTGAATCGTTTGGATAATCCTGCCATAAGATGGGAAATCGCTCACCATTGTCCATAACCTCCATTTCAAGAATTTTATCAGCTACTTCACCTGCCAATCTCCTGGATTGAAATACCTGAATTTCGTTTACCAGGCGGCTGCCTGCACCAACATTGAAAGACGAAGATACAATACTTGAAATATCGGAGCCCGCCCAGCTATAGCGATTTCTCTCTTCAGCGATCATAATAGTCCCTGAACTGGTATATACCGGATCGAGAGATTGAGCATAAAAATAGGCCGCTCCAGTAAAAAGCAGTGTAATGCCAATTACCCACCACTTGTACCTTAACGAAACATTAATGAGCTGTTTCAGATCAATCTCATCTTTTTTGGGAGTACTATCGGGAATAGGCTGCCCCTGATAATATTCACCCGGGGTATATCCGCTGCCGTTGTTTTTCCCGTTATCAGCCGGTTGAAATGGTGAATTGGAGTGTTGGTTACTCATTTTTTAAATCGAATTTTTAAAAAGGGATGAAAAGCAGATTGAACTGTGCACAACAAGTGTATCATTGAT
>PWMS01000008.1 GCA_003558105.1 Mollicutes bacterium | reverse complement strand
ATTTGTGATGATTTATGTTTTGTTTTTAATCACCACCGCGATCGGTTTAATGATGATTGGCCTAAGCTATCGTGTTGGGGTTTTGAACTATCGATACGATCCTAATCTTGTGGCGCTTTTGGTTGCGGCTTTTGCGTTTTTAAATGGCATCGCCCGCCCTATCTTTGGTTATCTGATGGATAAAGTAGGCTTTATGAAAACCGCCACTTTCAGTACAACTTTAATTATTTTGGCGGCGTTAATTTCAATTTTCAACCAAAGCCAAAATGTCTTTATTTACAGTTTTAGCTTTGGTTTATTTTGGTTCAATCTAGGCGCTTGGTTGGCGATTATCCCCGCGCTTATCAAAGCCTACTTCGGAGAAGAGAATCATGCCAAACGTTATGGTATCGCCTTTAGCGCTTATGGTCTTGGGGCCATCATCGGCACCTTATTAAGTGGCGTCATCTTAGATATCCTTCAAAAGACCGTCTATCTTTATGGCCTCATTTTAATCCTCAGTCTACTGATGGGTGTGATGATCTATCTTATCAAAAAGCGTCATCTAACAAACACATCTAAGGCAGCGTCTGTTTGATTTTTGCAAATGGACTTTTTTATGACGAAAAGTAAAAAACCCCTAAAAATTGGTGCTTTTTAGGAAAAATATTTGTATAATGAACCTATATATAAACCACCGATAAACAAGATTAAACGACCCTACATCTAGGCGTGGTTTAGGGGGATTAAAATGAAGCTATTAGTGCTACTTAGTCTATGTCTTATGTTTTTGAGTGGTTGTGAAAATCCTGAGGCGCGCCTCGAGTTTGTGGCTGGTGATGAGGGCCATCAATTTATCCTAGAAACCTTTGAGATAAACATGATCAACTTGCGTTATACCGATAAAACAGGCCAAGAAAGCTTGATTCAACTGAATGAAACGATGATAGTAAATGAGATACCCTCAACGCTTGGTAGGCATACGTTGTTGATTCGCTATTTGGATGCCGAGTTTGAGCTATGGATTGAGCTCATAGAAGAACCCATGAAAAACTGTCAAGTCTATTTTCAAGCGATCGATCTAAATACTGATGCCGATTTGTATCAAGATACCTATCTCAATTACCAAGTCCCACAAACAGAAGAAGGCTGTCCTTTATTGGAATTCATCGAGCCATGGGAAATTGAAGGCTACATCTTCAGCCATTTTTCTCAAGATTTAAATGATCTATTTTCTGATCAAACCATCATTGAGGTTTATGTTTACTATGAACCAACCCTTTATACAATCAATTTTTATGACCATGAAGGCCAATTGATTGAGACCATTCAGGCACGTTTGCATGAATACCTAGGTGATTATCAATATGATTTCCCGGAGTATTATCAGTTTCAATCCTGGGATCAAAATCTTTCTTCCATTTATGAAGATCTCGATGTCTATCCAAACGGGAATCTTGTGAATTATTATGTATACTTTTATGATCTCAACGATGAATTCTTAACCGCACGCTATGTAAAACATGGCGAAGCTATTGACCCTGAACCCTATCGGCTTGAACATCCTGGCTATGAATTTATAGGTTGGAGCAAGCCTTTAACCAATATCACCAACGATCAGCCAATCTATGCCCTTTATGAAAAAATTGTTGTGGTTGATGATAAAATCGATGATTTAAACGCCTTAAATAACTATACCGCGACCATTGCTTGGGAAGGGGTCCCTTATGGCGATGGGACCTTAAGCCACACCTTTTGGGTCGATCAAAATAACATTTGCGCCTTCGCCTTTGAAGAAGAATTCTACCTGTTAATCGAAGGTGGTACGACGTATATCATTGCCCAGTATGAAGATGATCCCACCTGGGTTAAGACCGTATATCTAGGGGACAGTGTAGAAGATTATTTGTTAATAGATATCTTTGCTTTAGAAGATGTGATGATTCATTTTAACGACAGCTTGCAAACGATTGATCAAAGCCATTATGAAACCCTGTTTGGCCCCGATTATGCCGATGTACATCAAGTCACGGTATCATCGTCCAAAGACAGTATCCTTATCGTAATTGATTTTACCGATGGCATGAAAGCTGAAATCACCATTGAGGCGATCGGTCAAACGGAAGTTGAAATCCCTGATGACTACATTGATCCATACGATAATTAGTTTCTTACAATAAAGAGGTTTACACAGCCAATCGCGTGTAAACCTCTTTTTAAGTCGCAAATTCATGCTTTATTAGAATCTAAGTGATCTTGAACTTCTTTTAAGATTTGTTGGTAAACCGCATCATAATCCTTGTCTAAGGCAAATATTTTACCATCCATCACGCGTGTTTTTAACAAGTTCAGTTCGAATCGCTGTTCATCATGATAAAATTTCAAAGCGCCTTCAAAACCAACGTAGCCTTTTTCTTTGGCACTTGGGAAGGCCTTAAAGGATTCTATCACCATGTCAATCCAATCTTTAAAATGCTCTTTATCGCTGGTTTTTCTTTTTTCTGCGGTGGTAAAAATGGTCTTTTTGATATCGGTTTCTTTAATGTAGAGTATGAGAGGATTAAAGGGAGCTAAGGCCTTTATCATAGCTTTAAAATAACTTTGCATCGCGTCAAAATCAAGCTTGTAATGTAGCAAAAGCAACTCAAAATGATTTTGTAAGACAGCCCCACCAAAAAGGTATAGGCTATTTTTATCATACGTCTTAGCAAAGCTTTGCCAAAGTTTCATATAGGTTGCTTTAAAGGTTTTAAAATCTGCATAGCGATGCAATTCGTATTGCCCAAATGCTTGGTAAAAAG
>PWMS01000043.1 GCA_003558105.1 Mollicutes bacterium | reverse complement strand
CAGTTGTTGTAGACTCAAACCCGCCGAAAATATCTGTTTCGGTGCGTGCGGTGAAGTAGGGTCTGCCATTGTCGTAGGCCTTATTGTAATAAATGGTAAAAAGGTCTGTTTCAACCACATAGTCATCTATGTTCTCAATCGACTTTTCATACTCCTGCCAGGCTGTTTCGATTATTTCAGCAGCCCTGGGATCTGTATACTGTGCTGAAGCACTGAGGACAATCCCGGCGATAAGTATAAGGCCGGCAGTTATTGCTGCAATTTTTTTTTCTAATATGCTCATTTTAAGGCCTCCTTAACAGTTTTGGTGAATGATGCATGTAAGTTATTCAAATGTAAAATTTATATTTATAGGATCAAAGCAAAACTTCATTAAAGTATCTTTGTAAAAGTATGACAGCAAGGGTCTTTAAAGCATTTAAAACACAAAAGCCTGTGGTGGAGCTGTTGCCCGGGTGGCTACGGTGGGCTGATGGAATTGCAGATACCGTTGTTTTGCTGCACTCAAACGGTTACAGAAAGGACAAATATACAAGGCTGCCCTGGATACTCGGCATAGGCTCAGGCCCTGAATACAGGGGTACAGGCGGGAAGGTATTCGAAGAACTCCGTGAGTTCAGCAACTCCTGCAATGATTGGATGTTTGGCTTTTTCAGCTATGAGCTGAAGAATCAGCTTGAGAGGCTTAGCTCAAAAAACCCCGACTATATTGGCATGCCTCTTTGTCATTTTTTCAGTCCAGGCATCCTGATATATCCAATGGGTAAATATGAGATAATGATAGGTTCACTTGTTGGTGAGGGTGAATGGCCCTCACCGGAAGGTGTATTTGGCGATATTTCCGGGATAGTTGAGAATGCTGGCGGCAGCCATCATAAGCATGGTGGCAAAATCAGGCAAAGGGTGAATAGAAAAAAATACATTGACCGGGTCAGAGATATCAGGGCGCATATTCAGGCCGGAGATATTTATGAGATGAACTACTGCATTGAGTTTTTTTCTGAACATGCATCTGCAGATCCGCTAATGATGTATCAAAAGCTTAATGACATCTCACTACCCCCGTTCTCATGCTTTTATAAGTTGAGTGACAAATACCTTGTGAGCGCCAGCCCGGAACGCTTTTTGAAAAAGACAGGAAACGGGATAATATCCCAGCCGGTCAAGGGAACAGGGCCCAGGGGCAAGGACCACGCCGAAGACAAACTGCTCAGGGAAAAACTCTATAATGATCCCAAGGAGAGAAGCGAGAATGTGATGATCGTAGACCTTGTAAGGAATGATCTTGCGCGAACAGCCCAAAAAGACAGCGTGAAAGTCGAGGAGTTGTTTGGCATATATTCCTTCAGGCAGCTGAACCATATGATATCTACAGTTACTTCCACACTGGGGCCGGAGCACGACTTCATTGATGCAATAAAAAATGCGTTTCCCATGGGATCCATGACAGGTGCCCCCAAACACAGCGCCATGAAACTAATTGATCTTTATGAAGATACCTGCCGGGGGCTGTATTCAGGATCTGTCGGTTATATAAGCCCGGAAAAGGATTTTGACCTGAATGTTGTAATAAGAAGTATTCTTTATAACAAAAAAAACAATTATCTTTCGTTTATGGCTGGAAGTGCAATCACAATTGGCTCGGATCCTGAACGGGAATATGAAGAATGCCTGTTAAAGGCAAAGGCAATGGCCGAGGCAAGCGGGTTTGATTTCTAAGTCAAAAAAGGTGACAATAAAAACAATATTAAGGTGAAAGTGAATAAAATCGTCAGGATACCTGCAGTTGTACTGGCCCTTGTTTTATTACATGCCGGAGAGGCCCTTGCAGGGCCACTTGTACTTAATTCATACGACAGGGATGTAAGTGATATGACAGTCCGTGAGCGATTCTTCGTCGGTGGCTTTGTTGGTCTTCAATTCGGCACATTTACAGCGGTCAGTCTCAACCTTCATGCAGGGTATCTTATAACAAACAATATATCGGCAGGAGCAGGGGGTATTTACCAGTATACTAATGATAACCTGATGGGAACCTCTTACTCTTCGCATGTTTACGGTGCAAGTGCATTTGCACGTTTCAATGTTTATTCCGGTTTGTTCGTCCACACTGAATACGAGAGGTTAAGGCTGAAAACCAGGCTCTCTCCATTTGACTTTGACCCGGGATCAGATCCTGATGACCGCACCACAATCAGTGAAAACAATTATTTCATTGGGGCAGGATATGGTATTAGAATGTCAGACCGGTTGACACTTAACCTCCTTTTGTTATACAACCTGAATGAAAACAGCCATGTTTACATGGATAACCCGTTTTTCAGGGTCGGAGTTGATATTTTCATGTAGCCAAACCCCAAAAAAATATAAACAAAACTGCAATATCATTGGTTTAGAATTATATATAAACAAAAAACCCTTAAAATATGAAAACCGATCTTGAGATTGCCAAGTCTGCAGACATGCGTCCGATAACAGAAATAGCCGCAAAACTTGGATTAAATGAGAATGACCTTTATCTCTATGGTAAGTATATGGCCAAACTGCCCCTCAGGATAATTGACGATAATGAGGTAAAGAAGAAAAAGCTAATACTGGTTACGGCAATGACCCCGACCCCTGCAGGTGAGGGTAAGACCACAACATCAATAGGTCTTTCGGAAGGACTTAACCGCCTGGGCGTAAGGTCAACCGTTGTTATACGTGAACCCTCCCTCGGGCCGGTTTTTGGTATAAAGGGTGGTGCGGCAGGAGGTGGTCATGCCCAGGTGATCCCCATGGAAGATATAAACCTGCATTTTACGGGCGATATTGCTGCGATTGAAAAGGCGCATAACCTGCTG
>PWMS01000023.1 GCA_003558105.1 Mollicutes bacterium | reverse complement strand
GCCTTGCTTAAGATTTTGAGGCCTTCTTCTTTTAAGCCTTGAAAACTGTAAGGTGATGTTCTTGGTTTAAAAGCCCCACCACGTAATGCTTGGGCGCCACTTTTATTAACCACTTCAGCGATGGTATGCATCTGTGTTTCATCCTCAACGCTACAAGGCCCTGCAATAAACAAAGGTTCATTGCGATTGAATAAAGAAGAAAACTTTGAGGCAATGGCGATGGCCTTCTTATTTTTGGCATGGCTTAGATTTTCATCGATGGGGATAACTTTTTCAACACAAGCATCGTTTAAGAACCGTTTCATGTCTTTTGATGGTTGTGGCATATGAACATGAATCAGTTGGTACTGTCTTGTTTTAATGACATCGCAGGTAAAACCCTCTTTTTTTAAAGCGTCTAACAAGGCATGTCTGGCTTTCTCGCTCGTATTCGACCAAAGCTTAAGCAGCATTTTTTAACCCTCGCAAAATATCCATTGCCTTTAAGTAAGAGTTTAACCCTTCGCCACTAAACGTTTTGATACACGCTGGTTCGATGATAGAGGTGTGTCTAAAAGCTTCTTTACGCGTTTTCGGATCGCTAATATGGACTTCTACAACGGGAACATCAATGGCTAAAATCGCATCATATATGGCATAAGATGAATGGGTATAAGCTGCCGCATTAAGGATAACACCAGCCATTTTTTTATCATGGGCGTAATGTAATAAATCGATGATGATCCCTTCTAGATTTGTCTGTTGGATCTCAACGTTTACCGCTTTTTTCTCGGCATAATGCTTAATCTCATTACATAGTTCTTCATAAGACTTATTACCATAAATATCCGTTTGTCGGGTTCCCAATAAATTTAAGTTGGGCCCATTAATGACTAAAATATCCATGCAGTGCCTCCTTTAATCGTTCTAAAATTATAGCTTCATCTTCAGTGTCTTTCTCGATGATGATATCGGCATAATCTTGATAGGCCTCTTGGCGTCTTTTTTTCAAGGCCTTCCAATCAGCAAGCGTCTTTATCAAAGGGCGATTGCTGAGCTTTTTCTTTTCAACTAGATTACTCGCAACATCAAGCCAAACGATTAAACCATTTTGTTTTAACGATTGCATCGCTGTTTTATTTTGTACAATCCCACCACCGGTGGCAATGATTTGTCGGTGTTGCTTTGCTTTTTTTATCGTGATGTCATGTTCAAAGCCTCTGAACTTCTCTTCACCCATGGTTTGAAAAATCGTTTCAATTTTTGTGTTGGCTTTAGCTTCAATCAAGCGGTCAATATCGATGTATTTTTTATTCATGTGTCTTTCCAACAAATAGCCGTAATGAGATTTCCCACTAAAAGGTAAGCCGATCAAAACAATGTTTTTCAATTCGCTTTCAAAGGCGTCTACTTCGGATTGCCAATCTTTAGGAATCGGACGATCAAGCCAGATGTTTTGCGCATAAGCGGCTTGTAAGAAAAGTAAGGGAAGTCCGTTAAAAACCTTGGCCCCAGCGCTTTGGGCATTCAATAAAAAATTTGTTTTAAGAGGATTATAGATCAAATCCATCGCGATATCTAGATGTTGAAAGTTTTGAATCTTCTCAGCCATGGTGTCATGATTATGCGGGAACATACCGACGGGTGTCGCATTAATTAAAATCTCATGCCGGTCCGAAAGCTCACTTAGCGGGTGTTCACCCGGGTCTGGATGGCGAGCATAAACCGTGATATTTTGGTAGTTTAAATCTCGTAAAGCTTGTTTTACACTCCGCATAGTTGCGCCATTTCCCAGTATTCCTACGCTTTGGTTCGTACGGTTTTGAAAGGATAGGTTCATGAGGGTTTTAAGCGCTAAATAATCGGTATTAAAACCTTTTAACTGATGGCCTTCTTTTTTAACGGTATTAACAACCCCGGTTTTAGCGCTAGATTCATCTAATTCATCCAGTAAAGAAAGCATATCTTTTTTATAAGGATTGGTAACATTTAACCCTTCAAAAGCGACGTTACGGATAAACGACTCAATATCGTTGGTTTCGTATAATTCATAGGAAAGCGAAGGGTTTAAGACTTTATGTATTTCCGAAGAAAAACTATGCGATAAGGTTTTTCCTAATAGACCATACATGTTATCACTTCACCTTTTGTAGATCTTTGCTTACGGTTAGAATCGCTTTATAAACAGCCGTAATTTCACGCTTGTAGGGTTCTTGTTCAAAGCGCTTTAAGATTATCTCTTCACGCTTTGAATCCAAGATAGGCACACGATGGCTAGCTTTAATCTGTTTTACTTGCTTAACGATATCAAAACGTGTATGCAAAAGCTTGACAATTTCTTTGTCAATGCCATCGATCTTTTCTCTTAATTGTTTTAAGTCTTCCATGGGATAGCCTCATTTCTTAAAGTTTACGCTAGGATTATATCATAACACAAAGTTTCGATGAGAGGTAAGGCTCTTAAAGCAATAAAGGGTTCATGGCGTCGATGAATTGCTAAGGCCACGTTTTTTTTGCTGTTTCAATTACGTTGCTGAACAAAGCCCCATCATGCTTATCAATAACCGGGAAATCGCTATTTATAAACCTTTATAGTAATAAGTTATCAGCCTTAATGTCATAAAAAGACGCCCTTTTTGCTTGTGTACGACGAGGATATGTGAAGTGGGGTGAAAGGATGAAGACGCTAGGGTTTGTCTGGATATTGCGCCTAAAATAATTAAAGGCGGCGCCGGTTGTCTTATATTTAAAAAAGCCACTAATAATGTTAAATTCATCTTCTTCTTGGCTTTGTGTGGACGAAAAAGCCTTATGTAGTCCTCTTTTAAGCGCTTCTTTAAGCTGTCTTGATCGATGGTTTAACCGGCGTGGATAGGATGAATGGTTAGG
>PWMS01000041.1 GCA_003558105.1 Mollicutes bacterium | reverse complement strand
GCGTTAAAATTTTAACAAGATTACAGGACCACGGCTATCAAGCCTATTTTGTTGGAGGCGCGGTACGCGACTTCCTTTTGAAACGCCCGATTCAAGATGTCGATATCACAACGGACGCTGAACCATACCAAATTGAAGCGCTATTTGAAAAAACCATCCAAACGGGGGCTGCCTTTGGGACCATCACGGTCTTAATTGAGAAAACCCCGTATGAAGTGACAACCTATCGCAAAGAAACAAAATACGACAATCACCGTCATCCTTCAGAATTGACCTTCACAAAAAGTTTAGAAGAAGACTTATCGCGTCGCGATTTTACCATCAACCAATTGGTGATGGATAAAGATGGGCGTATTTATGATTATTATAACGGCAAAGCCGCTTTATCACAACACGTAATCGAAACCATCGGCAATCCTGTCGAACGCTTTGAAGAAGATGCCTTACGCATGATGCGCGCCTTTCGCTTCAAAGCGCAACTAAATTTTACGATTGCTAAAGCCACCTTAGCGGCGATTAAAGAAAACCACCAGCTTTTAAATCAAATTGCGATTGAACGCATTCAAGATGAACTTTTTAAACTGCTTGATGCCCCCTATACAAAAGCTGTGATTGCGGATATGACTAAAACGAAGGTATTGTCCGCCTTGTCTTTAACCCAAGCCTTTGCGTGTTTAAAAACATTGGATAAACCTTATGGGGCTTTAGAAGCCTTTACGGTATTTTACATCCATAACACCCTTGAACTTGAACAATTCCGCTTGTCGAATAAACACATTAAAACCATGAAAGATACAAAGCAATTGCATGAAGCAACCGCCCAAGATTCCTTCAAACCAAAACATATCTTTGATTTTGGATCATCAGCTTGCCTTTTTGCCAACCGCATCAATGTGCTTTTAGGCTATGCCGATCAACAATCGCTGATCGAAACGCTCAATCAAAACTTGACGCTGCACAAAAGAAGCGACTTAGCGATCAACGGAAAAGATTTACTTCAAGCGCTCAACATTGATTATAAACCCCATATTGCCATGATCTTAGAAGCCTTGATCCATAAGGTATTAGACCGAGACATTCCCAACCAGAAAAGCCCTTTAATCAACGAAGCAAAAAAAATCCACCAAACCCTAAAAGCGAGTGAATAATATGTCAAGAAAAGCCTTTTTAGAAGGATTCCACGAAATCAGTTACCTCGTGCCAAAAGAAGAAGCGTATCCCGAAGCCACCAAATTTAAAGTTGTCAGTGAAAAAGAAAGTTTACGCTTGAGTTTAATCTCCAAAAAAACCTTGGATGATGCGATCAAATACACCTTACATTTCAAAGGCTTTATTTTTTTAAACGAGTACTATCAACTCATCGATAATCAAGATCGGAAAACCGAGCTTTATTCGGGTGAAATTGTCAGAACCGAACTTTTTGATGAGCTCTATTATTATGACGGCGATGATCTAGGCTTTAGCTACACAAAAGAAGCGACCACGTTCAAACTTTGGACACCGGTAGCCAAAGAAGTCAACTGTCTTTTATTTAAAGATGGTGAGACGATAAAACATCCCATGCACTACACCAATCAAGGGGTGTGGGAACTTACAGTTGAAGGCGATTTAGATCAACAAGCGTATCTTTTTGAAGCCTATGTAAATGGTGAGAAGAAACGGTTTAACGATCCATACGCGATCAGCTCCAGTGCCAATGGTCAATACAACTACGTCATCGATAAAGATAAATTACCACCGCTTAAAAACCGTAGACCTTTTGACACCCATCATCCCACCAACGCCATTATCTATGAAGTGAGCATTCGCGATTTCTCGGTCGCTTTAGATGTTGGCGCAGAAAAAGGAACTTATAAAGCTTTTACAAAAACCGATTTAAAAAGCAAAAAAGGTGAGCCAGTCGGTTTTGACTACTTGAAAGGTTTAGGGGTCACCCACCTACAAATCCTTCCGATGTATGACTTTGAAGGCGTCGATGAGCGTGATCGTCTGTCTGCTTATAACTGGGGTTATAACCCCAGTCAATACAATGTCCCAGAAGGTTCTTTTACGCTTCATCCTGATGATCCTTACCAACGCATCATCGAATTACGAGAGATGATCGATACCGTACATCAAAATGATATGAATGTGATTATGGATGTCGTTTATAACCATGTTTATAACACCGCTACCTTTCCGTTTGGTCTGATGATCCCTGGTTATGCTTACCGCGTCGATCACAACGGCGTTTTAACCAACGCCAGCGGTTGTGATTCTGATTTAGCCACCGAGCATAAAATGGTGCGTAAAATGATTATCGATTCAGTCTTACACTGGGTTGAGTTTTACGGTGTTGATGGCTTTAGGTTTGATTTAATGGGCTTAATCGATACCACCACGATGCATATCATCCGCCAAAAACTCGAGAAGATTTCACCCCATATCTTGTTATATGGTGAAGGCTGGCAGATGGGTGGTAGTACCACAAAAGCCTCATTATGCCATATGCAAAACGCTAATGTGTTATTCAACATCGGTTTTTTTAACGATAAAGTCAGAGAAACCATCAAAGGCGAAACCTTTAAATTAAAAGTTAAAGGGTATGCGATGGGCGATAAAGCCACCCCAACGTTAAAACATTTAATCCGTGGTTTAAACCCCAACCAAAAAGCGATGAAATACCCTTCTCAAACCATCAACTACATCGAATGTCACGACAATCATACCTTTTATGATAAAACCGCAACCGCGATGTCGGAACATAACGAAAAAACACGCCTAAAGGTCCAAAAACTGGCGACCTCGATGGTTTTACTCATGCAAGGGGTTCCCTTCATTCATGCTGGTCAAGAATTTTACCGCACAAAACAAAACCACGGTAATTCCTATAAAAGTAGCGATGCCATCAATCAAATCGATTGGCAACGCAAAGACCAACATTTAGGCGATATCGAAGATTTTAAAACCTTGCTTAAAATCCGTAAACAAGAAAAACTTCTGCGTTTAAAAACCCCTTATGACGTTGAAGAAAAAACCCATGCTCGCCACAAAGAAAGCGGCACAATCATCTATGAGATGGCCGATAAAAAAACGCACCTCATCATCTTTTTCAAAAATAATACAAAGGAAGAAACCTTTACATTCGATGATGCCTTTGATATAATCTATCAATCGGAACACCAGACAAAAACCCAGGTTAAACAAATAACCTTAAACGATATTTCAACCACCATCCTAAAATTAAAGAAATCACGGTGATACTATGAATAATTTTTATGCAAAAATAGACGCTTACAATCAAACCACTTATGAGACCAATACGTTAAGCGTGCTTTTAGAAGATCAAAGCCGCCGTACCCTTCGCATCGATGAAGATATTACCATCCATGAAGGTGAGGTCTATTACTTTGAATGCGAACCCATTGAATTTAAAAACCGCGAACAATTTTTGGTTAAACACCATCAACACTTAAACGATTGTGCGTTATCCTTAAAAGAGAAAGAACGCATCATGAGCATCTTTTACGATTACGCACCCAAAGATATCGAAGCGATTCAAAAAACCGTTGAAAGCTATTTAACAACACTGAAAGACACCCCGATTAAAGCCATCACCGATGCTTTGTTTAGACGTTATGAAAAAGATTTCTACCTTTATCCAGCCGCCACACGTTTTCATCACGCCTACATTGGCGGTGTCGCCCACCACACCGCGACCATGTTGAAATTGGTCGATGGTTTGGTCTTAACCTACCCATTTTTAAATCAAGATCTCCTCATCGCTGGGATCATCCTACATGACTTGTTTAAAACCGTGGAATTGTCCAACCCTCATGCCCCTGAATACACCACGGAGGGCCGTTTGCTTGGTCATATCTCCATGGGCACGGTCGCGGTCGCTGAGGCCGCCCGCGAACTCGGTCTTTACGAAAGCGAAGAACGTTTACTCTTGCAACACATGATCTTATCGCATCATTATTACGGCAATTTTGGTTCTCCCAAAAAACCCAATCTCCCCGAGGCTTTAGCCTTACATTTCATCGATAATATCGATTCTAAATTTGCGGTTTTAGGCGAAGCCTTGGCCGAGACAAAAGCAGGAGAGTTTACCGCGCCCCTTGCGGTGATCGACCGTGAGCGTTTCTACAAATCCAAGATTAAAAATAAATGAATAGACAAAATCAAACCCTTGTGTTAAACTATTAAAGAATTATGTCCCCTGGGGCATTTTTGTGAATATTTAAGGAGTGAAATTCGATGAAAGCAGAAACTAGAACGGCGAAACTCAAAGACGTTCGCGAAGAGAAAAAGGTCGCCGGTGTTGTTTACGGCAAAGCGCTAAAATCAACCCCGATTCAAACCTCATTTAAAGATTTTGCGGAGGCCTATTCAAACTACGGAAAATCGATGACGTTTCAAATGACGCTCGATGGCAAAAAACACCAAGTTTATTTCAAAGAAGTCCAAGTTGACCCATTGCGTCAAAACAACGTCGTCCATTTCGACTTACAAAAAATCAGCAAAACAGACAAGATTACCGCTGATATTCCTGTCCAAGTCCTTAACCAAAGCGAAGTTGAAAGCCGCGGACTTATCGTTGAGCTAATCAGTAACACCGTTGACACCGAATTCCCTGCCGGTTCAGGTATCTCCCATTTTGAACTTGACGTTGAAGGCTTAGAAGGTAACGACGCCTTATACGTTAGAGATTTAGATCTCCCTAAAGGCTTCAAAGTCTTAGATCCTGAAGATAAAATCGTCATTTCAATCTCTTACCCACAAGAGGAAGAAGAGGAAGAAATCGTACCTGAAGAAGATGAAGAACTCGAAGTTGAAGCGATTAAACAAAAAGGTGACGATGACGAAGCATCCGACAGCGAGGATGACAACGAAAACAAAGATGATTAATGATTTAAGCCCTGTTTTCAGGGCTTTTTTCATGCAAAAAAAAAGACCGATTCAAACGAATCGGTCTTTATGATTTACTCATATTTGTGTGGAAATAAAATGCGGTGATAGACATCGTAAAGCGCTTCGAGTCTATTTTTATGATAAGCATCATCATGGGTGAAACTGTAGTTTTGTTCATTGAGGTAATCGATCATCAGAATATCGAAATGATAATCAGAGATAATCCGATTCAATGCCGGTTGATAGAACATTTCTAAAGCAGCTTCTACATCTTCTTCAAAGACGATACCGGCAGGTTTGTTTTGGAAGCGTGAAACGAGCATTCTGGTGTATCTTTGAAGTTGATCGATGGAAGGTATATTAGAATCATTATCATCATCACGAGCAGAAGGTCTATCGAAATCTTCGCCGCGCTCGACTAGTTTAAAGTGAACACCACCATGGGTGATAACATAACTTTCTAAGGTTTCTAAATCATCGTCATCAAGCATCATCTGATAGAGGGCTTGTAAGTTCTCTACAAACGCTTCGGGCTCATTTCTGGTGTTGCGGAAGTTGAGTGTGCCCAAGTCATTGCGTTCAAGACGCCAACCAGCGTTTTTAAAGCGGGCCCAAACGGAATAATCCTCGTCGTCTTCATCTTCACCACGCAAGGCGGTTTTATACTCAGCAATAATGTCTTCAAGACTCATCTCTTCTTCATCTATCATCGTTTGAATGGTATCGAATAAAGCCTCATGTAACGATTCTAATTGATCACGCTCAGGCGCTTCGAGGTGTTCTAACATCTCTTCATAATTATCGGGAGTGAAATCAAAATCATCATCCATAAAGAGTAACAATTCTTCGACCGATAAGTTAAAGTAGTTTTCGTATTGTTCTGTGACAAGTTCATGAATTAAATCATAATCGCTTTGATCATAGATCATATCATAACGCAAGATATGCTCGACCATCCGTTCAAGTAAGGCTTCTTCGCCCGCAAAATGATCGCGTTGTGAGAAACTATACATCGCCATCGGTTGATAACCCTGCATCTGACGGTAGTATTGACGGATGTTGTGTCCAGCGCCGAACATGTGGAGATATTCTGTCCAAGAAATCGCTTCAGGGTTTAACCCGAATTGTGCGTACGCACCGCTGCTAAATATACTTTTTTCTTCTCTAACATGATCACGGTGCATCTTCATCATCTCAGAATTGTTGTTCCAAACACTGCGTCTAGAACCATAAAGATCTTCAAAATAATCCGATTGGAACATATATTTGGTTTGCGCGATGTTAAGGGCTGTGGCGGCGCCGACGTTTTCTGCCATCGCCTCAAAGTAATCATCGACACTTAAGCTATGATCGCCAAAGGTGGCAATGACATCGCTTTTGCGTTCGCCTTCGACATAGCCGTCGTAACCTGTTCGCATTTGATAGGCTCTTGCGAGTAAGGAATCATAAATTTTCAAGTCACTCTCGCGGTGCAAATCAAACAAAGCTTGATCGATTTGATCATCGCCGACTAAGGTATCGATATAACGATCGCGTAAGGGGAAGATATCTTCTTGCAAACTTAAATCTTCAAAAGCCTCAACATCCTCATATTCTAAAGCGTAGAAGTAATATCTTTCGCCGCGAATCGTGGTAGGATGTAAAGAATACGGCTGTTCGGCATCTTTAAGATCCTCAAACAAATAGGTGCTTAAATCGGTATAAGGCGTAAAATCTTCATCTTGACGTTCAGTCGCTAATGCTTGTAATTCGCCTTGATTGAAACGGAAATAATCATGATCCCAAGCGATTAAATCTTCGATACTGGCGTTGGAATCAATCGCTTCACGGTGTTGGTTTAAGTAATTATAGATTTCGATGAAAATCACACGGACTTGATCATCATCCAAAGTTTCAGTATTATCTTCGGTGAAATCATCTTCTTCCAATTCTTCCATGTTTTCATCACCGATATAGCGGCCAAAGCCACCTTCAAAATTTCGTACGATATTGAAATGATTGAAGACACTGTCGCGCTCATCTGCATTGAAAAAACGCAACGGAATCGCGATGAGTGTGCCTTGTTCATAGTCGTTATAAAACTGTTCTAAATCACCCATGGTGATATAGAAATTACTTTCATCATCGGTGGTGCGGTATTGTTCCTTGGTATAGCCTTCTTGCGCTAAAACCATGCGGATAAAGGTTTCGACGTTGTCTTCATCGTCTGGGTTAAACCCAGATACGATCAAGCCATCGCGGAAATCTTGTTCCATTTCAGCTTTTTCAAAATCGCTTAAAAGATCGATCTCTTCTGCATCGGTCGTGCCATAGGTTTGCGCTAAAATTTCAGCTTCAATTTCGTCTTCCGACACGGCCTCCATATATTCAGCCAACAAGGTTTGATCGATATGATTGATGAGCTGAGTTAAACCATCATCGACTTTCATTCTTTCGTATAACATGTCGTTGGTAATCTCAACATTACCAAACGTCATAAATACATCATCAGGGTTGGTAATTTCTGGGTTCGTTTCAGAACGTGCAATCGCATTGCAAGCAACTGAGGCCACAATGACAAACACGATAATACCTAAAATTACCAAAGCACGTCTTATAATTTTTGCTTCCATCTTGTAAAATCACTCCTTAATAATAAATACGCAATATATATATTACCACTTATATCCTTATAACAC
The DNA here is from genome assembly GCA_003558105.1 of Mollicutes bacterium. Taxonomy (GTDB): domain Bacteria; phylum Bacillota_I; class Bacilli_A; order Izemoplasmatales; family Izemoplasmataceae; genus B1SED10-225. The sequence continues at coordinate 28,005 of PWMS01000041.1, read as the reverse complement.
AACTTAAAATCACACCAAATTAAAAGAACGCTAAGTACACAAATCTTTCCTTCACATGCATCTTTTATTGCCAGAATAAATTTATCGTGTATAATGGTTTTTGAAACGGAGGAGACATCATGGAGATAATCATACTGGCAAGTGGCTCAAAAGGTAACGCCGCCTATATTAAAACAAAATCCACCACCTTGTTGATTGATGCGGGTATTTCTTTTCGTCAACTCAAATTACGTTTAGAATCCCACAACATTGAACTTGACCGTATCGACGGCGTCTTGTTAACCCACGAACACAGCGATCACACGAAAGGCCTTTTCCAACTTGTCAAACAAATCCATACACCGATTTATACCACAAAAAAAACCTACCGAAAAATCAAGCATACCCTCCCCATCGTTCATGAAACCTTACCAATAGAAGCGGATGTCCCCTTCATGCTTCAAGACCTTATCATTACCCCGATTTCCACGTCACACGATGCGGTGGATTCACTGGGCTTCGTTATTCAAGAAGATGACAAACGCCTCGTTTATATCACCGATACGGGCTATATTGACGAACAAGTCTTTCATAAAATTTCCAATGCGGAAGGCTACGTGTTAGAATCAAACTATGATGTGGCCTTATTGTTTGATTCCACTAGACCCCATTACCTTAAAAAACGCATCGATTCTATCAAAGGCCACTTATCCAACGACGATGCCGCTTATTATCTAACACGCTTAATCGGTGACCGCACGAAAAACATTGTCCTAGCCCATCCTTCAGAAGAATGCAACACCGAAAAGCATGCCCGCGATACCTTAAGCGATATATTTAACGCTTATGAGCTATCATTAGCCCACTGTGAGGTTACCGTGGCTAAACAACATCAACCAACCCATATCATTAAAATTTAGGAGTGTATAACTATGGATCATAGCAACTACATCAAAGAAACTTGCGCCCATGTTTTTAAGGCCAATCCCGATGCCATCAACATCGTTCAACGCTTGTTGGGTGGCATGTCAAACTTCACCTACGTCATCGAGGTTGAAGGGACAAAATACACCTTCCGTATTCCTGGCAAAAAGGCTGAAAAATTTGTTGATCGTAATACCGAAGCCTACCATCTTGAATTAATCGACCCCTTAAACCTCAACAACGAAACGGTCTATACCAACGTCGAAACCGGCGTTAAAATCGCTAAATATATCGAAGGTACCCCGATGCATGAACTCAGTCCGTTTGATTATTTAGAAGCCTCGGCCAAGGTTTTAAAAACCCTGCATGAAAGCGGCTTAAAAAGCCAACACGATTACGCCCCTTTTGAGCGCTTAGCGTTTTATGAATCACACCTAGAACGATTTGATTTCACCCATGATGCTAAATATGTTGAACTCAAAGAACTTTGGTTGAAATATCGTCCCTTCTTAGAACAGTTTGAAAAAACCTTAGCGCATGGCGATTCACAAGTATCAAACTTCGTTAAAACAGAAGACGGTAGTTTAAGACTGATGGATTGGGAATTCACCGGCAACAACGACCCTTACTATGACATCGCTTGTTTTGGCAATAATAACTTTGATCACGCGATCGCGCTTTTGCCGATTTACCTAGATAAGGTCCCAACGTATATCGATTATAAACGCCTTTACCTTTGGCGTGTCTATCAATGCTTACAATGGCATAATGTCGCTTTATATAAAGATAGGATTGGCCTCTCCGAAGATTTAAAGGTTCCTTTCGACAAAGTCGCCGATATGTATTTGACCAAAGCCGAAGGCCTTTTGGCTAAATTGAAATAACCCACCCACATTTCTAAATAGCGAAAACACTTGCCGATGTAAGTGTTTTCTTTTTTTCTTTCATTCACGATTTGGCGTTGTGAAACACTATCGTTTATTGTATAATAAATTTGTATGACAACAGACAATCAATTTTTTAAAATGGAGGTATTTTGATGTCAAATAAAAAAGTTTTCCAGTCAATGGATGGGAACCAAGCGGCCGCGCACGCATCTTATGCGTTTACTGAAGTCGCAGGGATTTATCCAATCACCCCATCTTCACCTATGGCTGAACACACCGACTTATGGGCGTCACAAGGGAAGAAAAATCTCTTTGGCATGCCTGTTAAAGTCATCCAAATGCAATCGGAGGCAGGGGCAGCAGGGACCGTTCATGGGTCGCTTCAAGCGGGCGCTCTGACGACGACTTATACCGCTTCACAAGGGCTTTTACTAAAAATGCCAAACATGTATAAAATCGCTGGTGAGTTACTGCCTGGTGTTATCCATGTTGCGGCGCGCAGTATCGCGGTTCAAGCGTTAAGCATCTTTGGGGATCACCAAGATGTCATGGCCACCCGCCAAACTGGTTTTGCGATGCTCGCAAGCGGTTCGGTCCAACAAACCATGGATCTCGCTGGTATCGCCCATCTGGCGGCGATTAAATCAAGCGTACCGTTTTTACACTTCTTCGATGGGTTTAGAACATCCAATGAAGTAAACAAGATCGAAGTCATGGACTATAAAGTCTACGATCGTTTACTTGATCGTGATGCTGTGCGCAAGTTCAAACGACGTGCACTTAACTCATCAACCCCCGTTACCCGCGGTAGTGCTCAAAACGATGATGTTTACATGCAAGCGCGCGAATTACAAGGCAAATTCTATCCCGGTGTGCCCGATATCGTCAATGACTATATGAAAGAAATTTCTAAAGTGACCAGTAGAGAGTATGCCCCTTTCACATACTATGGCGATAAGGACGCTGAAGACGTTATTGTAGCGATGGGGTCTGTCACAGAGGCTATCCAAGAGACGGTCGATTACTTACAAAAAGAAGAAAACCGCAAAGTCGGTCTTTTAACCGTTCATCTTTACCGTCCCTTCAGCACCAAATATTTCTTAGATGCCCTACCAAAAAGCGTCAAACGCATCGCCGTCTTGGACCGCACCAAAGAAAACGGTTCAATTGGCGAACCGCTTTATCTCGATGTTAGAAGTGTATTCTATGGTCAAAAAGATGCGCCACAAATCGTTGGTGGTCGCTACGGACTGTCTTCAAAAGATACCACCCCAGCACAAATTAAAGCCGTCTTTGACAACTTAAAAGGCGATCAAAAAGACAGTTTCACCATCGGTATCAACGATGATGTCAATAAAACATCCTTAGATATTCCCAAAGAAATTAGCGCCATCGACCCATCGACCACGGAACTTTTATTCTTCGGTTTTGGTAGCGATGGTACCGTTGGAGCCTCTAAAAACACCATTAAAATCATCGGGGAAAACACCGATCTTTACGCGCAAGCCTATTCATCGTATGACTCGAAAAAGTCCGGTGGCGTTACCCGTATGCACTTGCGCTTCTCAGAAAAACCAATCCGTTCCACGTACTTAGTCAACCATCCCCACTTTGTCTCGTGTTCAAAAGATTCCTATCTCTTTAAATACGATATGTTAGATGGTATCCGTGAGAATGGCTCATTCTTGTTAAATACCATTAAATCTAGCGAAGAAATCGAAGACTATCTGCCCAACAAATATAAACGCATCATGGCTGAGCGCAACATTAAATTCTATACCATCAACGCCGTGAAAATCGCTGAAGATATCGGTCTTGGCGAGCGTATCAATACCATTATGCAATCGGCATTTTTCGCCTTAAACGAACACATCATGAGCTATGATAAAGGCCAAAAATTGATGAAAGAATACGCGGAAAAAGCGTATGGCCGTTTCGGTGATGAGATTGTTGAGAAAAACTATCGTGCTATCGAATCAGGTAAAGAAGGTCTCAATGAAATCGAAGTTAAGGCAAGCTGGAAAGACTTAAAAGACGAAGAAAAACCAAAAGAAGCCAGCAAACCAAAATACGTCGAAGAAATCGCTGAACCCGTCAATGCTATCAAAGGTTACGATCTTCCTGTCAGCGCGTTTGAAGATTACTACGATGGTACCATGATCAATGGCTCAACCGCTTATGAAAAACGCGGCATTGCCAACTATGTGCCTGAATGGGTCGAAGAAAACTGTATTCAATGTAACCAATGTGCCTTCGCCTGTCCTCACGCCGTTATTCGTCCTTTCCTCTTAACCGAAGAAGAGATGAAAGACGCCCCAGAAGGCATGAAAACCTTAGATGCCAGAGGCAAAGGCATCGACGATATGCAATACAAACTTCAAATTTCTACGCTCGATTGTACCGGTTGTGGCGTCTGCGTTTCCGTATGTCCGGCCAAACCTGAAAAAGCCCTCAAGTTGAGCCCAATCGGCGAAGAAATTGAAAAAGGCGAAGTTAAAAACTCGGAATATCTCTTTAATGAGGTTACCCCTAAAGATAACTTAGTTAAGATGACCAATGCGAAAAATTCACAATTTGCCAAACCACTCTTCGAATTTTCTGGCGCTTGCGCCGGTTGTGGTGAAACCCCTTATGTGAAACTCGTGACCCAACTCTTTGGTGACCGTATGACGATCGCTAACGCAACGGGGTGTTCCTCAATCTATGGCGGTTCCTTCCCAGCGACGCCTTATACCACCAACGCCGAAGGCCGCGGTCCTGCTTGGGCGAACTCGCTCTTTGAAGACAACGCGGAATTTGGTTACGGCATGCATCACGCTGAACAAGTACACCGCGTCCGTCTGCAAAACGTATACCTAGATAACAAAGATAAATTCCCAGAAAAATTACAAGAACTCTTCAACACTTGGATCGCCGAAAACACCGATGGTGATAAGACGCTTGAACTAGCCAAAGAAATGCGTCCGCTCATTGAAAAACTAAGCGATCAAGACTTAAAAGAAGAACTACTCGACTTAGCCCCATATCTCGTGAAACAATCCAACTGGATCATCGGTGGCGATGGTTGGGCTTACGATATTGGCTTTGGTGGCTTAGACCATGTCATCGCCAACAAAGACAACGTCAATATTCTCATCCTCGATACCGAAGTATACTCCAATACCGGAGGTCAATCCTCCAAAGCGGCCGCCGCAGGAAGCATTGCACAATTTACCGCTGCAGGTAAATCGGGCAAGAAAAAAGACTTAGCCGCCATGGCGATGTCTTACGGCCATGTCTATGTTGCGCAAGTCTCCCACGGCGCTAATCAACAACAAGTCTTAAAAGCAATGAAAGAAGCCGAGGCTTATGACGGCCCGTCAATCGTGGTTGCTTATTCACCTTGTATCGCCCACAAAATTAAAGGCGGTCTTGGAAACTCCGCAATGCAAGCCAAACTGGCTACTGAAAGTGGTTATTGGCCCACCTTCCGTTATGACCCACGCTTAGAAGAAAAAGGCAAAAACCCATTCCAGCTTGATTCTAAAGCGCCAAAATGGGATCGCTACGATGAATTCCTCATGAACGAAGCCCGCTACGCACAACTCAAAGACATCAACCCAGACAAAGCGGACGAATTACTTCAAATGAACCGCGACCACGCCGAACGTCGCTACAAAATGTACAAACGCTATGAAGCGATGGACTACAGCGAATAAAACCACACTAAAGGTGCTTGATTCCAAGCACCTTTTTTTTATCAAATTATCTTTTAAGGGCTATAATTCCCCTTGAAGTCTTGCATTTTTTTGGTTTAAGCCTTATAATATATTGTTATCATAGAAAGAAGTGATGCGTATGCTAAATATCTTAGCGATGAATCCCGAAGTGGATCTTAATTATATCTTACAAAGCTTGTGTCTGACGATCCTTTTTGTCGGCTTAATCGGCTTTGAAAGACAGCGCCGCAATAAGATTGCTGGGCTCACCACGCATTTGCTTGTCGCGATTGGCGCGGCGGGTCTAACCATCGCCCAACAAAAAATGGTATTTGACACCATTATGTTTGTACGTGAAACCTTAGCGAACGAACCGGAATTATTAGAATATATGGACATCCCTTTACAACGTCAACGGATCGTCGCACAGATTGTCTCTGGGATTGGCTTTTTAGGCACCGGGGCCATTTTGAAGACCAATGGTTATATCAGTGGTCTGACCACCGCATCAACGCTTTGGATAAGCGCCATTATCGGAATCATCTTTGGTTATGGCATGTATGATTTGGGTATTGCCTTATCGCTGATGACTTTATTCGTCTTAACCATCATCAAAAACGTCATTCGGCATAACGTCGAGGAATTTCATTAACCCAAGCCTTCTAAAGAAGGCTTTTTTCTTGAAAAATATATCATATCATTCGCAAAATTCATTAATTTCATTTACAATTATGTTTGAGTTTAAGGAGGTTATTTTATGGCAATATTAAAAATTGATAACTTACACGCCCGAGTAGAAGACCAAGACATTCTCAAAGGCGTATCATTAGAGATAAAAGGGGGCCAAACCCATGCGATTATGGGTCCCAATGGCACCGGTAAATCGACCTTGGCCAGTGTGATTATGGGTCACCCCCGTTATGAAGTTACCAAAGGTACCATCACCTTAGATGGTGAAAATGTTTTAGACATGTCCACCGATGAGCGCGCTAAAGCGGGTCTCTTTTTGGCCATGCAAAGTCCGCAGGAAGTCCCTGGGGTCACCAATTCAGATTTCATTAAAAGTGCGATGAACGCGCGCTTGGACGAAGGTCAAAACGTCAGCCTGTTTTCCTTTATCCGTGAACTTGATGAAGCCGTGGCCAGCCTTAAAATGGATGAAAACTTACCGCACCGTTATTTAAACGATGGGTTTTCCGGCGGTGAGAAAAAGCGTAACGAAATTTTACAAATGCGCATGTTAAAACCCAAGATAGCCATTTTAGATGAAATCGATTCAGGTTTGGATATCGATGCGCTTAAAATCGTAGGCGATAACGTCACCGCGATGAAAAATCAAGATCTTGGCTTACTATTAATCACCCACTATCAACGCTTACTCGATTATATCAGTGCCGATTATGTCCATGTGATGATGCAAGGCAGAATCGTCAAAAGTGGCGATACCGATTTGATGCGCAAGATTGACCAAGAAGGCTATGATTGGATCAAAGAAGAAGCTGGCATAGAGGATGAACGCGTCGTTCCAGAAGAAAAAGAAGATATCCTACTCGGCACTTGTGCGACGAAAGAAGCGTTGGAAAAATGATGGCAACCGACCACGCGATCCCGACTCAAGGCACCATCGTTCATGAACTCATCGATCAGCTCAAACACGTCATCATCATCCAAGATGGCACCATCATCAAAAACACCGTTAAAGACGATAAAATCACGATTCGCCTAGAAGATAACCAAACGTTTATAAAGACGTTTGAAAGTGATAATCCAATCGTTTCAAAGAACCAAAAAGAAGCGACTTGTCGTCTTCATATTCACGTGCCTAAGCACCACCAATCCCCACATCCCTTGCATGTATTTTTCTTACAAAAAGACACCGATTTAAAACACAACATTAGCCTAGAGATCGAGGCAGGCGCTTTTTTGACGTATAACGAATACCTACACGCTCAAAAAGATGTGACCATCGATGTGGTGAGCCAAGCTTTGGTTGCCCACTCGGCTATTTTAGAATATCACGGCATCGCTAATTTTGATCATAACACCGTCTCTTCGATCCACCGCATCGCGCGGGCACATGACAACGCACGCGTCTTATATAAAACCGCCCAAATGGGCCACGGCAACACCCATCAAGATACATGGATCAACCTCTTAGGCCCCATGGCTTATGGTGAGATAAAAACCGTTGCTTTAGCCAATGATGCCCAAGAAGCCATCATCAAAAGTCTCATCGAACACAGCGCCAAACATACCGAAGGCTTGATCGAACAATACGGCGTCGCCGCCGATACCAGCTTTTTAGTCTTTGAAGGCGTTGGCAAAATTCATAAAGGCATGAAACAATCCCATGCACACCAACACAACAAAGGCGTCGTCTTAGGCCCTTTGGCGCGATTAGATGCCAATCCCTTACTCCTAATTGACGAATACGACGTAGAGGCATCGCACGGTGCGGCCATCGGTCGTATCGATGAGGAACAACTCTACTATTTAATGAGTCGTGGCCTCAGTGAAAAAGATGCGCAAAGATTGATTATCAAAGGGTATTTAGCACCGCTAGAAACCCTGATGAAAAACGATGATATGAAAGAACACTTTCAACGGTTACTGCAACAAAAAACGCAATAAACCAAAGGAGGGTTGCCCATGTTAAAGGCCAACATCAAAAACGATTTTCCCGTCTTTCAAAACAACGACCTTGTCTATTTGGATTCAGCGGCCTCAGCACTCACGCCCAAACCCGTCATTGAAGCCCTCAAAGAATACTATACCGACTACTCGGTCAACGTGCATCGCGGCGTCTATCGTTTGAGTTATCAAGCGACAAAAAAATATGAAGAAGCACGACAAACGATCGCCGATCACATCGGTGCAACCTTTGCGGAAACCATCTTTACCCGAGGCGCTTCCAGCGCCTTAAACCTCGTGGCAAGCAGTTATGGGATGTCGAATTTAAAACCAGGCGATGAAATCATCGTCAGTGAACTTGAACACCACTCGCACCTACTGCCTTGGCAACAAGTCGCCAAGAAAACTGGTGCTAAATTGGTCTTTGTGCCCCTGACCAAAGCTGGGCGCATCACCGTTGAAAACTTTAAAAAAGTCTTAAACGATCACACCAAAATGGTCGCTTTAACCCATGTTTCCAACGTCATGGGCTATCAAACCCCCATCGAAGAGATCATTCGCTTGGCTCATGAAAAAAACGCCCTCGTCAGCGTCGATGCTGCGCAAAGTGTCCCACATCAAAGTGTGGATGTCAAAGCGATGGACTGTGACTTTTTATCCTTTTCTGGCCATAAGATGTGCGGGCCCACCGGCATCGGGGTATTATACGGTAAAAAAGCGTTATTAGATGCGATGGAACCGATTGAATTTGGTGGCGATATGAACGATTATGTCGATAAACAAACCGCTCATTTTAAAGACACCCCTTATAAATTTGAAACCGGCACACCCCCGATCGCCCAAGCTTTAGGCTTAGCTGAAGCATTTAGATATCTCGATGCCATCGGATTTGACGATATCAAAGCCCATGAAAAAGCTTTGCTCAACAAAACGATAGAGGCTTTAAACAACATCGAAGGCGTCGTGGTCTACAACCCGAGTGCTGAAACCGCCATTATCGCGTTTAATCTAAACGATGTGCATCCCCACGATGCGGTCAGCTTTTTCGATGAAGATCAAATTGCGCTGCGCGCAGGCCATCATTGCGCCCAAACCGTGATTCAATTCTTAGGCGTACCCGCAACCTTGCGCGCCGCATTTTATATCTACAATACTGAAGCGGATGTGGAACGTTTTATCAAGAACGTCAAGGAAGCCATAGCCTTTTTTAAAGCCGCTGGATTTTAGGAGGTCAAGCATGCGAGATTTAAAAAACTTATACCGTCAAATTATCATGGACCACTACAAAAACCCCAGACACAAAGGCTTAACCTCAGAGGAAGGCTACATCAAAGAACACATTAAAAACCCTTCATGCGGTGATGATATTACGATTCAAAGTAAAATTGAAGACAACACCGTCAAAGACATCAGACACGAAGGGACGGGCTGTAGCATCTGTTGTTCAAGTGCCTCGGTCTTAGCGACATTGCTCAAGGATAAAAGTGTGGCAGAAGCGCAAACCTTTACGCGCAATTACATCAACATGATTACCAATCAAAGCTACGACAAAAATTTTGATTTTGAAGATGCCATCGCCTATCAAGGTGTTAAAGATTTTCCCGCTCGAACCAAGTGTGCAACGATTGCTTGGTTGGCCTTTGAACAAACCCTTAAAAAGCAGGTGAAATAGATGAACAATGAAACCAAAAAAGATATCGAACAAATTATCGGCGATTATAAATACGGGTTTAAAACCGAAACCAAAAGTCTCCATGACACCGGCAGAGGTTTAACCGAAGACATTGTTAGAGAAATCAGCGCAATCAAAAAAGAACCCCAGTGGATGCTCGATTTCCGTTTGGAAGGTTTCCGTCAATTTAAGACAAAACATAACCCAACTTGGGGCCCCGATTTAAGCCGTGTCAATTTTGAGGATATCACCTACTACGTCAAACCCTCAGAACGCAGTGAAAAATCATGGGATGATGTGCCTGAAGAGATTAAAAACACGTTTGATAAACTCGGCATTCCCGAAGCCGAACAAAAGTTTTTAGCCGGCGTCGGCGCACAATTTGAAAGTGAAGCGGTCTATCACTCGACGCAAAAAGAACTCGAGGAACAAGGGGTTATCTTTCTTGATACCGATACCGCTTTAAAAGAACATCCAGACATTGTTAAAAACTATCTTTCCAAAGTCATCCCGATCGATGATAATAAATACTCCGCATTAAACTCCGCTGTATGGAGTGGTGGGTCCTTTATCTATGTACCCAAAGGCGTGAAAGTCGAAAAACCCTTGCAGTCGTATTTTCGTATCAACAGCGAACAGATGGGTCAATTCGAACGCACCATGATCATCGTTGATGAAGGGGCTTCTTTACATTATGTTGAGGGTTGTACCGCACCGATTTACACCACCGATTCCTTGCATGCGGCCAACGTGGAAATTTACGTTAAAAAAGGCGGCCATTGTCGTTATACCACGATTCAAAATTGGGCCGCTAATATCGTCAACTTGGTTACCAAACGCGCCCTTGTGGAAGAAGATGGCCATATGGAATGGGTTGATGGCAACATCGGCAGTGGCATCAACATGAAATACCCGGCCTGCATTCTTAAAGGCGACCGCGCCAAAGGCACCACCATCTCGATTGCGTTTGCGGGTAAAAACATGCATCAAGATACCGGCGCCAAAATGATCCATATCGGTAAAAACACCACCTCCTCAATCGTCAGTAAATCGATGAGTGCCAAAGGTGGTAAAGTCAATTACCGCGGGATGATCCATCACACCAAAAACGCCACTGGCGCTAAAAGCAACGTCGAATGCGACACCATCATCTTAGATGGGGAAAGCAGTTCAGATACCTTACCTTACAATATCGTAAAAAACAACGATGCCACCGTCCAACACGAAGCGAGTGTCTCAAAGGTAAGCGAAGAACAACTCTTTTATTTGATGAGCCGTGGTCTCAGCGAAGCAGAAGCCACAGAAATGATCATCATGGGCTTCATCGAACCCTTTGCCAAAGAGTTGCCGATGGAATACGCAGTTGAACTCAATCAACTGATCAAACTTGAAATGGAAGGATCCATCGGTTGATGGATTCTTTTTCATCTTTGCCGGGTTTAATTTTGCGAAACTTTAAGTTATAATAACACTGATACTGTCAAAGAAAGAGGTAATACCATGGAAAAAAGTATTAATGCGATACGCTTTTTAGGTCTTGATATGACCAACGCAGCTTCGAGTGGACACCCTGGCATCGTGCTAGGTGCCGCCCCTGTGATGTACCAACTATTTACCAAACATTTAAAAATCAACCCCAACGCCCCCGATTGGTTTGATCGTGACCGCTTTGTGCTTTCGGCTGGACACGGTTCTGCGTTGCTTTATGCGACCTTGCACTTAAGCGGATTTGATGTCTCTAAAGAAGATATGAGACACTTCAGACACCTAGACTCAAACACCCCGGGTCATCCGGAATTCGGCGACACCCCCGGTGTTGAAGCGACGACTGGCCCTTTAGGTCAAGGCATTAGCATGGCCGTTGGCATGGCACTCGCGGAGAAAAACTTACGCGCACGCTTCAATCAAGATGATTTAAACATCGTCGATCATTATACCTATACATTATGTGGCGATGGCGACTTACAAGAAGGCGTCGCCCTAGAAAGTATGGCTTTAGCCGGTCACCTTGGCTTAGAACGTCTGATCGTTTTATTTGACTCCAACGATATCCAACTCGATGGTCCCACAGAAGATGCGACCAGTGATGATATCGAAGCCAAAGTTAAAAGCATGGGCTTTGATTATCAGAAAATCGACGACGCCAATGATATCGCCGCTTTAGACCAAGCGATTGAAACCGCCAAAAAAACCGATAAACCATCCTTTATAGAAATCAAAAGCATCATCGGACTAGGCTCGCCTGTGGCGGGGACATCAAAAGCCCACGGCGCCCCCATCGGTAAAGAAGCGACCGATGCCATGCGCCAAGAGATGGGCTATCCTTATGATGCCTTTGAGGTTCCCAATGAGGTCTATGATGACTTTAACAAAAAAATCATGCCAAAAAACGAAAAAGCCCATATCTACTGGCAAGAGACCATGGATGAATATAGCGCCCGTTACCCTAAAGCCTTTGAAGCGATCGAACAAATCATCAACCGCAGTTTAAATATTAATTTAGATGATCTTATCGCTGAAAAAGAACTCGGCTCTAGTGAAGCGACCCGCGCCTCGATGGGCGACATCATCGCAAAAGCCCAAAAACACATCCCAGAAATGATCGGTGGTTCCGCCGATTTATCCGGTTCAACCAAAGTTAAGGGTATCGATGGTAATTTCACCAAAGAGACGCCTAAAGGCCGCAACATCAACTTTGGCGTGCGCGAACATGCGATGGCCGCCATCACCAACGGTATGGTCCTTCATCACATGAAAGCTTTCGCCGGTGGCTTCTTCATCTTTAGCGATTATATGAAACCAGCCATTCGCTTGGCCGCATTGATGGAAATTCCTTCTACCTTTATCTTTACCCACGATTCCGTGGCGGTCGGTGAAGACGGCCCCACCCACGAACCGATTGAACAACTCTCCATGTTTAGAACCATGCCCAACATCAACGTCTATCGCCCCTGTAATCATACCGAAGTCAAACACGCCCTTCGCGCCGCTTTAGAAGAAAAGCACCGACCCAGTATTATCGTCCTAACGCGTCAAGGCGTCACTTTGACCCATCATCCCGATTATGCGACCTTTAAAAAAGGCGCTTATATCGTCAAAGATCACAAGGATTTTGAGGCGATCTTAATCGCCACAGGCAGCGAAGTAGAACTCGCATTAAATACCCAAGCGAAACTCGCAGACGAAAAAGGCATCAAGACCCGCGTGGTCGCGATGCCATCGATGGAAAATTTCGAGAAACAAAGCGAAAAATACCAACAATCCATCATCCCTAAAACCTGTGAAAAACGCATCGCCATCGAACTTGGCAGCCCTCATTTGTGGTATCGCTATGCGCGCGATGTCCTTGGTATGACCACGTTTGGCAAATCCGGAAAAGGTAGTGACGTCGTTAAATCATTTGGCTTCACCCCAGAAAATATTATCGATAAATTTTTCTCATAACCCTTTGAGGCGTTCAGTTCAACTGAACGCCTTTTTTCGTGAAAATTCTTTATAAAAGTTTCCATGCACGATTGTGATCATCGTGTATCCTAAAGATGGGAAGGGTGAGTGTATGTATTATATTAAAAAGCATCATGAAGGTATCGAAATCATCACAAACGCTAAGCGCATCATCAAAAACACCTCGCTACAACGGTATTTAGATACGCTATGTATGGGGGTATTAACCACACTTGAAGGTCGTCAGAAAGCCATGCGAAAATTGACCGGTTATCAACGTAACACGCCCCTTTATATCGATGCGCATCTATGTTTTATTCAAACCAAGCATCTCCAAGACCCAACAAACATCGCTATCAATGTCACAAAGGTATTATCGGTAAAAGCGCAAGGCCAGGCCACCATTTTTATCTTTGAAAACATGACCCGCTTAAAAGTCAATAGACCCCTACAAAAGATACAAAAAAAATTAAAACGCGCCGAGGTGACCCTCGCGCTTTTTTTTGCGATGATGAAAACGCTTTTATCAAAGAAAGTGTTTTCAAAGTAGTCCTTTCATAGAAAAAGTGTCAAGAATTTAGTATAATACATGTGGAATGATTATTGATTGAAGGAGAATAATCCATGGCTAAAAAAACGATTCGAGATTTAGATGTTACAGGCAAAACCGTATTGGTCCGCGTTGATTTCAACGTGCCGATGGACGATGGCAAAATCACCGATGACAACCGCATCCGTCAAGCGATCCCCACGATCAATGCGTTATTAGAAAAAAACGCAAAAATTGTCTTATTTTCCCATTTGGGCCGCATTAAAGAAGAAGCGGACAAAGAAGGCAAATCTTTAAAACCGATTGCAGAGGATTTAAGTGAAAAACTGGCACGCCCCATCAAGTTTGTGCCTTATACCAAAGGCGTTGAATTAGAAACGGCCGTTGCTTCCTTACAAGTTGGAGATGTGATGATGTTTGAAAACACCCGTTTTGAGGATATCGATGGCAATAAAGAATCGAAAAACGATCCTGAACTCGGCAAATACTGGGCTTCTTTAGGCGATGTTTTCGTCAATGATGCCTTTGGCACCGCGCACCGGTCCCACGCTTCTAACGTCGGAATTGCTGGCAACATCGACGAAGTGGCAGCCGGATTATTATTGGAAAAAGAAATCAAGTTTATCGGCGGTGCTGTTGAGAATCCAAAACGCCCTTTCTATGCGATCTTAGGGGGGCTTAAAGTCAGTGATAAAATCGGTGTCATTGAAAACCTACTCGATAAAGCCGATAAAGTCTTAATCGGTGGCGGTATGAGCTATACCTTCTTAAAAGCGCAAGGTTATGAAGTTGGGACCAGTGTTGTCGAAGACGACAAACTCGACTTGGCGAAACGCTTATTAGAAAAAGGCAAAGACAAACTTGTCTTGGCCGATGATTTTAAAGTGACAAAAGAATTCAGCAACGACGGCCCCATCAGAGTGGCCAACCGAGATGATATCAAAGCCGATGAAATGGGCCTTGATATTGGACCACAAACCTTAGATAAGTTTCAAGACATGCTCAAAGAAGCCAAGACCGTTGTATGGAATGGTCCCCTCGGCGTCTTTGAATTTGAAAATTTTGCCAAAGGTACCTTAGGGATTTTAGAAACGCTAACCAACCTCAAAGATACAACCACGATTTTAGGTGGTGGCGATTCCGCCGCGGCGGCAATCTCGCTTGGGTATGAAGATGCGATTACGCATATTTCTACCGGCGGTGGCGCAAGCTTAGAATATCTTGAAGGTAAAGCCTTACCAGGTATTGAAATTATAGATGAAACTTAATTCATTTGAAAGAAGGAATGTAGCATGAAAAAAGAAATCCATATTCAAAGTACCGCGGGCATCCATGCACAACTCGCGGCTAAGCTTGTCGATATCGCTTCTCATTTTAAAGCGGATGTACGGCTCGAATATGCCGATCAAACCGTCGATGCAAAAAGCGTGCTCGGTTTGATGTCTTTGGCCGTGCCTAGCGGTGAGAATGTTACTGTAATCGCAAACGGCGATGATGCCGAAGCGGCGATTTTTGAAATCGAAAAACTATTAGAATAAGGAGTTAAAAACCATGCGTAAACCCATCATCGCAGGCAATTGGAAAATGCACAAAACGCGCGATGAAGCACTACAGTTCATCTTTAGTGTGAATGTTAAAGTACCGAACAAAACCTACGTTGAGACGGTGGTATGCCCACCCGCCCCAATCTTACGCGACCTTGTGAAACGCCAAGGCGATCATTTAAGAATTGGTGCACAAACCATGCACGAAGAATCTGAAGGTGCTTTTACCGGCGAAGTCTCTGCGGCTTTGTTAGAAAATATTGGCGTTGATTATACGATTATCGGTCACTCTGAAAGAAGAGAACACTTTAACGAAACCGATCAGTCCGTGAATAAAAAAATTCACCAAGCCTTACGTTATGAAATTATCCCTATCGTATGTGTTGGTGAATCCTTAGAGATACGTGAACAAAATGAAACCGACGCTTATGTGAGCGCTCAAGTTAAAAAAGCCCTGCACAATCTCAGCGAGACACAAGTTAAAAACCTTGTCATTGCTTATGAGCCCATCTGGGCGATTGGGACGGGTAAAACCGCCACACCCGAGCAAGCTGAAGAAACGATTAAAACGATTCGGCGTGTCATCACAACCCTCTATTCACCTGCGGTTGGCGATGCGATTAGAATCCTTTATGGCGGCAGTGTCAAACCTGGCAATATCGATGATTTAATGGCTCAACCAGACATCGATGGCGCCCTAGTCGGTGGCGCTTCTTTAAATGCCCAAGACTTCTTAACCTTAGTCGAAGCCGCTAAAAACGCAAGCTAAATAAAAAACGCCTTATCCAAAATTTTGGATAAGGCGTTATCTTTTTTTCTTAACGGTTGTAGAATTCAACAATTAACGTTTCTTTGATGTCGTTTAGAATTTCTTTTCGCTCAGGGAAACGCTTATAAACGCAAGCTTTTTTCTCTTCGTCGTATTCGACAAAATCAGGACGTTCCACCAAGTTTTCCAAATTTTCTTGGATAACGCTAACTTTTTCAGAACGTTCTTTTAACGAAAGGCTTTGGCCTGGTTTAACGCGGTATGATGGTATATCAACTTTTTGACCATCGACGCGAATGTGTCCGTGTGCAACCAACTGACGCGCTTGACGTCTTGTTTTCGCAAATCCACCTCTATAGACGAGATTATCGATGCGACTTTCAAGTAAAAACAAGAAATTCTCACCGTGACGACCTTCAAGTTTCTTCGCTTCATCAAACGTTTTTTTAAACTGACGTTCGTTTAAACCATAAGTGAAACGAACTTTTTGTTTTTCCTGAAGCTGAAGGGCGTACTCGCTTAATTTACCACGGCGTTGGCCGTGTTGCCCGGGTGGATATGGACGCTTACCAAGTTCTTTACCGCTTTCTAAGGTCGAATATTTTAAACGACGTGAAATTTTCCATTGCGGTCC
Source organism: Mollicutes bacterium (assembly GCA_003558105.1). Taxonomy (GTDB): domain Bacteria; phylum Bacillota_I; class Bacilli_A; order Izemoplasmatales; family Izemoplasmataceae; genus B1SED10-225. Next base: position 11,273 of record PWMS01000041.1, on the reverse strand, counting down.
TGTATAACGTGCCATACGTATTACCTCCTTAAATTATTTGCGCAAAGAAGTGCATAAGCCTATCAAAGTCAGAACGATTTACGACGTTTCATCTTGCCAGCAAAGACTACTCAGTTCCCTATATTCCAGGATCGTTCAAAGCATTCGACACACATTATGTAGCTGCCTTTATCACGCATGCGCAAGTATTATATGATAATGCCTATAGATTGTCAACTATTAACCGTGCCGCTTTTTCCAAATAGATTTGATCACTATCTTTAAAGCGGTTTTCCTTTGGCGCATCGATGTCTAAGACCCCGATTAAAGTGCCGTTTTTCACAAGCGGAATGACGATCTCACTCTTTGAGTTCGCATCACAAGTGATATGCCCGGGGAATTGCTGGACATCTTTAACCATCAACGTTTCTTGCTTCGCCGCCGCTTGGCCGCAAACGCCGTGATTAAGCTTGATTTCACTACAAGCCGCCAACCCTTGAAAAGGCCCTAAGTAAAGCTTTTCTTGATCGTATAAATAAAACCCTACCCAGTTGATATCGTCGATAAAATAATTGAGCACCGCCGCAGCGTTCGCTAAGGTTGTTACCATCGGGTCTTGTTTATTCATATAATAGGGTAAATGCTGTAACATCAATGTATAATTCTCTTTTTGATCTTGACTTTTTTCAATCGCCACAAACATATGCATCACCTCTTTTCAAATCATATTAAAAATTCGCGATAATTGCAATAGGTATGATACAATAAAAAGGAATTCGAGGTGTTAAATATGCAAGATGCGATTTTAATCCGATATGCCGATTTAAGTTTGAAAGGCAAAAACAAAAAACGATTCGTCGATCTAGCCAACCAGCGCATCAAAGAAAAAATTTCCGATACGCGCGTAACTTATGCGCATCGTCATGACCGGCTTTATCTAAATTTAAATGGCGCAGAATCATCCGCGATCATCCCCATTTTAAAAACCGTCCCGGGACTCTTAAGTTTTTCCATCATCACCTCAGTGGACAAAGATCTTAAAAACATTCAAGAAGCGGCGTTAAATCGAGCCAAGACCATCCCTTTAAACAAAACCATTAAAGTCGATACCAAACGCGCCGATAAAACCTATCCCTTAACCTCTTTAGAAGTCAGTCAGGCCGTGGCCAACTATATTTTCAAACACCACGAGGGTTTAACCGCCGATATGCATCACCCCGATGAGATGTTAAATATCGAAATTCGCAAAGACCGCGCCTTTGTCTATGTTGGAAAAATTCAAGGCCTAGAAGGGTTTCCTGTGGGTTCGATGGGAAAAGGCATCGCGCTTTTATCCGGGGGCATCGATTCTCCTGTGGCGGCTTATTTGGCCATAAAAAAAGGTGTGGATGTTGAATTGATGCATTTTGAATCGAGTCCGCTCACGTCGATTGAAGCGGCTCAAAAAGCCGTTGATCTCGCAAAAAAACTCGCGGTTTATCATAAGCACAACCGCATCGTCTTACACATGATGCCCTTTGGGAAACTCCATGAGACGATTATGACTTATGTGCCCAAACCCTACCATATCACCATTATGCGCCGCATGATGGTGAGAGTTGCCGAGCGATTTGCGAACCTTGATCACACGCCCATTATCATCAACGGTGAGTCGATCGGCCAAGTCGCCTCTCAAACCTTAGAAAGCATGAAAGTAACCGATAAAGTGGTTGATTTACCGATTATAAGACCTCTAGCGATGTTGGAAAAACGCGAAATCATCGCCATCGCCAAAGCGATTGATACTTATAAAATCTCCATCAAGCCATTTGAAGATTGTTGTACGCTTTATGTCCCTAGCCAAGTCGCCACCAACCCCCGCGATTTTTACGCCAACCGCTATGAATACTTGTTCGACTACGATACGTTATTAGACGATATGATACAAGCGAAAAAAACGTTAGAAATCTCGACGGATGACACCCTTGATTTAACCATGGAAGGTTTGAGCGTCCAAGAGGCCTTAAAGAAGGTGATGCCATGATTACCTCAATCCAAAACGCGTTCATTAAAACGACTAAAAAACTGCATATGAAAAAATACCGCGATCAAGAAGACAGCCTTTTAATCGAAGGCTTTCATCTCATCGAAGAAGCCGAAAAAGCCAAGCTTATCAAAACCATCTTCCTAACAAAACCGCACCCCGATTATCCTGAGGCGACGTTGACCTCGCCACACGTTTTAAAACACTTATTACAAGTTGACCATCAACCCCAAGCGGCCGCCATCATCAAAAAACCCAAACCCGACCAAGCGGGCAAGCAAGTCTTAATCTTAGAAAATATCCAAGACCCTGGCAACGTCGGGACCTTAATTCGCAGCGCCCTTGCCTTTGGTTTTGATACGGTGGTGTCTATCCAAAGCGCCGATATCTATAGTCTAAAAGTCCTAAGAAGCACGCAAGGCGCCATCTTCAAACTGAATATTCATATATCCGATATTCAAACATTTAAAACACAATACCCAAACCACACCCTCATCGGCGCCCATCTTGGCCAAAAGGCTTCACTAACAAAGAGGCCCGTGCAACCTTTCGCGCTTGTATTAGGGAACGAAGGTCAAGGCTTATCAAAAGAAACGATCGCACAACTCGATGATACAATCACCATTCCCATAGAAAATATCGACTCACTCAACGTCGGTGTGGCTGGCAGTATCATCATGCACGCCATAACACAAACGCAGCCTTTGTTGAGGGATTAACCCTTGCAAAAGCATAGAGGTTATGTTACAATACCCTTGCATATGTGTTAGAAGAGTGGGTCAAAACCCACTCTTTTTATGCCAAAAACGGAGGCGATACGATGGAAGAACTCAAAGCAATAATCAAAAAAGAAGTAGAATTGATGGGCTATTTCCTCTATAACTTGAATTTCAATAAACGTGGTAAAGACCACGTCCTTTCTATTGAAATTGATCAAGTTGAGCCTATTGGCATCGATGATTGCGTCAAAGTTAGTGAACAACTCTCAGAAAAACTTGATGAACTCAATCCAATCGATGATGCTTATATGTTAGAAGTAACCTCAGCTGGTGCGGAACACGAACTTAGAAATCTAGAAGAATTAAAACGTGCCGAAGGCAAACTCGTTCATATCAAAACCATCGAGCAAACCTTTAAAGGCATCTTGGTTTCCGCCACAGAAGCTAGCGTTGAAATTTTAGACAAACAATTAGGTAAAACCATCACCATATTTCAAAGCGATATCGAGAACATCCGTCTCGCCATCGATTTTTAGGAGGATGCATCATGAAAGCAAAAGATTTTTATAAAGCCTTAGATATCATCGCTCAAGAACGCGGCCTTGAAAAAGAACAAATTCTTGAAATTTTAGAACGCGGTATTTTAAATGCCTACAAAAAAGAATACCACAGTAGCGAAAACGCCCGCGTTGAATTCAACGAAGACAAAGACGAAATTAAATTATACGCCGATTATCTTGTGGTTGATGAGCCCGAAGATACAACCCAAATTTCCTTAGAAGCCGCCCGCGAACAAAACAAGCGCATCAAAATTGGGGATACCTTAACCAAGGATATCACCCCCAAAGACTTTGGTCGTATCGCTGCGGTCAGCGCCAAACAAATTTTAACCCAAGGGTTAAAACAACTCGAACGCGAAAAAGTCTATCTCATTTTCAAAGAAAAAGAAAACGAGATGATCAACACTGAAATCGTTGGGTTAAACAAGGATTTTGTGACGCTTGATCTTTCACACAACCTTGAGACCTCACTGCCGAGAAAAGAATTGTTACGCAGTGATGAGGCGCGTATTGGCGCGAAATTAAAAGTCTATATCACAAAAGTCGAAATGACCACCAAAGGCCCAAAGGTCTATGTCTCTCGAACCGATCGCAACTTGGTCAAACGTCTCATCGAACAAGTCGTCCCTGAGATTATGGATGGTACCGTCGAGATTATGGGTTTGGCCAGAGATGCCGGTTCTCGTAGTAAAATCGCCGTTTATTCTCACGATAATAACGTCGATCCTGTCGGCGCTTGTTTGGGCCGTGAATCAAACCGCAAAAAAGAAGTTGAAGAGGCCTTACAAGGCGAACGCATTAGTTTTTATCGTTGGTCAAAAGACCCCGATGTTTTAATAGAAAACGCCTTGGCCCCAGCCCAAATTGTCGGTGTCAATCTCAATCAAAAAGATAAAAGCGCGATTGTGATTGTTAAAGATGAAGACTTTACCGGAGCGATTGGGTCGAAAGGACAAAACGTCCGCCTAGCGGCACAATCCAGTGGTTGGAAAATGGATATAAAATCGATTTCCGATGCCGAAGAAGCTGGCATCGAATACACCCCACTAGACTATGATGAAAGCGATGATTGGGATGAAGAAGCATAAAACGCCTTTGCGTCAATGCATCCTTACCCGTGAACAATTGCCCAAAGGCTCGATGATTCGCGTCGTCAAAAACAAAGCAAACGATGTTTTTGTCGATCCGACCGGCAAAGCGCACGGCCGTGGCGCTTATGTCAAAAAAGATATCAATGTGATTAAAAAAGCGCAAAAACAAAAAGCCTTAAACAAACATTTTGGGCTGGATGTTGATTCGCAAGTTTATGAGGATTTACTCGATGCTATCAAACGATAAAACCTTAAAGTCTTTGGGTCTTGCGATGCGTAAGGGCGATGTCATCATCGGTGCCAAACGCACCATCGAAGCCATCAAAACCCAGAAAAACCTAACGGTTTTCATGGCCCATGACACCGCGGGAAACACCGCAAAAAAAATCAAAGACAAAACCCATTATTATGACATTAAACTGATTACAACCTACGATGGCGAAACCCTAAGTCAAGCAATCGGTAAAACCGATGTTAAAGTGCTGGCGATGAAGGCGGGTGCCATTAAACTATAAGTTAGAAAGAGGTGGTCTTCATGGCCAACAAACGCCAAAAGAAGAACCCAAAAATCAAAGAACTAACCTACAAAGCGAATATGACTATCGCCGAATTCGCAAAAGGCTTAAATTTGCCGGTTTCTGATGTTATTAAGAAAGCGATGAGTCTTGGGGTTATGGCGAGTCAAAACCAAGCCATCGACAAAGAAACCGCGGAATTACTGGCACTAGAATATGATGTGACCATCAAAGAAGACCGTACCACCGATAAAACCAGATTTGAAGATATTAAAATCAAAGAAGACGAAGCGGATCTAAAATTAAGACCGCCAGTTGTTACGATTATGGGACATGTTGACCACGGCAAAACAACCTTGTTAGACACGATTAGACATGCCCGTGTCACCGAAGGCGAAGCCGGCGGCATCACCCAACATATCGGTGCTTATCAGTTCAACGCCGATGGTAAGTTGATTACCTTTATCGACACCCCTGGTCATGCGGCTTTCACAGAAATGCGCGCACGCGGTGCAAAAGTCACCGATATCGCGGTTTTAGTCGTGGCGGCCGATGATGGTGTCATGCCACAAACCAAAGAAGCGATTGATCACGCCAAAGCCGCTAAATGTCCAATCATTATCGCCGTCAACAAAATGGATATGCCCGGTGCTAACCCCGATAAAGTTAAACAAGAATTGGCTGAATTCAACTTACTCCCCGAAGAATGGGGCGGCAAAACCATTTTTGTAGAAATGTCTGCCTTGCAAGGTGAAGGCGTTGATGAGCTGATTGAAATGATTTTATTAACCGCTGAGGTAGAAGAATTTAAAGCCAACCCCGACCGTTTGGCTAGTGGAACAGTCATCGAAAGTGAACTGGACAAAGGGCGCGGCCCAGTCGCAACATTGCTTGTTCAAAACGGGACCTTAAAATTAGGCGACACCTTGGTTGTAGGCAATACCTACGGTCGTGTCCGCGCCATGCGCGATGACTTAGCCCAAAGCGTCGATACCGCGCCCCCAAGCAAAGCCGTCGAAATCATCGGCCTTAACGATGTACCTCAAGCAGGCGATCCTTTCCAAGTTTTCGATGATGACAAAGAAGCCCGTCAAATCAGTGAAACCAGAACCCATAGAACCTGGAAAGAAGAACGCGGTATGTCTAAGGCTATGAGCCTTGATGAACTGTTTGCCAATATGAATGAAGGTAATTTAAAAACCTTACCCATTATTGTTAAAGGCGATACCCACGGCTCTATCGAAGCTTTAAAATCGAGCTTAGAAACCATCGATGTCGAAGGGGCCAATGTTGAGGTAATCCGTGCCAGTGTTGGCACCATCACCGAAACCGATGTTACCTTAGCTTTAGCCAGCGGTGCAATTGTCATAGGCTTTAACGTCCGTCCTAGTGCCGCGGTTAGAGAAACCGCCAAAAGCAAAAACGTTGAAATCCGTCTTTACAACATTATCTATAAAGCCTTAGAAGATATCGAAAAAGCCATGAAAGGGATGCTTGATCCTGAATTTGAAGAAGTTGTCACCGGTCAAGCCGAGGTACGCGATACCTTTAAAATCTCACGAATCGGCACCATCGCCGGTTGTTATGTGACCGATGGTTCGATTAAACGAGACGCTTTGGTTCGCGTCTTGCGCGATGGCGTCGTGGTTTATGAAGGCGAACTCGCAAGCTTGAAACGCTTCAAAGATGACGCCAAAGAAGTCAGACAAGGATTTGAATGCGGCATCCAAATCGAAAACTTTAACGACATCAAAGAAGGGGACCTCATCGAAGCTTCCATTATGAAGGAGTTGAAACGTTAATGCCTAAAATCGAACGTTTAGAAAGCGACATTGAACGCGCTTTATCCAATATTTTAAGACAGGAAGTCAAAAATCCCCATATCGATTTCGTCACGATTACCGCGGTCAATCTGACCAAGGATTTATCATATTTAACCATCTATTATACAACCTTAGAAGATGCCCAAGACAAACGCGAACAAACCCAACACGCGTTGGAAAAATCCAACAGCTTTATCCGCACCGCGCTTGCGAAAAAAATAAACATTCGCAAAATGCCCCAACTACGCTTTAGATACGACACCTCACTTGAGACGGGCAACCGCATTGAACAAGGCTTAAAAAACGTCATCAATAACGACGAAAAATAAGTGTTTACGCACTTATTTTTCTATGCCGTAAAATAAGGGGGGTTATCGTGAAAGAAAAATTAAAAAACGTACCCAACCGACCCGGGTCCTATCAGATGAAAGATAAACATGGTCATATTATCTATGTCGGCAAAGCCAAAGACCTAAAAAAACGTTTATCTAGCTATTTTACCGGTTCACACGATCATAAAACCACAAAGATGTTACAAAACATCAGCGATTTTGACTACATTATCACCGACAGTGAACTCGAAGCCTACATCTTAGAACTCGATCTCATCAAAAAATACCAACCAAGATACAATATCTTACTCACCGATGATAAAAGCTACCCCTATATTGAAATCACGAAAGAAAGACACCCCAAAATGATCGTCACAAGACGCGTCAAAAAGAAACACCGAAACCTTTTTGGCCCTTACCCAAATGTTAAGGCCGCCAGAGATACCATTCAAATCCTCAACAAACTCTATCCTTTAAGACAATGTCAAACCTTGCCAAAAGAACCGTGTTTATATTACCACCTAGGGCAATGTTTGGCCCCTTGTATCCATAAAATCGAACAATCTAGCTATCGCGAGATTGAAAACAAAATCCGACGTTTCTTAAAAGGCCAAACCAAAGCTATTAGTGACCGGCTAAATGCGCAGATGTCAGAAGCATCCGACGCCTTAGAATTTGAACGCGCAAGCGAATACAAAGCGATGCTTGATGCCATTAAAACCACCACGAAACAAACCAAACAAGGTATCAACTTAAAAGACGAGCGCCCGATCGATTTAATCGCCGTCGCCGCTAAAGACACACAAATGGTCTTGGTTATCTTCTTCATTAGAAACGGTAAAATATCGGCGATGGACAAACGTGTACTGAGTTATCACAGTGAGAAAACACAAGCGATCCAAACCTTTTTGGGTCAATTCTATCAAACCTATCCACAACCCCATACGTTATTATTGGATGAGACGATTGAGGCTAGCTTGTTACAAGCGATGCTCGATATCAACATCACCGTTCCAAAACGCGGTGAGAAACGTCGCATGATGAACATGGCGAAACAAAACGCTATCGAAGCCTTAAAATCTTCAGAGCTAAGTGCTATGAAGCACCGCGAAAAAACCTTTGATGTCCTCGATGAACTCGCTGATTTACTCGGCATGCCCACCCCCTATCACATCGAAGCGTTTGACAATTCCCATCTATTTGGCGAATACCCCGTTTCTGCGATGGTCAGTTTTAAAAACGCCAAACCCGCCAAAAACGACTACCGAAAATACAACCTAAAAGAAAGCCTCAAACAAAGTGGCGATACCGATCAGATGAAAGAAGTCTTATACCGACGCTTTCGCCGCATCTTAATGGATCAACTCAAACAACCCGACTTGATTATCTTAGATGGCGGCATCAATCAATTAAATGCCGCTAAAGACATCAAAAAAGCCTTTGCTTTAACGATTCCACTTATCTCGCTTGTCAAGGATGCCAAACACAAAACCAGCCATCTCTTAGACGAAAGCGGCACCACCTTTGAGATTAGAAAAGACAGCGAATTATTCAAATTTTTAACCCGCGTCCAAGATGAAGCACACCGTTTTGCGATAACCTTCCACCAAAACAAACGCCACAAAGGCCTCTTTGAAAGCAAATTAGACGATATCAAAGGCATTGGCAAAGCGCGCAAACAAACGCTATTAAAAACCTTTAAAACCACTCAAGCCATTAAAAACGCCAAAGACGAAGACCTCAGATCCTTAGGTCTTTCAGAAATATTGATTCAAAGACTGAAAGAAAAACTATGACTTCTAGGTGATGTTATGCAAATTCAAGGCAAAATTTTAGCCATCGATGAAAAAAGCCGCATGATTACAGTAAAAGACCGCCGTCAAAAACGGCTTTTATACTTTCAACGCTCGCTTTTTAACAAATTTGAAAAGTTTTTACACCAAGATTTTTACATTGCGCTTAGCTACCGTCATAAAATCCGACGTAATCGGCATACGGCCTACATCGTTAGAAATGTCAAAAAAATCGTTAAACCTACCGCCCGAGGACCCAAAATCCTCTATTCTTTCAAACACCTCAAAGCCCAAACCACCGATTTTATCAACCACCTGGATACAAAACTATTTTTAGATTTTGAGATGAGCATGCACCCTTATCACAAACAAAAAAACTTCATCCAAGAGATCATTCAAGTTGGCTACATTCTAGAAGATAAAACCGGCCACACCCTAAAAACCTTTTCAACTTGCATCAAACCTTCAATCCACACAACCTTGACAAAACGTACGCTTAAATTTTTAGACCTCAGCCAAGCCGATGTTGATCAAGGGTTGTCCTATGAAGAATTCTACCAACACCTAAAATCTTTGATTGAAACTTATAACCCCGCCATCATCGTTTGGGGCCGCAACGATTTTTTAGCTTTAAGAGATTCTTACAAAATCAATCACAAACGCTCCTTGGCTAAGAAAACACGCTTTGTCAATCTCTTAAAACTACATAAAAACTACTTCAATTTAAAAAACGATATCGGCTTGTTGAATGCCTTTGAAAGCTATGGTCACCAACTAGAAGAAAAACAAAAACACGATGCTTTAGAAGATGCCTTTATGACAAAAAAAGTCTTTGAAGGCTTTAAAGCAACCATCAACGATCAAACCTATCCCCCTAAATTTTAAAATGCGTAAAACGCAACCAAGCCATGGTTGCGTTTTTTTATGGTGTAAGATGAAACCCATGCCAATTTCATGATATAATAAAGTGAAAAGGAGGCAAAACTATGAAAGAAACCATTGTGAAAAACCATGAAAAACACTTTTCTAAAAAGCCTTCTAAAACCTACTTTTCACCAGCGACCATACAGATATTAGGCGAAGGCAGCCATGTCTTAAAAGGTAAGGTGTGTATGCTCAGTTTATCCAAGGGCTTATATGCGAGCGTATCGAGCCAAGAAGAACACCAACTCGATGTTCAAATGGACTTTATGAGCGAACCACACCGCCTCACCATTGATCTGACCAATCTTAATCAAGAAACCGATGACCCTTATGCCAAACGCATCATCGCCTTGGTGAAAAAATTACAATATGAAGGTTACCGTGTCCAACAAGGCTTAAATATTTCTATTATCCCATCCAAAACCTTACCAGAAAACCTTGGTCTGCACGCATCTTTTGCGATGCTTTTAATGCATATCTTCTCAGAAGAAAACGGCTTTAAAATTGAAGCGATGAAACGCATACGATACGCATTTTCCGCAGAAAAAAACATCCAAGGAGAAATGCATGCCAACATCGCCCAACTCCTAGCATGCGAGTATGGTAAAAAAGACCATTTAATCGTCGTTGATACAAAGATACCAAACTATGAATGTATTCCCATCAACACCGATATTTATCGGTTTATCCATATCTTTGTCAATCGTCCTAAATTTATCTTAAATGCCGATATAACCGAACGCATCAAGGGCCTACAAAAAGCCACCCAACAAATCAATGAATTTAGAAGTATCGAAACCTTAACCGACTTAAAATTTAATGATTTCAACCGCATAAAAACCAATCTTAAAGGCAAAGACATGATCAAATATAGCGAACACGTGATGTTTGAACAAGTGCGCATCCAACAAGCAGCAGACTATTTAAAACAAGAAGACATGATCATGTTTGGCGATACCTTAGACCAATCCCAAAACTCATTGAATCACCTTTATGGTATTTCCAATCAGTACCATAACGCCATTGTCGAGACCATGCTTGAAAAAGGCGCCATCGGCGTCAGACTAAGCAGCATCGGTTATGATCAAATCATCGTTGCGCTCTTTGAAAAAAGCGATATGCCCGATAACTTCGATGAGTTTAAAGAGGCTTTTTACAAGCAGTATAAAAAAGTTCTCGACATTCAACCCATCGTCCTTGGCGACGGGGTTCAAATCCTTTAGATATCCATAAAAAATACTTAAATAAAAGCCTGAAGCGTCATCACGCATGTGATGACGTTTTTCTTATGTTATAATATAAATAGTAGAATTCCCAAAAAAGCATTCATAAAAACCCATATCATAAAATATTCAAGGGGTTATGTCTGCCCTTTATCAAAGACAAATGCATATCGAAAGGTGATTTAATGTCCAATAATCATGAAAATCACAACCACGATGAGCATGACCACAACGCTCATCATCGTGCCATGATTGAAGATTTTAAAAAACGCTTTTTTGTATCGATATTCT
>PWMS01000073.1 GCA_003558105.1 Mollicutes bacterium | reverse complement strand
TGACTCTTGGGTGCTTGCTCCCAATGATCCTAACGCAATTGCAGTACTTGGTTATGTAGACCCTCTAACTGACAAGTTTGTAATTGGTGATTCAGGTACATATACACTTACATGGACTGTTTCCAACCCGCTTTGGGAAGAAACTGAAGGATGTGTAGATGTTTCAGAACATGTGATCACATTCGATTCAACTCCTGAGGCACGCGGTATTAAGCCGATCGGAGTTGTAGACGTGAACGGTGTACTCATGCTGGACGAAGACTATGTACAGCCATTTATTGACTGCTATACTTGCGACAATGATAAAGTACATTACTATATGCTTACACTGCCTTACAAATTAACAGCTGCTAATGAAGCTACTCTTGACGGTGACTTCTTCGAAGTACAGGGCGGACGTAAGTCTACTGTACCTATGGGACAGTCAGTACTGTGGCACACAATTAGTGGAGCACAGGAAGGCGCTGTTGTAAACAAGTCAATCCCTGGTGGTACTATTTTAAGGACCTATGGACTTGCCAATGACGGAGAAACTCTTATTACATCAGCCACCCTCCACCACCACAAGCATCACATTGTTGCTGTTGAGTGGGACGGTGAACCTGATCCTGGAGTTCTCAAGATAGAAGAGTGGGACAGCAGCTCACTTTGCGATGTTGTACACGAATTTGAGATCAACAAAGTTGGTCCTATTATGCTTGCAGTAGAGTTTGAAGGACACACTGTTGTTGATGCTTACAGGTTTGAAGACACTGACGGCAATCCTTATGTTTACAAAGTGAACAACCACGTACCAGGAGCCGCTTACAACTGGGGAGTTGAAGGTGGTGACATACTTGGTGGATGGCTTTATGGTGACTTCGACATTGATGATCTTGAAGAAGGCTTCATAGCTTATGAAGACTTTGAAGAAGATCACGAAGCTCTCTACATGATCCATGTTGAATGGGGTGGTGGCAAAGAAGGTACAGTTTCCGTTGAAATAGCTGGATACTGCTTCGACGCTATCGAAGACCTTGACATAACTATCCGTGGCAACGTCATTGCTGGTCAGGTTAAGTACTGGAACCAGGATGAAACACGTATTCCTTCACCATTTGAGTTCTACGATCACGGACCTGACTACTTCTATATTACCCTTTATGAGGTTATTGAAGTGGAAGATAAGGCCGGACATCATGTGCTTGATTCAGTTGCAACCAAGCGTGTAATGTCGCATCCTACAGATGCTAACCTCCCATCTTACTTCGAGTTCGAAGACATAGATCTTAACAATGAGTATGCTCTTAAGATCTGGGACGGTGGATTCTCTATGACCGAGGGTACTAAGCCGCATACCAACCAGGTTGTACACACATACAGCTGGAAGGGATATCCGGGAGTTAACGCTCTTGACGCACTTACCATGGTAAGGATGTGGAGAGAAGAGGATGTATCTGACTACTGGTGGATCGGTGACGGAGTTGATGCTGACGATTACGGATTCCTCTCTAATTCTATCGCTGATGTAACAGTTAGTGGAGAACTTACATTCACTGATATCCGTGCACTTCTGTATCGCAGTGTTGGTACATATGCACAGTTCCAGGATATGAATGCAAACCACGTTGTTCCTAACTTCCGCGTTGCAGGACGTTTCGTTCCTGAGCTTCCGATGAAGACCTTCGGAGATGGCAGTGAAGTTACTGGATTTGATGCTGAGGAAGATATAGTATTCAACTGGTATATGGATGGTGTTAACACCTTCAGTCAGCTTAATGATCCAGAAAGCTATCACTACTTAAGTGAAGTATTCGAACCGACTGGAAACAACACTCATATCAACGTATACTATGTGGCCACGGGTGACCTTCACTCAAGGAACACTACAGCAGTTGGTGGTGGAGTTACCAAGTCAACTGATGCTAAACTTGCTTACGAAGGCGAGATCAATGCAAAAGTCGGTGATGTTGTTACCATACCGGTACGCATCAGCAAAGGAGCAGAGATCGCTGGATTCAACCTCGGACTTACTTTCGACAAAACAGCTATCGAAGTACTTGAGGTAGACCACGAAATCGTTAACATAAGCAACGAAGAAGGTTTCGTACGCATTGCAACAGTTGATACTTACAATCACTTCTACAGTGCTGGCGACGCTATTGCAAACATTACAGTTAAGGTTCGCAAGGATCTTGACAGATCTGAACTGTTTGCTCTTGAAGCCAACACTACATTCGGTAACCTTGATCTCGACGAGATCGCTGCAGAACTGAATACCGACAAGGTATCTACAGGTGATGCAACTGGTATCGAAGATGTAAGTGCAACTACTTTGAGTGTTAACAACTATCCGAACCCATTCCGTACAAACACAACCATTGACTACACTCTCCCAGAGAGCGGAAAAGTGACACTGTCTGTATACAACAGGGTAGGACAACTTGTTACCACACTTGTTGACGAAACTCAGGAGGCCGGACGCTATTCAGTTGAACTGAGCAGCGGTGACCTTGGTAGCGGAGACGGTATGTTCATCTACAGAATAACAGTAGAAGGACAGACCAGGACCTTCAACGCCAATGGTAACCTCATCCTCATGAAGTAAAACCTTTAAATGCTATTCCGGGGGTTCGCTCCCGGAATAGCATTTTATAAATACCTTTGGTTTTTTAATGCAGCTACAGGCTATATGAAAAGGGGCCGACATACGGAGGTTAATTTAGGCAGTTTAAGGTGTTGCCTTTTTTTGTTTAAATAGAAACCCTTTTTATAACTGCTTTATAAATAAGCTGTTAATTGTAGCAAACCAGAGTTCCGGTTTTACATCATGGAATAACATAATTATAAACGCAAAAAATTACAGCAAATGACTAGAAGATTATACTACCTATTATTGGTAATGCTGTTTGCAACATATGG
>PWMS01000037.1 GCA_003558105.1 Mollicutes bacterium | reverse complement strand
ATAAAGATAGAGTAAAAAGACAATCAAAATCAAGATAAGGCCTTGCAGACCCAAAATAACGCTTTCGGCGTTAAATAAGGATAACGCGGCCGCATCCAAAAACAAAAATAGGCCAAGCCCCAAAGAACCAAAGCGGTGAAATTTATATTGTTTCACAAAATCCAAAATCAAAATAATCGCCAAAATGATGGCATAAAGAAAAAAGTAGTATATCGCTTGAGGATGCCTCGAGATGATAAAAGGCGCCAATATCAACAAGGGTACGTAATAACTAAAATCATATTTTTGATGCAATAAATAAATCCCGACAAGGATGAACAGGCCATAACCAAACCCCGGTTGATTCCAGAAAAAAGTTATTAAAACAACGGCACACAACCCTAAAATATAAATGATATAATCGCGTTTCATAGGCTCACCTCAAAACAAATTATAGCATAAAAAAAGCAGTCAATGACTGCTTATTTTAGTAATAAGTCAACTAATTCTGCTTTCTTAAGACTAGAATAGCCGCTTAAGTCTTTTGCTTTACAAAGTTCTTTTAATTCTGCGACGGTTTTATCTTCTAAGTCTTTTTTGCTTAGTTTGCTTTCAGCTTTTTTCGGTTTCTCTTCTGTTTTTTCAGCTTTTTTCGGTTTCTCTTCTGTTTTTTCAGCTTTTTTGGGTTTCTCTTCTGTTTTTTCAGTTTTTTGAGCTTTTTTCGGGGTTGTTTTTTTAACCGTTTCTTGTTTTGGTGTTTCAGCTTTGATCTCGCCTTTTAAACCTTTTTGTGCGGTTTCAACTAAAACGGTGAAACCTTCAGGATCGTGTACAGCGATGTCTGCTAACATTTTACGGTTTACCTCAACGCCTGCTTTTTTAAGGCCGTTGATCATACGTGAATAAGACATATCGTGAACTCTTGCGGCCGCATTGATACGGCTGATCCATAATTTTCTAAAGTTACTTTTGCGCTTTTTGCGATCGCGGTAACTATAAGCAAGCGAATGCATCACTTGTTCATTAGCGGTTTTATATAATAAATGTTTTGACCCATGATACCCTTTTGCTAATTTTAAGACGCGTTTGCGACGTCTACGGGCCAGGGTGCCGACTTTAACTCTTGGCATGATTATTCCTCCTAGAATACGGGTTTATTAAGTGTTTGTAAGTTGGTGTTTGATGCGTTTGGCGTCGCTGTTGTCGATAAAACCAGCGCTACGGTTGTTGCGGGTGGCTTTTTTGGATTTATTTCCTTTTAAGTGATTACGGTTGGAACGCGATACTTTAAGTTTACCAGTAGCGGTTTTTTTAACACGCTTTTTGGTGCCTGAGTGTGTTCTCATTTTAGGCATGAGAAATTCCTCCTTATTATTCTTTTTTCGGGGTAAGGGTCATAACCATCGTACGACCGTCTTGTTTCGGATGGCTTTCAATTTGTCCAATGTCATTGCATTTTTTCGCAAAATCCATCATCACATCACGACCACGGTTGGTATGGGCCATTTCACGACCACGGAACCGAATCGAAAGCTTTAATTTGTCGCCATCTTCCAAAAACTTGCGACCTTTTTTAATTTTGGTATCAAAGTCGTGTTTTTCGATCTTCGGGGAAAGACGCAATTCTTTAAGCTGCATGACGTTTTGTTTTTTCTTCGCTTCCCGAGCTTTTTTCTGTTGTTCGTAACGATATTTGTTGTAATCCATAAACTTAGCGACCGGTGGTTTCGCATTTGGCGCAACCAACACGAGGTCCAAATCGCGGCTATAGGCTAAATCAATCGCTTCACTGCGTGATTTAAGGCCTATTTGTTCACCAGTATCACTAATGACCATGACTTCTTTGGCACGGATATCTTCGTTAAGGATACCATTGCTTCTCTTTTTGTCAGGTTTCTTTCTAATCTCTGTCACCTCCTGGGTTTTTTGGCAGAAATCACAAAAAAGTGCGGGTACAAACACGTACCCACACATAAATAACGTTTATAGTTATTTAGTAGCGTCTACCTATCGATGCTTCGATCAGGTGAGAGTGGGCACTCTGCTTTCCACCAATTTTCTATCAAATTATAACACATAAGATGCGATTGTCAAGCAAATTATCTTAATGGATTTTCTTTGGTTTTGGCTTGATTAAATGCGAGGCATAATCCGCTTTATTAATTTGACGATTACGTGCGATTGCAAGCGATCCCGCTGGAACGTTTTCTGTTACGGTCGAACCTGCGGCAATAAAGACATTGTCCTCGATTGTGATGGGGGCTACTAAGTTCGTGTTACAGCCAATAAAGACATTATCACCAATCAGCGTTTTATGTTTTTTCTTACCATCGTAATTCACCGTAATGGCCCCACAACCGAAGTTGACATCTTCACCAACCTCAGCATCACCAATATAGGCGAGGTGAGCGGCCTTGGTATCGGCGCCTGTGATGGTTTTTTTGACTTCCACGAAGTTGCCAATACGGTTGTTTTTCCCAATTTCTGCGCCTTTTCTTAAGTGTGCAAACGGTCCGATGGTGGTCTCATCATGGACTTCTGAATCATAGATTAAGGAATGACGAACGGTAACATCCTTATGAATAATGCCATTATGAATCTCCGTATTTGGCCCAATCACAGCCCCAGATTCGATGGTTGAAGACCCAGTCACCGTGGTATTGGGATTGATTGTAACATTGCCTTCAATACGGACATTGTGTCCGATGGTAATGGTTTCGGGGTTAATCATTGAAACACCATTAAGCATATGATGGCGGTTGATTTGATCGCGTAGATATTTTTCCGCTTCGCTGATAGCTACAAGATCGTTAACACCCATGAGTTTTTTCGTATCATGAATGTTATGGGTTCCAACGTGGTAATCCTCTTGTAATATTTCGACAATATCGGTTAAATAATACTCTTTTTTCTTGCGGTCTTTATCGATTTTATCGATAGCTTT
>PWMS01000058.1 GCA_003558105.1 Mollicutes bacterium | reverse complement strand
AATACCGGGAGATCCGGGTCCAGACCCGTCTGCTGCCTTTCAAAACGCCATAACTGGTTCATCCCCTCCCAGAAGTCCCACTGGATAATGTCCTCACCGTCATGAATTCCGAAATTTGACAAATCAGCGCAGCGTTCTTTACCACTTACCTTTGACAACAATGCAAAATATCCGTTGTCAAGATAGCGGAGCTTCCACATCTGGTGGTCTGCTATCTCATTATGGCCCAGGCGTATATTTGCAAAGTTGCCGGGATTGGCATTTGCAACCTCCATTACCAGACCCTGGCTGTTTACGGGTGATAGCTGATAATAATCGTCACCCACATCTATAAGCACCCATTCCTGGTCTTTCGATCCGGTGTCTTGCCTCTGCCTGATATTTGCATCAATCTGGGTTGCCTGTGCCTCAGCAAGTTTATTGCTGTGATGGTTCCTTATAAGGTAAGTTGATCCATGAGCCGGAACCGTCCATGCCTCGATAATCTCATGGTCGGTCCTCTTACCCCATATATTAAGGCCGTTCTGGTTCATTCCCGTATACAGCAGGGTTGCGAAACGGTTCTCCCAGTCCCAGCCCCAGTGCAATATGAGCCTGTCGACATATTCGCCTCCATTCCAGCTCACATATAGAGTGTCCTCTTCCAGTGACCAAGTATTCTGGCTTGACCCGCCAATACTGCCATCAGCATCCAGACTTATTACATCGGGCCTTGCATGGAAACCTCCTGGATCAAGGGTCATATGCTCCCAGTCTCCGGCTATATCCTCAGGACTGATATCCCAGTCAGGAACAGAAGCATATCTCTGTGGAGAAACCACCGGCCAGCCATCTATCCAGAACATTTCACGAAGGTGCAATACCATATTGAACATTGAGGTACTTGGTCTTCCCTGATTGGCCATAAAATATTTGTCACCGTCCCTGAAAACAGCACAGTGCCCTGTTCCCTGCCACCCAACATGGTGGTTGAAGCGGTAAGGCCTCATTATCAGAGGAACATTGTTTGTGGGCTCAACCATATCTATTCCATTGAAATCATAATACGGCCCCTGCGGATCCCTTGACCTTCCTACCCTTATGTTATAGGAATCCTCCAGCCATCCGTATGATACGAACAGGTAATACCAGCCGTCCCTGTAGAACAACTCAGGGCCTTCTATTGAATTTGCGGCCCTTCTTGCCACATTTACACCGTAATCTCCCGGATTTTTGATATAACCGGTTTCAGGGTCGAGTTCAACCATATAGATACCTGTCCAATATGAACCATATGCCATCCAATGCTGGCCGGTCTCCTGATCTATTACAACTGAAGGGTCAATAGCATTCTTGTTGTTGGAATAAACCGTGGTAAGAACCTCCCCCATATCGGTCCATGGCCCGAATGGTGAATCACTCACCGCCAGACCCATAAACGAAGTTGTGGTGCCAAAAAGTGAGAGGGAATAATACAAACGGTACTGGTCATCTACCTTGATGATATAAGGTGCCCAGAGGGATTCAGCCTGAAAGCCCGGTTCCTGCTCAAGCATCCACTCAATTGCGGAGTCAGGGGGTCCGTCAAAAGCAGTCCCCTCAAAGGTCCAGTTTACCAGGTCTGATGATCTTCTTCTATGAAGTCCCACCGGGGTGCCTCCACCCATTGAAACATCTGTGGAATACATAACGAATTCGTCACCTGCCTTCAGTACCGTCGGGTCATGGACATTATAAATACTCCATTTATCCTGCTGATTCCATATCTCATGATAAGTATCGAAAAAATCAGGACCCTCGAAGCTGCCGGGATCGGATTTCTGCCCGGACACCTCTGATTTTGATAAAATTATAATAAGAATAAAGACAATAAGGTATATGCCACGAAAATACTTTATTCTGGTTCGCATCATGAGACTGGAATTTTACAATTTGCCTTCTTGGTTTATTTAAACCGCAGGTATTCCCAATTCGTTAATCAGGATATAAAAATAGCGACATCAGTGCTGAAGCTGGTGGATGATCCTGTATTTCAGGTGGACATTTGTAGACTTCAGCACCGATGCCGCTAAACCTGCATATCAGCGGCAATATAATCCTCTTATTCTTCCTTCACAGTGAACCTGTAAATGGTAGTGGTATTGTATACCTCCCCCGGTTCGAGTACCGTTGAGGGGAAATGCGGCTGATTTGGTGAATCCGGGAAGTGCTGGGTTTCAAGGCAAAAAGACGTACGGTGAAGGTATGGTTCACCCCGTTTGCCAACTTCACGTCCCGACAGGAAATTGCCTCCGTAAAACTGAAGCCCTGGTTCTGTGGTGTAAACTTCCATTTTACGCATGCTTTCAGGATCATAGACACTTGCAGCAAAAGCTGGCTCAGTGCCAACTTCTGTATTCAGAACAAAGTTATGATCGTATCCCCTTCCATAATTAAGTTGCTCATTCTCTTCATCAACCCTGTCACCAATACGCTGGTATGCAAGGAAGTCAAACGGAGTTCCGGCAACCGGTTCAATCACACCTGTTGGAATAAGGGTTTCATCCACCGGAGTGAAATTATCAGCATTTATCCTTAAGTAATGATCATTGATTGTGGTACTTCCCTCACCAGCAAGATTAAAGAATGCATGGCTTGTAAGATTTACTACCGTTTTCTGATCAGTAGTTGCCCTGTAGGTTATTACAAGCTCATCATCGTTGTTGAGTTCGTATGTAACCTCTACATTAAGGTTTCCGGGATACCCTTCTTCCATATGCGGGGAGAGATATGTAAGTACAAGAGTCTGGTCATCTATCTGTTCGGCATCCCATACAACATTATGAAAACCTCCCGGGCCACCGTGAAGATGGTTCTCGCCATCATTGGCAGGAAGCAGGTAAGTTTCATCGTCAAGAACAAAGCGGGCGTTTCCTATCCTGTTGCCATACCTTCCTATCAGTGCTCCAAAATATATCTCCTCCGACTCAAGGAACTCTT
>PWMS01000057.1 GCA_003558105.1 Mollicutes bacterium | reverse complement strand
GGCTGGTAGCTTATAGCGAGGAACAACCCGTGAACATCGTTGCTGAAGGCGAAAATGGCAATCAACACTACATAGAAAAACAAGCTATATTCCAAGCCTTTGGGTAGGCGGATGTTAAAATAGTGAAACACCGTTTTCATAAAATAGACTATGGTTAAAAATATCAATGGATAAACCATTAAAAACATCAGATAGATAATAAACGTGTTTTCAACTAAATATTTGATGACCATGTTCATGCTCCATACAAAAACAAGCATCGTGACGATTCTGAGGTTTTTAAAATCTCTCGATGCTTTGAGTTTATGCAAGTGGATTAAGGGGATGAGCGAGACAAATGCTACGATCAATAGTAGCAATCGTTGCAAGTCTTCCATAGGCATCACCTTTTCAGCGCTTGACAAACACCAAACGCTTGGGATTAGAGACATTGGCTAGATAACGATAATCATTGAATGATAAGCGTTTAATACCTTCTAGGGTTTTCACACGGTTTAGGGCCATGTGGCGGACCATCAAGCCCCGTAATTTCTTGGCTTCCATGGCCGGTACTTTTCGTTTTAAAGTCTGATCGGGATAAAAATCCACATCCACCACATGAACGCGTTTTTTATCGAGGGCATCGCTGTATTCTTTGGACGCTAAATTTAAAACCGTTTCGCCAACTAGATAATCGCTTAACGGTTTTATCCAATTGTATTTTAAGGGTACGTTATGTAATTTTAACCCCATGGGTAAGCGGTACAAACCAATCGAATCACTGGGGCGAATTAAACCGTATAAACCGCTCATGATATAAAGACGTTGGTCAAGATAATGAAGGCTTTCTTCATCTAGATTTTTGGCGTCTAAAAATTTAAATTGGTGCCCACTATAAGCAAAAAGCGCGTGGTTATCTTCTTTAAAATCTTGGAATCTTGCGTAATTCAGTTGTGCGATTTTTTTATCTTTGATGTTGAATAAACTTAATAAAGCTTTTTCATCCATGCGTTGGAGGGTTTTTAGAAGCGTTTCTTGTTGGGGTTGAAAAAGTGGAAAAGTCGTCCCTTTTTGGGCGGTTTTATGCATGGTTTTTGAAGGGGCAATTATCATTTTCATAAAGACCTACTTCTTCTCATCTTTAAAGTATTTTTCATAGGCTTCATAACCTTGCGCTTTTAATGCTTCTTTAGGGATAAATTTTAAGGCGGCGGAA
Source organism: Mollicutes bacterium (assembly GCA_003558105.1). Classification (GTDB taxonomy): domain Bacteria; phylum Bacillota_I; class Bacilli_A; order Izemoplasmatales; family Izemoplasmataceae; genus B1SED10-225. The sequence goes on along the minus strand of PWMS01000057.1, from coordinate 35,057 downwards.
TTAATGCAGTACCTAAGACCGCCTGTCTTTTTAGGACCATCGTTAAACACATGCCCTAGATGGTTATTAGATGATTGGCTTTTGACTTCGGTTCGGCGCATGCCAAAAGTATCATCAAAATGCTCTTCTATCTCGCCTTGTGGCTTGGTAAAAGAAGGCCAGCCACAACCAGCGTCGTATTGTTCGTTGGTGGTAAAAAGGACGTTGCCCGTATCGATATCAACATAGATGCCTGGGCGGGTATTATTGTAATAAGCATTGTCAAAGGCCGGTTCGGTCCCGTTTTCTTTTGTAACATAATGGCTCATATCTTGCTTCTTATTTTTGTTTTTCATCATTGTAACCTCCACATTTTCATTTTAACACGAAAAGGGGAGGGCAAAGCTAAATATACATTTAGGAATTAATGCTCATCATCGCTTTCGACGTGGATGTAATCGTTGATGGTACGTTTAAATCCTTCTTTACCACTGGTGAAAAACTCGACGGTTTTCGTTGGAAAAAAAAGCGTGTGAAAAATCGGAATGAGCAGTAACATTAACCATCCTGGATGCCAAAAATCATCCAAAACCAAACCAAGGACGACATAAAGAATTGTAATCGACAAGGTCACAAACTGGCGTGCGTTAATATGGCCCTCTAAAACAATGTTGGAAATGGGAATAAGCAAAAAGACAACCCAACCAGGGTGCGGGGCATTTAAGCCTATAGCGATCCATAAAAATATCGCTAAGGCGATCAAGGGCATAAATTGGTTAAGGCGCTTTTTAAAATTACCACTTAGAAGTAACGTTGATAGCGGCATTAACAAAAAGGCGGTTAAACCAAGAAGCCATTCGCCCAAAACAAAACCACTCATTAAAAACAATAATAAACTGATCATCGGGGTTGCTGCAATAATTCTTTGACGCATCAAATCATCCTTTCTTTTGAATCAAAAACCCTTTTGGGGCTTTCTCATCGGTGTACTTTTCTATGCTTAAAATTTCGTATTTCTCTTTTGGTAAGGTTTTAAACCAAGCTAAAACCGCGTTTGTTTCTTTTAAGCCTTCCTTATGGCCAGGGTAGATGATGAGGCTTATAAGACCGGATGGCTTTAATAGTTCAAGGGCTACTTTAAGCGCGGATAAAGTAGATTCGCGCATGGTTGTGATGGTTTTATCCCCACCGGGCAAATACCCGAGATTAAACATGATGACTTCAATCGCATCGACGGTGTAAAGTGCGATGTTTTCATGGGAATCATGAATGAGACGCACATTGGTTAAACCGGTTTTAGCTAGCGTTTTTTTGGTCTGTTCAAGCGCTTTTTTTTGAATATCAAATGCGAAAACTTCCTTGGTGTGTTCCGCTAAAAAAACGGTGTCCTGCCCGTTGCCACAAGTCGCATCAATAACAATAGCCTCCTGATTTAGATGGGGCCGCAAGAAATCATGCATGATTTTTGTTAAGGGTTTATGCATACCATCACCAAAATTATTATAACAAATCTTTCAAGAAAGTAAATATAAACCGCCATCTATTGCCATTTTGAGGGCTAAATTGTATAATAAGGTTAAACGAAAGAGGTGAGCGCTATTTCTAAAGAAAACGAACACCAAAAAGTAATGCAACTCGCGATTAAAAAAGCAAGAGAAACGATGAATCAAGACTTGGGTGGGCCGTTTGGGGCCGCCATTATCGATGCAAACGGATCGATTGTCTCTGTGGCATCCAACGGTGTTTTAGGTGATAAAGACCCCACCGCGCACGCCGAGATGAAGGCGATTAGGATTGCGGCAGCTAAAAAAGATACCTACGATTTGAGTGGCTGTATTCTTTATACGACTGCGCACCCTTGTCCGATGTGCTTAGGCGCCATCATTTGGGCTAATATTAAAGAAGTTTATTATGGCTGTCGCAAAAAGGATGCCGATAAGATTGGTTTCCGCGATGATTTTATTTACAAATTTATTGTTGGTGGCATGAAAGATGAGAAGGTTTTAAAAATTGAAGAGACGCAAAGAGAGGCTTGTCTAGAAATTTTTAAAGAGTACCAAGATAAAGGTAAAAAACTATATTAAAGTAAGAAATCCGGTTAAAAACCGGATTTCTTTTGTTTTATTTGTCGCCCATCGTCATGGCCATGACCGCCTTAGCGGTATGGAGTCTGTTTTCGGCTTCTTGATAGACGATGGAATGTTTGCCATCGATGACGCTATCGTCAACTTCGTTGCCACGATCAGCAGGTAGAGCGTGCATATAGGCGACATCAGGTTTGGCTAGTTTTATCATCGCTTCACTACATTTCCAATGTTTATTTGATTCTAAGGCTTCATCAATCACATCATCAGATGTGTTGGATGCCCATGAACCCCAATTTTTCGGAATCACGATATCGGCGTCTTTATACGCCTCTTCCATGTTATTGGTAACGTTAAAAGTCCCACCATTGGCTTTGGCGTTTTGCTTCGCTTTATCGATAACCCACTCAGGCATCTCATAGCCTTTGGGGTGTGCAAGTGTTACATCCATACCAAAACGTGGGAAGAGTAAGCTTTGCGTCAAGGGGACGCTGATGGGTTTTTTATGGCTCGTCGCATAAGCCCAGATAATGGAAACTTTAAGGTTTTTGGTTTCTTTTTTAACTTCCTTGATGGTCATTAAATCTGCGAGGCCTTGCATTGGGTGATATAAATCACATTGCAAGTTCATCACGGGTACGGTGGCGTTATCGGCCATCTCACGGATAAACTTATTGCCAATCTCCCAAAAACAGTTACGACATGCGATACCATGGCCATAACTTGATAATATAACAGCGGTGTCGCGCCCCGTTTCACCGTGCGATATTTGCATCGTCGCGGTATCTAGAAAGTTGGCATGACCACCGAGTTGGGCTAAGCCTGCTTCCATTGAATTTCTTGTCCGTGTGGATTGTTCGAAGAACATTAAAAAGGCGGATTTGTTTTTTAAATAGGTGGTATCCTCGTTGTTTTTAAATTTCTTTTTTAAGGCGCTGGATTTTTCCAACAAGACATTGATCTCATCGGTACTCCAATCTTCTAGGGTAATAAAATGCTTGTTTTTATATAAGGGTTTCATTTAGGCTTGTTCCTTTCTTTTTAAATAGATATTGGGAATCGCCGCATACATCGCAGCGGCGGTGATGAGATGGGCTTTTTCTGTTTTCTCATTCGGCGCATGCGCTTCATTCTCATGCCCTGGACCAAAGCCGATACAAGGGATATTGTGACGGCCCATGATGGAAACCGCGTTGGTAGAAAAGGTCCATTTGTCGACCACGGGATTTTCCTTGAATAAGTTTTGATACGCTTCAACTAAGCTTTGCGTCGCGATATGGTCTTCATCTAAAACCCAGGTTGGAAAGAAGGTTTCCGTTGGATAGATGTAGCCGGTATATGAGGGTTCTTTGTATTCATACATCTCGACTTTGGCGTTGGCTTTTTTAACCGCAGGTAGGGCTTGGATTTCTTCAATCGCAGATTTAGGGGTTTCACCATCGGTCAAGCGGCGGTCGATAGAGATGGTTGCGCCATCCGCGACCGCACAACGTGAAGGCGATTGTGAAAAAAATTCACTCACGGTTAAGGTACCTTTACCTAAGAACGGATCATCTTTCAAGCGATGATTGAGCGCTTCTAATTCTTGTAAGATGGGGCCCATTTTAAAGATTGCATTATCGCCCCGTTCAGGCGCTGAGCCATGACAAGAAATCCCTTGTACACTCACTTTGATTTCCATACGTCCGCGGTGCCCGCGATAGATTCGACAAGAACTTGGTTCGGTGATCACCACAAATTCAGGCTTAAGGTTTTCTTTTTCGATTAAATACTGCCAACAAAGGCCATCGCAGTCTTCTTCTTGCACGGTGCCTGTAATCAATAAAGTATAATCCGATTCTAAACCTAGATCTTTAATAATCTTACCCGCATAAACCATAGAAGCCATGCCACCTTCTTGGTCCGAGGTGCCGCGACCCCCGATATAGGTGTCGTCTTCAAACCCTTCATAAGGGTCGAAATCCCAGTTGCTTTTTTCCCCGATACCAACGGTATCGATATGGGCATCCATCGCGATTACATGTTTACCTTGGCCGATTCTTCCGATGATATTACCCATCTTATCGATGCGCACCTCATCAAAACCAACCTGTTCCATCTCTGTTTTAATGCGTTGAACGACTTTTTCCTCATCACAACTCTCAGAGGGGATTCTTACCATGTCTCTTAAAAATCGCGTCATCTCTTTTTCATAACGCTTTGCTTGTTTTAAAATAGCTTGGAAATTCACAGTTTTTGACCTCTTTTCGTTTCAATTTTTTGATTATACGTATGCACTTTTTCATATTCATCATCCCAAAATTGTGGGTTTTTCATCTTATCTAAATACGCTTTTTGGTACCCAAATTTTAACCAGTCGTCTTCTTTTTGTTGGAAAAGTCGCGTTTTTTCTAAAGCGGTTCTTGTATCTTTGATACCGCTAGGTTCAAGGTTTAAGAAGATATCTTTATGCCAGCGTCTAAGCACAAAATTTTCGATTTCTAATGTGCGTTCTTCTAAGTTTTTTAAGACGCTGTCGTAACGGTCAAAACCGTCGGTAGCCATGGTTAAAATATTATCATCAGGACCAAGTTGTAAATGTTTCGCCATTTTAATCGCGCCTAAGATATTACAAACACCAGAAACCCCAAAAAATTCGCGCATCGCTTGCATGGTTTTTTTATCAACACCATGTTCGCTTAAGACATCATGCCCATCGCGAAGGATTTTAAGCCCACGAACGGCGTCTTCATCTGAAATTAAAGCGATAAAATCGGTGTTTAAAACATTGTGTATCAGCGTACACATCTTATCGCCGATGCCTTCAATGCGATGTTGACCGCGGCCACCATCCATTAAAGTAGAACATTCATAAGGCTCTAAAGCGGTGATTTTGACTTCTGGATAGATTTTTTTTATATGATCGCCTGCGGCCAAAGTACCCGCACTACCAGGCGCGGAAATAAAGGCCGCAATTCTGCCATTGCCAATCTCTTTGGCAGCTTCAATGGCACTTTGACCTGTGACGTGTCGGTGAAAGCGGTAATTGGGCATCAGTTCAAATTGAGCTAAAGCGACGTTTTTTTCTGCTTTGGCGAGTTCATGGGTTTTTTCTAAGGTTAAGATAACATCCGATTCAGTGCCAGGGGTCAAATCAAGCTTAGCGCCATACCCTTTGATGCGGTCATAGCGTTCTTTGCTCATGTTATCGGGCATGATGATGGTAGAATCGAGTTTCATCAAGTTGCTGATATAAGCAACCCCAATTCCGAAATTCCCGGTTGAAGGGCCTAAAATGTTGTGGTAGCCAGGGATGATATCACCATCAACAACCCCTTCGATTAAGGTCGCATAGGCGGGACCTACTTTGTGTGAACCGGAAGGAAAATCCTTGCCAAGCATCACGATAATATTGGCCTCAATACCGGTTAAGGCTTTTGGTAAGACGACTTTGTTGATAGAACCATCGTCTTTGCGCCAAGTGATATTAAATAGGTTATAGGGATCTAACTCGTTTTGCTTCGCATCTTTAGCGAGTTTAGCGGTTTTTTCATCTAAACGATGCGGCTGATACATTTCATCGTACGTGGGTCCATAAGGTACTTTACTCATGGTTGGCCTCCTTTTGTTGGTCAAGATGTTTTTGTAAAGCGTTTAAATCATTTTTCATCATGGTTGGGGCGGGTATAATCTTATCGAGATGGTTGGGGTCTTTTAACCCGTTGCCTGAGATGATGATGCTTAGGCTTTCGTCGTGTTTTATAATATTGTTGCGTCTGGCTTTAATCGCCCCCGCTAAAGCGGCAGCAGCCGCCGATTCCGCAAAAATGCCTTCTTTATTCGATAAAACTTTTGATGCCTTTAAAATCGCGGTATCGCTAACGGCTAAATAATCGCCATGGCTCATGATGACGGCGTTTAACCCTTTGATTGGGTTGCGAGGAATGCCCACAGCGATCGTATCGGCGATGGTGTCTTCGTCGCTTTCTTCCAAATCTCTTTTTCCATTGAAGGCTTTTACAAAGGGTTGACAGCCTTCGGCTTGAACACCGAGTAAGCGGGGAATCTTAGTGATTAAATTTATCTCATATAAATCTTTAAAGCCTTTATAAACCCCACCGATGGTACACCCATCGCCAACTGATAGCACTACCCAATCGGGTGGTTGAAAATCCATTTGTTCGGCGATTTCATATGCGACGGTTTTTTTACCTTCAATCAGATGGGGGTTGATCGCGGCATTGCGGTTATACCAACCGTAGTGATCAATCGCCGCTTTGGATAATTGGTAGGCGGCTTTATAATCGCCATCGACACTATAAATATCAGCCCCAAAAGCTCTTAGTTGAGCCATTTTCCCTGAAGGCGATCGTTTCGGCACAAAAATTTTGGTTTTCAGATTGGCGCGGGCGGCGTTACCCGCTAATGAACTGGCCGCATTGCCCGTTGAGGCGCACGCGATGGTGGTTTGGTTATTTTCTTTGGCTTTGATCACCGCAACGGCTGAGGCGCGGTCTTTAAGTGATGCGGTAGGATTTAAACCTTCATCCTTTAGAAAACATTGTTTAAAATCATAGATTTTTTCTAACGAACGCGCGCGGTAATGTGGGGTGCCACCAACACTTAGGGTGTTGGAAAAATCGGTGGTTTCTAAACTCATCAATGGGGCGTAGCGCCACATATTGAAAACCGGTTGGTTTTTAAAATAATGCCGGTTGATTTTTTCTTTCATCGCGGCGTAATCATAAACCACTTCTAAAATGCCTTTTTCACCACATTTAGGACAGGTCATTAAATGGGGAGAAAGATCGTAACTAGCATGGCACAAGGTACACGATAAGTGCGAGACATAAGACATTTAATCCACCTCCCATTCAAGCTTGACATTTTTAAAGGCGTTCACATCAAATAAACCTTTGTCGGTTAATTTTAATTCTGGAATTACCGCTAAACTTAAAAATGCCAATTGAATGAAAGGATCGTCTATTTCTTTAGATAGACCCATATTCCGTGTATCTTGTTTCATCTTGTCGAGTTTATCAGCCACATCCTTAGGGTCGGCTTGGGTCATGATGCCGCTGATTTCAAGTTTTAAATAATCTTTTATTTTGCCATTGGCAACTAAAACAATCCCGCCGCCAAGCGCAACGATTTTATTCAAGGCTAAGCGCATGGCTTCATCGCTATCACCCGCGATAATGATGTTATGCGAATCATGCGCAATGCTCATGGCGATGGCGCCGTTTTTGATGCCGAAGCCTTCAATAAAACCAAGGCCGGTTTTAGCGGTGTTTTGATGGCGTTCGATACAAGCGAGTTTTAAAATGTCTTGGTCGCGATCATTTTGATAAAGACCATCCTTGATTTTCACTTCTCTTTTCAATTTTTTTGTGGTGATATTATTTTTGATTAAACCAATGACTTTAACGCTGTGATTCTTTAAAGGAAGGGAAAAATCAACGTCATCAGGATTGATATGCATCGTGTTTAAGACGTTATCATCGTGATAAGCTTGGGGTTGATAAAGACTTTGATTGTCTTTAGCGACGAGTTTTCCGTTTTTATATACCGATTTGGCCTCGATTTTTTCAAGCGAATCAAAGGTGAAAAAATCGGCTTGATAACCAGGCGCAATCGCGCCTTTATCGTGCAATCGATAACAATTAGCGGCGTTGAGTGTGGCCATTTTAATCGCTTCGATGGCGGGGATATTTTGTTTGATTGCAAGGTTGATATTATAGTTGATATGGCCTTCTTTTTTGATATCTTCAGGGTGTTTGTCGTCGGTACAAAATAAGACACGATGCCAGTTGCCAGGGGTGACGCCTTTTAAAAGATCGTTGACATTTCGGGTCACCGAGCCTTCTCTTAGATGTACATACATGCCGCGTTTAAGGCGGTCTAACATCTCTTCAACGGTGGAACATTCATGATCGGTCATCACACCGGCTGTTTTGTAGGCGTTGATATCATTGCCTTTTAAAGAAGGCGCGTGGCCATCAATAACGCGGTTTCTCATCGTTTCAATCTTCGCATGGATATCTTTTTCACCAGCTAATACGCCAGGGTAATTCATCACTTCACCGAGTCCTAAAATACCGTCTTGATCGCGCATCGCTAAGATGTCTTCTACGCCGATTTTTGCGCCTGAGGTTTCAAAATCGGTGGCGGGAACACTCGAAGGAATCATCATATAAACATCAAGCGGGGATTTCTCAGCGGCTTTTAACATGAACTCAATGCCCTCAATGCCACTGACATTGGCAATTTCATGGGGATCGGCAATAATTGAGGTGGTCCCTTTGGGCAAGACAATCGACGCAAAATGCGGTGGGGTGACCATGGCGGATTCGATGTGAACATGACCATCGATGAGGCCTGGGGCGAGGTAGGCACCTTTTAAATCGATGGTGGTTTCGCCCTCATAATTTCCGATGCCAATAATCATGCCCGCTTCAACCGCAATATCGAAGGTTTCGATTTCTGAGGTGAAGACATTGATGATTTTACCGTTTTTAAAAACGGTTTCTGCGGGTATCTTACCGCTAGCTTTGGCCATTAAGGTTTTTTTATCCATCGGTTTCCTCCAAAAGCGATGCGATGAACGCTTCACATAAGTTCAAGGCAACCTTTTTACGGTATCTTGCGGTCGAACGTTGATCATCGATGGGCCGAATTAAGGTAGCATAATGGGTTTTGATCGCTTCGATATTTTGTTGTAGTTGTTGAACCGATTGGCCCATCAGCGTTTTTTCAAATGCACGATCGCGAACGACTGTCACATTGACCGCGCCAAAGGCGAGTCTGATATCTTTGATACGCTGGTTTTTAAGGGTTGCGCCACCGGCAAATGAAACTTTGGAAATCGCATCGGATTTGCGCCCACCGATTTTTTTAAAGTAGGTGTGGGTGAATGGTGGGGTTTCAATCTCGATATCGGTGATCAGTTCATCGGGGTTTCTCGTTGTTTCTTTTACCCCTGTAATCAGGGATTGAATGGGGATTATACGGGTTTCTTTTTTACTTTTTAAGGTAATTTTAGCGTTGTATAACACCAACATCAACACCCCATCAGCAGCAGGCGAAGCGTTGCCGATGTTGCCGGCTAAAGTCCCGATATTGCGGATGCCTGGTGAGGCAAAAAGATGCAAACAGGCCTTAAAAAGTTTCGGGATGGCTTGGTGATAAAGCATCGTTTCATAGACGCATGTCGCGCCAATGTGTACGCTTTGATCGGCCTTTTTGATATAATCAAGTTCGTTGAGATGTTTTAGATAAAGGGTCGCTTCTTCTAAGTTTAAAGGCATTTCACTGGCGGTTCTTCGCTGCACCATCAAGTCGGTTCCCCCATTGATGATCAAGGGTTTTTCTTTTGCCATGAAATGCAAGGCTTCTTCTAAATCGTTTGGCATTAAGGTTTTTACCATAAGCCTTTCCCCTCCTTAGCGGCTCTTTTAATCGCTTTGATAATCATATTATAGCCGGTACAACGACAGAGGTTTCCCGATAAGCCATGACGGATATCGTGTTCTGTGGGGTTGGGATTGTGGGCTAATAAATATTCTGAGGCCATCATCATGCCGGGGGTGCAAATACCGCACTGTGAACCCCCTTCTTTGATGAAGGCTTTTTGTAAAACCTTGAAACGCTCGGTGTGCTTATAGCCTTCAATGGTCATAATATCCGCACCGTTGATACTGCCTAAGGGGACGAGGCAACTGTTGATCAACTTGCCGTTGATAAAGACACTACAGGCACCACATTCACCCTCACCGCATCCTTCCTTAGAACCGGTGAGATGATAATGCGTTCTTAAAAGATCCAATAGGCGTAAGTCTAGGCGGGTATTTAAGGCTTCTTTTTGTCCGTTTAACGTAAAGGTGATTTTAGGCATCTGTAATCGCCTCCATGATGACCTCTGGGGTCACGGGAATTTTTCGCAAGGGGCGGTTGATGGCCATCTCGATGGCTAAGGCAACCGCTGGTGCGCCCCCAACCAAGGTTAATTCGCCCACGCCTTTAGCGCCGTAGGGGCCAAGTGGGTAGGGGTTGTCCATGATAATATTTTTTGTCTTCGCCATATCGGCGGCGGTGGGGATGATGTAATCGGTCATATTTCTTTGTTGGATGCGCCCGTCTTTATGTTGCATCACCTCAAGCATGCCATAACCGATGCCTTGTGCTTGACCGCCGTCGGCTTGACCTAAGACGATATTTTCATCGATGGCTTTACCGAGGTCATAAACACTCCACATATGTTTAACATTGACTTCATAGGTGACTTTATCAATTTCAACTTCAACGACGTTAACACCCCAAGAATAGGCGGGATAAGCATCGCCGTGCATCGTCTTTTGATCCCATTTAACATAGGAGGGCTGTTCATAGATTTCTTCGACGGTTTGTTCTTGGCTTTTAAGCCATTGATTTTTGAGTTTTTGGGCGGCTCTTGCTAAAAGGCCGCCGACAATCATCATCGTTCGCGAGGCGACCGTCGGCCCCGAATCGGGGACGTATAAGGTGTCGGGGTTATCGAAAATAACGTGTTCGATATCGATGTCAAGGACTTGGGCGACAACTTTTCTAAGCGTGGTCTTCGCCCCTTGACCCATATCGACAGCGGCCACTAAGATATACACTTGATCGTCGCTATCTTTTTTTAAGCGTACTTTCGCTTTGATGATATCTTTTTCACCGCTGCCGGTAAAGCCACAACCATGTAAGAACCAACTCATGCCAATGCCCTTGAAAGAGCCTTTTTGATTGTAGCGTTTGACTTTTTCATGATAATCGCTCATCTCGGTGGCTTTTTTAATCATATCGCGCATGATAATCGGGTCTCTATAGATACCACTGGTAGCGGTTTTATCGCCTTGTTTGACCAGGTGTTTCATTCTAAATTGGTAGGGATCAAGGCCGCGTTTTTTTGCGATATGATGGATGAACATCTCAATCGCAAAAATCATCTGCGGAGCCCCAAATCCACGGAACGCCCCGTTGGGGACGGTGTTGGTTTTATAGACATGACCCTTAACATCGAGGTTGTCGATGGTATAAGCGTTGCTTACCGCAAGCATGCTTCTTGATAGGACTACTTCACTAAGACCGATGTGAGCCCCACCATCTAGGGCTACCTCACTTTTAATCGCGGTCACTTTATGGTCGCGATTGACCGCCGCTTGCATCTTAATTTTGGCGGGATGGCGTTTCGTGGTCACAACCATATCCTCTTCACGTTCATATATCATTTTAATCGGTTGTTGAATTTTATCGATTGCAACCGCCAATTGACATGCCATCAAAGAAGGGAATTCTTCTTTGCCGCCAAACGCACCGCCGACAAAGGCTTGTTTGATGCGCACTTGATCATCGTCAAAGGCCATGGTGCGTTTCACGGCGTTTTTAACATAATAAGGGCATTGAATGGAGCCGATTAAGTGTACACCATTATTTTCTGGATAGCCAATAAAGCCTTGTGGTTCAATGTAGGCTTGTTCTTGGTAGTTGGTTTCATAATCATATTCAATGATTTCATCGGCTTCTTTAAAAGCTTTTTTAATATCACCTTTGTGAAATTTTAGCGTTTTTTCAGGTTGGCCAAAATCTAGTGTCGGGGTTTCTTCGGCATATGTGATTTTGACGTTTTGACATAAGCTATAGACTTTGGCTTTATCGGGTCCGACGATGAGCATGATGGGTTGACCGATATATTCAACGCGGTTGGCCGCAAATACGGGCCAATCATCATCGATCATCGCCACGACGTTTTCGCCTGGAATATCGCTTTCGTCCACGACAAAATAATCTTTGGGCAGCGATGGTATTTTAATCGATTTAATCAAACCCTTGGCCAGGCTTGAACGGATGGGTTTAGCATAATAAGCGCCTTCGATATGAATGTCGCTCGTGTATTTTGCACTGCCTTCGATTTTTTCTTTGGCTTCGACGTTGTCGATGGTGGTTGTAATATCTTTTTTCATAGTTAGTCCCCTACGTATTTCATCTTTATGGCGTCGGTGGGGCAGATAGAAACACAAAGTCCACAGCTAAAGCATTTTTCAGGATCAAAGGTGATTTTATCTTCAAAGGTGATCGCAAAATAAGGACAGGTTTTCAAACAAAGCATGCATTCAATACACTTATCTTCGATGAGTTCAGGCAATCTATCTTCGTATAAAACATTCTTTTTAAGTGGGGTGTTTTTAACCGCTTCAATCGAGTCAAAGCCGTATTTTTCTAAAGCTTTAGGCAAATCATCGATGATTTTCTTATAGAGTCCTTTGCCTTTTAAAAGCGCCGCAGAAAGCATCTGTACGCCGCTGGCACCGGCGAGTAAAAAGGCGATAACATCCTCAGCCTTAGAGACACCACCAACGCCGATCACGGTTAAAGAAGGTTCGGCTTGTTTAATTTTATAGATGGTCGCAAGCGCTAAATTTTTAATCGCAGGACCTGAGGTCCACACAAAACCATCATCGGCGCCGTATTCTATCGCACGGTTTTCAAGATTGATATTCATGGTGGGCCCTAGCGAATTAATCGCTGCGACCCCGTTGGCACCGGCTTCTTTAATCGTTTTAGCGTAGGCGGCCGCATCGGCCATATGGGGTGATATTTTCATATAAAACGGTTTTTTGGTTAAACGACGAATCGTTTTGACGGTATCGGAAATGACCGATAAATCGGTCCCCACATAATGCGTCGAGATTTCAAACGCATCCGCGAATGGATCTAGTTTGGGGATCAACAGGCTCATATCTTCTTTCGAATAGCCCACACTGATGATCAGTGGTCGGTCTAGGTCTTTTTTAAGGGCGGGTAAAAAATCGTCGAGCCAGGTTTGATAAGGGTGTTCACTCCAAAGTTCTGAATTCATGATGTAGTCTTTGCCCGCATAAATACAGGGTTTGGGTATTTTGGGTTTTTTTGTGGAAATGGTTTTGGTCACAAGAGCCCCAACGTCCGCTTCTGTTTGCATAAAGCGAAGTTTTTCTAGATCACCGGATAAGGGTCCACTCGCAGGCATGAGTGGATTTTTTAATATTAGTCCATCAAAGGTTGTTTTTAAATTCATGATGTTGCCTCCTTTTTTGAAGTGCGGTTCCAATGCTTTTGAGCATAAGTTTTACCCGCTTGGTATTTTTCCATGATGGTCTCATCGATGGTGTAATCTTTGACGATGGGCCGCCCTTGGATGTAGACATCCCTCGGTTTAAAGGCTTGAAAACAACCAAACATTAAATGACCAAGAGCGTTGTCTTTATCAATCGGTGTGGGTGGATGATAGGGTAAAGCCAATAAATCGGCTTCATAACACGGTTTTAACCGGCCCAGTTTGACACCTAGAAGCGCTGAGGCGTATTGATAACTATGGTTGATGACACGCTTTAAATCATCCAGACCAAAGGCCATGGGATGATGTTTTTTTAAGTGGGTGGTATAAAATAGATTCATCCACTCTGTGGTTAAAGCGGGCCCTAGGCCGTCGTTGCCGACCATAACAGGAATACCGTGTTTTTTTAAGCGAGGATAATCAGGGATACCAACGCCGTTGTTCATGTTGGACGAAGGATTTAAAGCGACCGTCGCGCCGCGCTTTTTGATGATTTTCGCTTCCTTATCATCGATGAACAAAGCGTGCACCAAAATGGCGTTTTGATGAATTAATCCAAAATGATCCAAGCGCTCGATGACGCGCATACCATATTTTTCCAAACAATCGGTTTGATCGAGTTCACTTTCAGCCACATGGATGTGAATCGGACGTTCACCCAAGCTTTCTTTAACCTTTTTTAAGGTTTGATCGGATAAAGACAAAGAAGCATGTAAACCAAATAACCCGGCGTGTTTGTTAGAGGGTGTTTTCATAAACGTTAGATTTTCTTGAATCGCTTGTTGAACATCAAAACGATCAGACGTTTCAAACGCATAAATACCTCTTAGACCGACGGTGTCGGTAATCGCTTCTTTTAAGGTGTCTAAACTACCCTCAATAAGCCCAGAAGCATGGTGGTCGATCATGGTGGTAATCCCGTTTTTAACGTGATCAACAGCGCTGATGATACCGCTGTAAAAAATGGTGTCTTTTTGAAGGTATTGATCTAAGCGCCACCACTGACCTTTTAAAATATCCATAAAATTACGGTATTGATAATGATTGGCCCAGCCTCTGGCAAATGTCGAATAGACGTGGGTATGACCCAAAATAAGCCCAGGCATAATGAGATGATCGGCCATATCGACAATCTCAAGGTTGTCGTTAAGCTCAAAATCTTTCATCGGCCCTACCTTTTTAATGGTTTGATCGAAGATGATAAAGCCACTTTCGATATAGTCGTTAAAATCATAAATACGGGCGTTGATAAACGCGGTTTGTTTGTTTAAGATGATAACCACCTGCCTTTGGGAAGTGTTTTACATAAGGTTTGATTTTTAACCGCAAATTGGCCGCTTTTGATGGTGTGAATGATCTGGCCGTTAACGGGCAAATCTTTGTAAAGATTATAATCGGTATGGCCATGGGGCGGGTTAATCTTGGTATCGCTTTTCTCATAGACAAATAAATCGGCTTCATAACCTACTTTAATCTGTCCTTTTTTCTCTAATTTGAAACGGTTGGCGACGTTTTTTGACATCTTATCAATCATCTTAAGGCCAAATTTTGTATACATGATTTGAAAAGATTGTTCAATACTGCCGATGCCAAGTGGCATATCTTTAAGATAAGGTGTATCTTTATCAGCCGCGTTAAAGGCACAATGATCGGTGCCAATCGTTTCAAAGTCAGCGATGTGAGAAGCGAGTAAATCCTGTTCTGCTTGGCTTCTTAATGGGGGTGCACATGTATATAAATGTCCGTTTATACCGGTCAAGTGATCGTTGGTAAAGGTAAAATATTGGGGGCAGCTTTCGACAAACATATGTTGGTTTAAAAGGTTTGGATAGCGGGCTTTTAGACTTTCGATGGTGGTCCCACTAGAACAATGCACCATATAGAGATAACCTTGCGTTTTTTCAACCATTTCAGCGATGTTTAAGGCTTCTTTAACTTCGGCTTCTTTAGGCCGGGATAGCGGTAAGTCTTTGGCTTTAAATTCGGGGTTTAAATCGATCATATCATCCGCTTCGATATGCGCGAGTAATAAAAAGTCATAACTTTTAGAAAGCGTTAAAAGCGTTTCAATGGCTTGATTTTCGGTCCGTCGATTCGATTCACTGTAGGTGGTAAACAGTTTTAAGGTGTTTAAGCCTAAGCTTTTCATGGTTTTAACATAGGTTTTTAAATCGCCCTTAGGGTTTGCAATACAAGCATGAAATTTAACATCGACGTAGGTATCTTTCGCTTCGTTTAAGCGTCTTTTTAAAGCGGGTAATAACGCGTCTTTATCACGGGTGGGTTCTAAGAAATCGATCACGGTTGTAACCCCGCCAAAAAGGGCGGCTTTGGATCCGCCGACAAAATCGTCTTTCGAGCGGATAAAACCAAGGTCTAAATCAAAGTGTACGTGGGGATCAATCAATCCGGGAAACAGTTCTTTTCCCGTAATATCCACCGCGTCGTTTGCGTCTAAAATTGCATCGGTGATGCAGGCGATGATACCATCTTTGATATAGACGTTGGTTTTTTTAAAACCCCCATCGAGATAAACATGGCCATGTTTTAAGGCAATATCATACATGTGACGACCTCACAATCTGATAGTTTGTAATCTTGAAGGTCTTTAAAAAGGCATCAAGTAGGTTTTTTCTAAGACTTATATATAAGGTTTTATCGCTTTTTACAAGTTGTTTGATCAAAGGGTAGAATCCTTCTTTTTGGACTTCTAAAATACCGACTTCATCAAAGAAGATAGGGTTGGTATCATCGCTTAACCATTGTTTGATCAGCGTTTCAATTCGATCGACACCGCTTTGGTTAAACCCATAAGGTCCAATTTGAAAGGCGGTTTTATAATCCTCAGGTTGATAGCTATCCCTTAAGATAATCTCGAATTTTTCACCTGTTTTAAGGCGTTTCGCTTGGTAGCGCTTGGGGTGGTTTTGATGCATCTCTTTGATGAAAATGATGCCATCGCCTTGTTTGTTTGCTTGATAAAGCTTTTGCATCCTAGTGGTTTTCCCGCTGTTAATCTTCCCAGTAACGATATTGATCATAGACGTTCTCCCGCATATGTTGAAGTTGGGTTTTACCATTGGATATCGCGAGAATTTCGGCGGTAATGGATATCGCAATCTCCTCAGGGGAGCCCCCGCCTAAATTAAGACCCACGGGGGAGTAAAAATCTTTTAAATTGATCGCTTTCCCGAATTTTTCATAGGTTTTATCAAGGTAATCTTTGAGTTTATCGGGCGAAGATAACATACCCATATATTTTAGTTGGATTTGATCTTCAATGATCTTATTCATGACGTGATAATCGTTGGCATGATTAGGCGTGCATACGACCACAAAGCTACCTGGTTTTAAGCCTTCGCTTTCGATAAATTCGACAAAGCCTTGATGAATTAAACGATCAGCGCCTTTAAATTGCTTAATCACAAAATCACGCTCATCGATGACCACTAGGTGAAATGGCATCGTTTTTAAAACGGTGGCCAACGCTTGGGATACATGGCCGGCGCCAAACAAATAGATGTGTTCTTTGGCCCCGATAAACTCGTAAAATAAACTGACTTTACCGCCACAAACCATATTGAGTCGCTTCGCATCATCGGCTTTAACGACTTCGTTATCATTGAGTAGGTATTTTTCCAGCGTTGAGATGCGGGTTTTTAAGATATCTTTAACCCGCTTGCGGGCATATAGTTCTAAACTACCACCACCCACAGTCCCAATCGATTCATCTTTTTCACTAACCAGCATCTTTTTACCAATCGCCACAGGGCCTTCGCCCTCTTTGGCAACCGCGGTCACCAAAACCGCATCGATGCCTTCTTTTTCATAGCGCAAAACGCGTTCATACAGGGTTTCCATGTCTATTCCTCCATCTTTCAAATCGGCCAAAGACACATGCCTTTGGCCGATTTCATCCTTATAGTAGGTAACTCAAAGCAAACGCAATTAACAAGGCTATCGAGGCGATAAGCGGTTGATAGGCCAACCGTTTGATGCGTGGTTTAGGCATCAAGTTGAGCGTTTCATAAAGCCCAAATGCAAGCAGACCACTCAGCAAGCCTTGAAGCACGGTAAAGCTTAAAAAGACAGACATGCTTGTCAGTTGGTCGGCCAAAAAGCCGGTGGTGATAAACTGCAAACCATACCATCCGAGGAAGGCTAAACGCCAGGCCAATGAAGCAGTTATAAAGGCTAGTAAGCGATGTTGGATTTGCGCTTTGGTCAAATAGCCTACAAGTCCAACAACGATGAGACTTTCTAAAATAATCGCGATGATCGGATTGATGATGCCCCATTGATTCATCGGGGTAAGGAAATTGATCGCCTTAATCATCGCGGCGATTAAACCAATCGCCAACATGGCGGTTTTTGATAAAACGAGTGGATAGGCTTTTAGTAAGATGACCGCCGCAATCGGAAACATAATCGAACCGGCTAAAAATGGGATGGGCACAAGATGTAAAACAGCACCAAGGGTGGCTTCTAAAATGCCCCAAAGGGCGCCAAAAAAGATAATCATACTGATAAGGGTTGTTTTTTTCATTGCATATTCTCCTTTTCTTTAATTGCACTTAGTATTTTTTCAGGGGTAATCGGTAGTGAGGTAATACGAACACCAACGGCGTTATAAATCGCATTGGCTAAGGCTGCGGGCGGCGTATCAATGCCAATTTCGCCCACCGATTTTGCCCCATAAGGACCACTTTCTTCATACGATGCGGCAAATTCTGTGGTTAAGGTTTTAATTTCCATCGTCGTGGGGATTTTATAGTTTAATAAATCCGCTTGGATGAGCTTGCCGTTTTTGGTACGGTCTGCGAGTTCATAGGCGGCCATACCCAAACCTTGGACAATCCCACCTTCTACTTGGCCTTTGGCCAAATTCGGATTGATCGGCACACCGCAATCGACCACAGATGTATAATCTAAGACCTCAAATTCTCCGGTTGCCTTGTCTACTTCAATCGCGATGATGCCGGCCATGAAGGGTGGTGGGCTTTTATGACCCACATACGAGGCAGTGGCGGTTAGTTGTTTTTGTTCGTCGTTATAATAGAGTTGGTTAGACAAATCTTTTAAGGTGATCTCATCATCCTTAGATTTGAATGTTTCACCGTCAAAATCGATGGCGTCGATATCGACTTTGAGTACACGAGCCGCTTCTTTCAACAACATTTTCTCCATTTCTTTGGCGGCTTTATAAACCGCATTCCCACTGACATACGTGGTAGAGGATGCGTAAGCGCCCGCATCGAATGGGGTTAGATCAGAATCGGATGAATATACGGCGACATTTTCAAGGTCTGTTTTTAAGCCTTCTGCGGCTATTTGGGCTAAAATCGTATCGCTACCTTGACCGATATCGGTAGCCCCAACCATGAGGTTATAAAACCCGTCGTCGTTGAGTTTGATGGTGGCCGCACCCATATCGATATAAGGGATACCACTGCCTTGCATGGCGATGGCCATACCTTGGGCGCGAACTTTATCGCCGTGAACTTTTCTTGGATAGGTGTGGTACCATTGACTCAGCTTTAGACCCCGCGTTAAACAATAATCGAGTTTACACGTTTCCATATACATCGCGGTACCTTCGGTGCCCTCACCCATGATTTCAAAGATTGGCGAGGTTTCACCTTCTGCGATCATGTTTTTCTGACGCAGTTTAATCGGGTCCATATTCAGTTTTGCGGCGAGCATATCGATGATGCTTTCTAAGGCGAAGTTACCTTGAATGGCGCCATAGCCTCGGTAAGCCCCTGCGGGGGTGCGGTTTGTGTAGACCACATCACCATGAAAGCGTACCGCATCAACTTTATTGTAAAGCGGTAAAACCTTAGAACCTGTCACCATAAAGACCGTGAGCGCGTGTTCACCATAAGCACCGGTGTCCGAAAGACCGTAACAATCAATCGCGGTGATCTTTCCGTCTTTAGTCGCGCCAATTTTTAAATCAAGACGCATCGGATGACGGGTATAAGTCGCTTCAAAAACCTCTTTGCGTGTGTATACCATCTTGGTGGCTTTGCCGGTAAGCAAGGTTATTTTGGCGGCTAATATTTCACCATGAATCGCTTGTTTACCACCGAATCCACCACCGACACGCGGTTTGATGACCCTGATTTTACTTAAGGGAACTTCTAAGACTTGCGATATGATGCGGCGGACATGAAAGGGCGTTTGGGTGGCTGAATGAATGACCAAACGGTCGTTATAATCAATTTGTGCATTGACCGTATGCGGTTCTAACATCACGTGGGCTTGGGCTTGCGTGTAGAAGGATTCTTCAACAACAACGTCGCTTTCTTTTAAGGTTTTCTCCACATCGGCAACTTCCATATGATAGCCTGCGGCTAAATTTTTCTTCGGATCAAAACCGATGGGAAACATTTCATAAATACCGTCTTCAGGATGAACTAAGGTCTGATTATTTTTCGCTTTTTCAAAATCGGTCACGGGGGTAAAAACATCATAATCGACGGTGATGGCGGCGATGGCTTTTATGGCCGTTTTTTCATCAATAGCGGCCACAACCGCCACTTCATCGCCGATATAGCGGACGTATTCATCGATGGGAAATTTATCGTGTGGCGAGGGTTCTGGGTAGCCTTGACCCGCTCTGGTATGGGCGTTGCGTTTAAA
This sequence comes from Mollicutes bacterium, assembly GCA_003558105.1. Lineage (GTDB taxonomy): Bacteria > Bacillota_I > Bacilli_A > Izemoplasmatales > Izemoplasmataceae > B1SED10-225. Next base: position 15,257 of record PWMS01000057.1, on the reverse strand, counting down.
ATCTTTATGGGTTAAAACGCATTCAACCCCAGGGATCTTTAAGGCATTTTTAGTATCGATTGATTTGATTTTTGCGAAGGCATGGGGACTTCTTAAGACCTTTAAAATCAAAGCATCGGCGGGCGCCAAATCATCGGTGTAAGCTTTTCGGCCCATCATAATTCCTTTGCCGTCTTTTGAGGCGTGCGGTTGATTTACAGTAGCCATTTTTGTCTTCATTTTCGTCCCTCCAAAAAGGCTTTGATGGCCTTGGTCTGTGAGACATAACCACTGCATCGACAGAGGTGTCCTACCAAGTAGTGGCGAATTGTATCGTCGTCTATATTTTCTTCAGTTTGGGCCATGGCATAAACACTTAAAGCGATGCCGGGATTGCAAAACCCACACTGATCAGCGCCTTCTTTACCGAAATAGGCACTCAATTCCGCCGCAAAATCGGCGATGCCCTCCACGGTGGTAACTTTTTTATCATTAACTCTAGCGGTAAGTAAGGCACAAGAAGGCATCGGTTGATCGTCGATCAGCACCGTACACACACCACAGCTGGTGGTATCGCAACCGCGTCTTGGAGAGACGACATGGTGGCGTCTTAAGGTATCGATCAAAAACTCGCCTTGGTCAATATGAAATGATTTAATTTGTCCGTTTAATTCAAACGTTACCATCATTTTGACGCCCCCTCTTGTGGATTGGTTTGATTGAGATGATGTAGACCACGCAGCATGTAGGTTTCTAAAAGTGCGCTGCGGTAGGCTTTTGAAGCACGCGGGTTGTCGCCGAGTTTGACATGCTTTAGCGCCATCGTCGCGGCTTTTTTAATCACCGTATCGTTTAAGATTGGTTGTTGACTTAAATATGTCTCGGCTTCCTTTGCATTCATAGCGATGCTCGGTCTTGAGCCGATGGCTAGGGCAAAACCGTTTTCATCTTTCGTAAGGGCAAGGTTGAGAATCGCAAAATCCAACGCGGTTTTTTTTACTTTTTTAAAATAACCACGGCCGTCTTGTTTTTCCAAAATAATCGCTTTTAAAATATCTTTTTTAAGGGGCTTTTGTTCGATAAATTCTGCAAAAGAGAGGATCCCTTGATGATGGAATTCTAGTGTGCAAGGCAACGCTAAAAGCGGGGTGGCGATATCAGAAAAGCCGTGTTTGGACATGATGTTACCACCGATTGTGACGAGATTCCTAAGCCCTACGCCCATGATTTGCGCGATGGCTTGTGGTAAGATTCCGCTGTAGTATTGCTTGAGTGTCTCGTCTCTTTCAATCTCGCTTAAGGTGGTCATGCTGCCGATACGGATGACATCCGCTTCTTCTTTAATGCCTTTTAAACTATTTATTGCCGTTAAATCAATCCCGTTTTTAATGGTTCGTTTTGACATTTTTAACCAAGCCCCACCAGCGATCACCGTATTACTTTGATCGGCTGTTAATAGTTTATAAGCTTCGGTTAAGGACGTCGGTTTAACGAGGTTATCAATGTTCATCTTAAAGCCCCTTTCTGAATTTCTTATAATCAGCCATGGTATCGATATCAATTAAAATACCCGAATCATCGACAGCGATGGCATGAAAGTCATGTTGATCGCGAAATGCTTTTAAATGTGGTGCCTTGGTATTTAACAGTTCTTCTTTAAGCGTGATATCTATATATATGGGATGGCCTTTCTTACCTTGATAAACCGGGATGCGCATAAGACCGTGCCCATTTAAAATCGTTAAATACGTACTGGCTTTCACAAAAGGCATGTCACCAGGTTGGATAAGGACGCTGTCATAAGCATGTTTAAACCCGCATTTGACACTGGCAAACATACCTTGATCATAAGCTTGGTTATAAACAACCTCAACGTGTTTAAAAGCCTTTGTCAGTTGTTTGATTTCTTCGTGATGATGACCGCTGACAATGATAATATCATCGACCACTTTTGCCATTGCTGCAATGGTGTGATGTAATAAGGGTTTTTCTTCTATCATCAACGCCATTTTATTGGTCTTTGTTCGAGAACTATAACCGCCTGCTAAAATAATACCTATCGCCATATCATCACCGTAAACGTTTTCATATTTTTCTCATTTTATTCTGTATAAAATTCAATGTCAATCCCTTGATAATGCTATTTATATTGATTTTACATAGAAGAAAGCTCTTACATCTTGTTAACTTAATATTTTAGCATATTTTGGCGTTTTTTTCTAGGTTGTTATTTAGAATTATTCAAATAAAAAAGGCGATGCCAACGCATAAGCCTTCAATATTTTCTATCTATCATGGTTTTAACAATCATATCATCGACGCTTTTCATGCCTTGATTGGCCAAGCGGCCAATATTTAATATCGTTTGATCCGCATCCGCATCGATAAGCCCTGTATAAGGTGGATAGGTCTTGTTTCTCATCGCTAGTCGATACCCTAGTAAGGCCGCGTCTAAACCCGTGGTAATCTTGGCAGCACACGAAGCTTTGGCACCATCACAAATGACACCGGCCGCATCGGCTAAGGTATTGATCAAGGCCATTTTGATTTGTTCGACGGTGCCGTTTTCTAGATATACAAAGGCCGCCGCCGTACTAGCACAAGCGCTGATGGCACCACAAAAGGCGCTAAGCCGACCGATTTTTGTCTTTTGATGAATGGTTAATAAATTGCTTAGGATTAAGGCGCGATACAACGATTCATCGGACAACTTTTTCTCATTAGCAAACACAATCACAGGCACGCTACTGGTGATGCCTTGATTACCAGAGCCCGAATTGGTCATCACGGCTTTGGGGCTGCCACACATGCGCGCTTCTGATGCACTGGCAGAATAGGCTTTGATGGCGTGTTCGATTGAGTGGTCTGTCTCTAGAATAATGCGACCGATGTTGATGGCATAATCGTGGTCTAAACCATCGTTAGCGATGGCCATATTGTGTTTTATCTGAGCGCTAAGCAATGATTTGATTGGCTTCAAATCAACGGTATTGGCAAAATCATAGATGGCATCGATATGCAAGGCATCTCGATGTTGTCTTGTTTGTTCATAACTGTCGTGGTCATCTTCCTTTGAATATGTTTCATGACCATTAACGATGATGTTTGTAATATTGGTATGCAAGTGTTTGATTTCAACTTTGACCGAGTCGTTTTGATGGTTACCCGTGATGATGAAGTGGAGGTTATGATCAGAATTCAACTTAGAAATCGTGATGGTATGCTTTTGTAATAAAATGTTAAAATCGTGGTGATCGGCTTTTTTTATCTGCGATAAAATTTCTAATGGGTTGTTTATATCTTTGGCCATAAGGCCTGCGATAATCGCTGGTTTCATCCCAACCATACCACCGGTATTAGGAATAACGACCGATTGAATGTTTTTAATCAAATTCGCGCTGGCTTCAATATGAATCGATTCAGGAATGTTTTTTAGTAACTTTTTAACATTAGCAGCACCATAGGCTATCGCGATGGGTTCTGTGCAACCAAGGGCTAAAACAAGTTCTTCTTTTAAAATATCAATGTAGCTTTTTGTCCATGATTTTTGCATCTTAGTCACCTCTGATGAAAGCGTTTTTACTAAGCCAATGGTAGCACGCGACAAGCGGCAAGTCAAGGTTATAAAAAAACAAGTCCCTACATTGACTTGTTTAATTGAATTTTTATGTATTTTACATCAAAACATTCTTTAATATGCGCAAGAAATGATTAGATATGAAGTCTACCAAATCCCCGAAGAGAATGGTTATATGATTAACAAAATGGCGGAGAGGAGGGGATTTGAACCCCTGCGACGCGTAAACGCCCTACTCGCTTTCCAAGCGAGCCCCTTCAGCCTCTTGGGTACCCCTCCGGAATTTAGGCTTATAAAAAACCTAAATCATTTTAACATGAATAACGTCGAAGATAAAGCGTTAATCACATCGGTTGGTAAAATTGAGGCTTCATGATGGCTTTTAAGTAATGCATCTACCGCCGTATTAACAAGCGCAATCGCTTTAAAGACAGCGGTTTTAATATCCATGCCTGAGGCGATAAAGCTTAAAATAATACCGGCTAAGACATCGCCACTACCGCCTTTGGCTAAGGCGGGGTTGGGGGTGTGTATATGATACGAGCCCGTTTTGGTCATTAAAATATTGGATGGGCCTTTAAGAAGCACATTCAGATCGTAAGTTTCGACTAAATATTTCAAGGGCGTGAAAGGATCTAATAAAATTTCATGGGATGGGACGCCAAAAAGATTCGCGAGTTCGCCCACATGTGGTGTGATAAGGACATTGTGGGTCTTGAGATTATGCTTAAGATGTTTTTTTAAATGATCGATACCATCGGCATCGATGATCAGCGGTAATTTGCTATCTAAGAGGGTTTTTAATACGTCGGTATAATCGTCGTTTCTCCCAAGACCACCCCCAAACAAAACGGCATCTTTTTTGGTTAGATGCGGTTGAATATCTTTGTTTTTGGTAAGTTGGTCTATTTGTATTTCTGGTTGCATTTGATGAATGAAACGTGCGCTTTTATCGTTGAGTACTTTAATAAGTCCCGCCCCGCTTCTATAAGCGGCTAAAGCCGATAAAATTGGGGCGCCTTCCATACCTTTTGAACCCCCGATGATGAGGCTGACGCCATGATTGTATTTATGGGTATTGATTTTGCGTTTAGGCAAGATTGGTTTGAGTTTTTTTGTATCAACGATGTGATGATGTTTTGAGGCATCATCGGCTTTGATTCCAACCTCGATGCGGTGTCTTTGACCATGAAAGTCTTCAGCATCAAAAAGAAGATTGCCGGTTTTATAATCTTGGATGATGAAGGTGTGGTCCGCTTTAAAGGCGGTGCCTAAGGCCAAGCCGTTATAGGCGTTTAAGCCTGAGGGAATATCGAGGCTGATTTTTAAAGCGTGAGATTGATTGACCTGATTGACCAACGTCTCATAAAGACCGCTTAGGGCGCGGTCTAAATTAATGCCAAAAAGCCCATCAATAATAACATCGGCGCGTTCAATACGCTCAGTGACGTCTTGATCAAGCGCATTTAGCGTGACAACCTCAGGTAATGGTTCAAGGGTTTTATGCGCTTTTTCAAGCGCTTGATTGGGCTTTTTAGATTGGGGAAATAGGGCTTGGACATGCGCATGAGTTTGTTTGAGAAAATGCCCCAAACAAAGACCATCGCCGCCGTTGTTGCCCGGTCCGCATAAAATCAGAATGCGGTCTTCTTTTTTGATGAGATTTTGGGATAAAATGTAATCATAGAGAGCTTTTGACGCTTTAAGCATCAGGTCAAATGATGTAATGTTGTCTCTATTTAATGTATCACGGTCCGCATCCATCATCATTTTGGGGGTTAAGACACGCATGTTACACATACGACCACCTCATTATTATTTGGTGCCGAACAACCGGTCACCAGCATCGCCGAGGCCAGGTACAATGTATTTATTATCATTTAAGCCTTGGTCAACCGCGGCGATATAAACTTGCATATCAGGACAATGTTTTTTAATAAAATCAATGCCTTCAGGAGAGGCAACGATACCGATAAAGCGAATGTCTTGAGCGCCGGCTTCTTTTAACATATCATAGGAGGCTTTAGCACTACCACCCGTCGCGAGCATGGGATCTAACAAGAGCACGGTAGCCCCAGCTAAGTTTAAAGGAAATTTACTGTAATATTTCGCGGGCGCAAAGGTTGTTTCATCTCGGTATAAACCGATATGACCAATTTTAGCGTGGGGAATCAGCATATGAATCGCATCGACCATGCCAAGACCTGCTCTTAAGATGGGGACGATAACGATATCTCTGGCCAACGCTTCACCTTGGGTTTTAGCTAGCGGGGTTTCGATATCCACAGTTTCTAAGGGTAAATCTTTGGTGGCTTCATAGCTCATTAAACCGGCAATCTCATTGACGGTTTCACGAAAGAGCTTAGAATCGGTGTCTTTGTGTCTGACTTTTGTTAATTTGTTTTTGATGAGGGGATGATTGATAATGATAGGATTCATAAGTCACCTCTACTATTATTTGGTTTTATTATAAGGCGATTTGTCCAGAAAGACAACCGCCTTTAAAAAGACCGGTCTTATCCGGTCTTTTTTTGCATGATATGCGTCATGTAAAGTTGATAAATATGCGCCGCTAACGCATCGATAGAAGCATCTTCTTGATTTTGAATAACATGATCAATGTGGGTTAGGTTTTGTTTATCAAAACGTTTCCGGTCTTTTTCAATGCGACGTTGAATATCGCGCAAATGATCACCGCGGCTTTCCATACGCTTTATTCTGAGGTTTTCAGATGATTCGATATAACAATATAGGTTTTGTCCATTCATTTTTTCATAAAGCACGTTTGCGCCTTGGGGATCGACGATTAAGACTTTGTTGGAATCGGTGTCTTTAAATGCGGTGCCGTAATAATGATGGTTATAGATGACGGTTTCTAAAAAGAAGTTTTGGGCCAGACGTTCTTTGAATTGTTCGGTCGTTAAAAAATGGTAGTCAACGCCGTCAATTTCCCCGGGGCGCTTGTCTCTTGTGGTATAGGTAATCATTTTTTTAAAACCGTATTTTTCAATTAATCGCTTAGCTATTTCGGTTTTTCCACTGGCGCTTGCACCGATCATCACTAACATAGTCTCACCTTCTTCGTCTTTTAAATTGTAACAAATATCTTAGGTTTTTTGAAGGTAAAAGTAAATTATAAGCCTACATTTTTATCAAAACGATATCATCGTCTGATTTTAACTCGAAAGGCGCCTCGTGCAACGGCCCTGTGAAGATATCAACTTTCTCATCACGGATGATGCCAATCGGGATCATTTTTTTATCAAAAGCTTGATAAATCGAAGCGGTGAAAGATTTGATATTTTTAAATTCTATAGGCCCTTGATCGGTTAAAATCTCGGTGGTTTTTTTGATAATCAATGCTTGGGCGTCTTTGCCGTTTTCATGGGGCATAATGGTTAAAAGATCGTCGTAGAATTTTTCGGTTTCAGAGAATAAAGCCAATTTACTTAAGAGTAGGGAAATAATTTTATTGGAGATAATGGTATTTTCAATATTAAAATCTTTAATCAAGGCATCGTTTTTCGGGTCTAGAAGTTCAACAATGATATAGACGTCTTCTTTAGTTAGATGTTGTTTTAAATAAAGGAGATTGTTTAAAACATTGGCATCTAAAGCACCGGATGGTTGCGTTTCATCGCTTAACAATAAGACGGTAACATCGCCTTCAAGCGCATTGATCTTTTCGGCAAGCAATTCGATATCATCGTCTTTAACCATCGTGAGATTAAAGGATGAATCGTAAAGTCTTTCATACGCTTTAAAGGTTTTTTCTATAAAGGCACGTTTATTGTTTTGTCCGACAATGTGAATATTCTTATGGATTTTCTCATCGAAAGATTTTGTTTTAAGCGGTTTAATATGCACAAGATTTTCGGGTGATTTTTGAAGTTTGAGTTGATTGTTAGGCGCTAAACAATAGATGTAGTCCCCAAAACGTTCGATGGGAATCGCATGGGTATGGTGATTTAAAACCGTTTCAAAATCGGTATTAACTAGCGCGTATACTTCGCTGCCTGCAAATGAGAATAAAGAAAGGTAAATATCTTCCATATGATTTTGAATGATGGTTTGCGCCATGATTTGACCGAGTCTACGGTCAAAACATATCGGTAAGATCAAATTATCTTGAAGCGAGCTTACATTTTTGTTTAAGGTATGGACTTTCTCTTTTGTGGCCAGTGCTTTAACTTCTGAGACGATTGGTACTGTGGGACGGATACTTAAATGGCCGAGACTCAAAATGATTTTGACAATGTTTAAATCGCTTTTGGTAAAGCTTTCATAGCCTTTTTTTTCGGTCTCTTGGTTCATGATTAAGATGGCATCGGCGTCTTCGATTGAAGAATCTAAGAGTTCGTTTTGATTCAAGGGATCACCCCGCTTGATCAGGACATTCATCTTAGAGACGTTTTTGGTTTTGGTCTGGTATTTTTTTACCAAAGCATTTTTTATCCGGTTTTCCGCAAAACTTTTTTCAATATCGGCTAGGATTAAAACCGATACTTTTCGTGATTTAACGTAAACCAAATCGGCGATTAAAGCCGGAACTTTGTTGTTCCAGTTCAAAATAACGATATGGTTTTGTAAATAGATTTTGCCACTGGCCGCCTTCTTCTTGTCAAAATAGTCGCGTATGGTATTGGTGGTTAGCGCGATGATGGTCCCAGAAAACAAGACCAGCCCGACAATTAACACCAAAACGGCTAAAAACAAGGTCGCGGGATTATCAATGGCTAAAATGGCGTTGGGCGCCAACATCCATGTGACACTCCCAAGCGCGAAGGCTTCGATGAAATTGCTAAAGCCCTCATCGATGATTAAGACAATGAACGCGGCGATAATTAAGATCATTAAATTGATCATCACCATGGTCATAATCACAAATAGCCTAGGCGTCTTATACGTTTTGACCGAAAGCGCGTTGCGCATATTCGAAAGTTGTTTCTTTAATCGCTTAAACATTAACTCACCTCATTTAAGTTTATTGCATGATAAAGCATTTCATACTATAATGATAATACATTTGAAAGGATAATGTAAGATGAAAAACCATGAAACGAAATTGTCCAACCAAGAGATTATCCACAGTCTCATCTGTGAAAACAACCAAGCTAAAACGTTGGTCTTTTTGCATGGCAATATGGGATCATCCCAACATTTTGAGCCGCTTTTAAAGGCGCTTAAAGACCGCTATAATCTACATGCTTTGGATTTAAGAGGGTTTGGCGATTCTAGTTACCACCGGCCGATTAAAACGATCGCTGATTTAAGTCATGATGTACGCCTATACCTAGAAGCCCATAAACTCAAACAAGTCACGTTCATCACACACGGGACGGGGATGATGGTCGCTTTTAGACTGGCGATTGATTATCCTAGACGCACCCATAAAATCATAGCCTTAGCGCCTTGTTTAATCAGCGGTCTTCCCATTCACCAGCGTCGCTTTTTAGGGTTGATTAAATCGAATCGATACATCCATAAATTAAGCTCCATGCAAAAACACGTGGCACCGATGGAAAAATACAAGCGTAAAAATCAACGCTGGATATTGAAAAAGCTTGTCACAGAACTCTTTTTCAATTTAGAAAAACCTACGGAAGAAGCTATGAATCCGTTTATCGATATCATTATTAAACAACGCAATTTAGCGGACTTTAATTTTGCGACCTCACGGTTTAATATCTTTTTTGATGACAACGGGGTGGTTAAAGGCAGCGATGAAGCGAAGTTTTTAACGATGCCGATTTTATTGATTCACGGTAAGGAAGATCAAATTATGCCTTATCAAAATACCTATTTAAACAAAAAATACCTTCCTGAGACTACAAAAAGTTATATCTTACAAAATGCGGGCTATTTTATGTTTTATGACTGCACAGAAACAACAATCAAACATATCGAAGATTTTATTTCAAATGAGAAAGCGGACGCGACTTAAAGTGTGCCGCTTTTTTTATGATGGTGCGTATGAGGTTTTTTCAGTCACTTGGCGTTCAAAAATCGGCGTGTGCAGGGCGCCTTTAGGGGTTAAGGTTGATTTGATCAAGGCTATTTTTAGCGGTTTAGCTTGAAAGGATGTAAATGTGGCTTGTTGTGATTTAAAGGCGGCATTAGGTATATGTAAGTTTCTCGCTAAGGTGATGTGTGGTTTAAAGGTTTTTTGATGTACGTAAAAGCCTTGCTTTTTCAAAGCCAATCTTAGAATTTTCTCAACGTTTATCAATGTTTCTGAGTTAACTTTAAGATAAAGAATCTTACCATTGGGGCGCTGAAAAGCATCGAGTTTTTCAAAATGAAGCGGTTGGTTGGTAAAGGGAAGTTCTTTGACGATATTTTTAATCACAGCCGCTTTTGACGATTCAACATCGCCAAAAAAATGCAGGGTCATATGCAATTGGTTTTTGGGCACGTAGCGCGCCTGGTAGTGGGCTTTAAAATCCTCTTGGATGGCCGATAGTTTCGCCACCACGGTGGCTTCAAAATAAAGTGCGATAAATAAACGCATATAGATGCCCTCCTTGGTAAGCTATAAAAAAGCGTCCGCCATGATAGCGGACGCTTTATCGCCTTATGGCATAGGTTCTTCCATAGGAAGTTCAGATATCTCTTCTAAAATACTTTCTAAAGTATCTAACATCAGGCTATAGATATTGAGGTTATCTTGGTTCATATAATCTAGAATTTCCAATAAATAAGTGCGCGTTGGGACGTCCATATCGCCATAATAACGGAGCGTATCAGAATCGATAGGTGCCTTAAAGATGGGGGCTTGATTGTAGGCGTAGTAAAAATCTACGGTGATATCATCCCCATCAATGACCACGGTGGATAAGTCATAATCATAGAAAACCATATTAACATAGATATAGTGTGCTTCTAGTTCGTGGAGATTATAGGTACCATCACCTGGTGGGTCCCAAGCATATTCAATGTCTTGGACTAAATCATAAGCATCCATAAACATCATCAGTTGAAACAATTCATCGGCGATGTGCGCCATATTTTTAGTTTCGCTTGGGATCGTGATATCGGTTGCAACTTCTCTTGTGATTTCAATATCGATACCATAAAGACCTTCTTGAACATCGTCGATTAGCGTGATAAATTCAAATAAGTCAAAATGCATCACCATCTGGTTGGCATGGTAAGGTTCATAGATAACCGATAAGGCCATACTGCCTTCAATGTCATGCATCTCACTCATGGCTTCATCGTATTCTGGCATATTACGGATATCTTCTAGGGTTGGTAGCTCTAAATCCTCAATATCAAGGATCGTGAGATACGCATGAATATCCTCTAACAAATCATCCGCAAATTGTGCCATCATCGGACCATTTAAGTTAAGAACGGTTTCAATGTGGGAGCTATCGAGGCGGTTCATGGTAACATCTAGATCGTCTAAAGATTCATAGTAGTCAAACCCTACGTATTTTTCAAAGATCGATAAATGTGTCAACATATCTTCTAATAAGAGCTCATCAATATTGATATCTTGATCCTCAGACATTTCTTCAGATAATGTCTCAAAGTAGTGTGAAAGCAAGGTTTCTAGATCATCGAAAACGTCTTTAGGCACCGAAAGGAATAAGACATCGGTATGAATGTCAAATATTTCACGGACATCAAAGTCTTCCTCCTCTTCGTTTAACTCATCGAGCAACATTCCGATATCAAGATATACTTCCATAAAGTTTTCTGTCTCACGTAAGATCATGGAAAATGTCATCTGTTCGCCATCAATGTCAAAATCAAAGGCTAGTTTTGAAGTGATGGCGTTATCTTCATAAACCATGTGTTGTTCGATGATAAGGGTTTGGATCATCGTTTGACCTGGGTTTTGCCAATCATCTTCCTCTACAAGGATTTTTAGGCGCATCAACTGGGCATTGCTTTCATTCATGGTTTCCATCAACGTGTTTAAATGGGCGAGATTGCCAGCAAAATTGGCTTCTACCTCATCAGCGGCTAAGGTTTCAGCCTCTGATGAATCAAAAACTGCCATCCATGCGACATCACGCGTCGGGGTGAACGTGTAAGGATTTGCGTCTGAAATTACATTGCCGGTCTCATCAACCCAATGTAAAAAGATATGATCGCCGCTTGCATGGGCTTCAATGGTGACTTCGGTCTCAGCTTCGACAGGGCTTTGTGGCGTGATTGTAAAGGTTGCTTCAACGACCGCGCTGCTCAAATCAATCGTGTAAGTATCGGGGTCTTCACCGTTTGGTCCGGTGATGTTGTTACAAGCTGCAAGTAACAATGTCAGTATAAAGAATAATGTTAATGATAATAATTTCTTCAATACCAATACCTCCTAATTTAAAGCTTATAATTTATTCTAAGTAATCAATCATGGGTTGTTTTCTAATAAAGTTACTGTAATCATCTTCCTCATAGTCGGTTTCTTCAAAGAAACTTTCATAACCCGCATCGCCAGGTTGTAAACCAGTATCCGTCTCGATGGCCGCTTCAATCTCATCGGTTAAGATGTTACGCACAATCATGGAATTAAGAACGGTATCCCTTTCTGCGGTACTCATCGCAGCGATGTCTGATAAGGTGAAAGCGATATTGGTAAAGTCCTCACCATCTCCAGCAATCACATCGGCGGCTTTGATAAAGTCTTTGATTTCCGGCTTGGAGGTGACATCGGCTACGCCAAGATAGGTCCCTTCAATCGCTAAATCAGGAATGTCGTCTGATATGGCCGCGTTGGCCTTAATCATGTTATCGACGGTTAGGTACAATGAATCACTTTCTAAGACCAAATCGATATCGTCGGCTAAAGCATTGATAAGAGAAGCATCCATACCACCGCTAAAATCATCGACGCCAATCACAACAAGGCCATTTAAAAGACTTCTTAATTCTTCGATTTCAATTTGGTCTACGGCAAGACCATCAATATCGACGTCTTCCTTATGAACACTTGGCACGACAAGCTGCATGTTTAGTGAGGGGAGATCGGTTTCATCAAGTGGGTTGTTGCTCAAGATGAAATCACTAATCGTCACTTGCATTGAAGCACTCTTTAAAAGAATGTCGATGGAGGCTTCGTCTAACATTGAAGGATCAACTGAAGCCGCAGAGCCTACATCCATAAAGCCTAGAACATCAAAGGCATCGATTAGGCTTTTTATTTCATCGACTTCAACATAAGTATCGTTGTTGATCGTGATGATTACATCATCGGGCATAATCAATACATCGTTGCCTAAGTCTAGAAGTTGTTCAGTCACGGTCATATGCATAATGGCGCTGTTTAATAAAATATCCTTATTACCTTCATCGCTTAATGCTTCCATATTGATACCACCATCAAAGTTATCGACGTTATCGGTTAAACCTAACATAATCAAGGCTAAGATAAAGTGGTTTAACTCATCTTCGGAAATATAAGACGTTACGGTTTCATCGCTGCCGACGATGATGATGACTGCATCGCTTTGTTCATTATATTCGGGAATATCTAAAATACCATCGGTCGTTGCCATCTCGAAGAGGGTATCTGATATGGTCGCTTGTAAGATATTAGAGGCAATCACATCAGCACGTTTGTTATCGTCTTCTAAAACACTTAAATCAAAGTTGCCATCAAAGCCTTCGACATCGAGTACCCCTAAAATTTCTAAAGCGTTAAGTAGCGTAATTAATTCATCTCTTACAATATATTCATTGCTGTGTTCGCCACTAACTTGCATCACTCTAACGGGACTGTCGTCTTCTTCATAATACGGCACGACAATCATATCGCCATCCATATCGATGACTTGTTTTGAGATGGTTAGGTGTAAAACCGCAGAATCCAATAAGACTTCGATATTATCGTTGATAAGTTCAAGGTTGATGTTTTGAATGACACTTACATCTTCGGTGATGCCTAAGGCAATCAAACCACGAACAATGCTAGATAGTTCTGAAATCGTAATATATTCTAAAGTATCCTCTTCATCGATATAACGAATATCTTCATCACCTAAAGCGTTCGTATGTGGAACGGTAATGAAAGGATCTTCTTCTTCGCCCATATCAATGATGACTTTCGATAGTGTTGCATGAATGATTTTTGATTGGAATAAATCTTCAATATCGTCATCCTCAACATCGGCTAAGATCTGGGTTCCAAAGTTTTCTAAATCACCCAAGTTTAAAAGCTGAATCGTCTTGACCATACTAAGGATTTCATCGCCAACAACAACCTCATAAACAACGTCGTCTTTATCCGTGATTTCTTCTAAGACACTACTTGGCACAATCAGTTCCTCGACACTAATGGATTGTTCATAAATAAGGTAACCAAGTGTCGCACTTAAGACTTCGCTTTTTAATAATTCTTCAACTAAAGACGCTTCGATGGAAAGTAGGATGGTCTCATTAAATTCATCCATATCGATATTGGCGGCCTCGGCAGTCAAGGCATTTAAAGCTTCTAAAATCACGCGGAGTTCGCCTTTTTCCGTGATATTATCATGCGCATCCAATGTATCTTCCCAAACCACGGTTTGAGGTAAAACCATGGTTAATTCTTCCATCTCAAGCGCGCCACTAAAGATATTGATCATCGCTTGGCTCATCAATTTTGATTCTATGATAACGGTCATATCCATTTGTGAAAAACGGTCTAATAAGGTATTAACATTATCCTCTGCTTGTAGTTCAGCAACGGTAATCCCTGTATCCAATACCGTACCGATAACCTCACCAAAGGCTTTAAACTCGTCTTCCCAAACCAAATCTTCTGGGACGGTTAAAACCGCCGACATATTGCCTTCCATATTTTCTAAAAGCGGGCGCATCGCCGCATAAGCCACAAGGTTCATCATGCGCGAATCGCTGATTTCATTAAAGAGCATTCTAAAATCATCGCCGTCAAATACGTGGGTTTCAAATTCGGTTTCATCATCGCTAAAGTAATTAGCGGTTTGTAAAATATCAAAACCTGTCGCGACAATCGCACCGAGTTGTGCAATTTCTAATTGCCAGTCAATCGCGTAAAGTTCGTCGGTATCTAGATCTAATTCGACATCGCTGTAATCGGCAGCCATTTCAATCGCAAGCGGGGTCAGACTGGTGACCAATTGACTGTTGGATAAGAGATTGAAGGCATCGATGATTTCTGCGCTCGTAACATCGGCCAAATCGCCACTACCAGCATAATCAGATTCTGTGAAAATCGCTGCAACTTCGCTGATAATCGCAATTTCATTACGCAACGGGATTTTTTTTTCGTTATAATCAATCGAAAAGACGGTATCAAATAAGCGTAAGACTACAGGGACATGGCGGCCTGTGTCTTCTTCCTCTAAGCTAATCATATACACCGCACGAACCACGATATTACTTTCATAAGCCTCTACAATTTGACGCATATCGTCCATTTGAGCTTGCATTTCGGGATCTAGATTATTACCATTATCCAATGGTCTTGTCTCCGCAGGGTAAGACAAGGTTTGCGTGTCTTCCTCGGTATCGACCAACACCATTAAACTAGAGACAATATCCATCATTCCACCAAAAAGGATGAGGAATACAAAGACACTCATAACACCGGAGAGAGCGCCCATACCAGCACCAAGACCACGACGTTTTGGTTTGAACTTATCTTCTTTTTTAGTTCTGAAGAAAATGATTCTAACCAAGAATGCGATGAATCGATAGATGATATTAAAGATAGTAAAATAAAAAATCGTGT
>PWMS01000042.1 GCA_003558105.1 Mollicutes bacterium | reverse complement strand
GGTCGGCGCGCATGGTCCGAATGTCGCCGAATTATGGCAAACCAATGAAATGATCGGCTTTGCGATGATTTGGCTCGGTATCATCACCATGGGTATGGGGGTTTTCTTCATGCTGCAACAAGCCAACATTAAACGTCTTTTGGCTTATAGCTCCATCTCACAGATGGGTTATATCGTCATGGGAATCGGGGTCATGATGTATTTAGGTGAACTCGGCGCGATGGGCTATACTGGCGCTTTATATCATATTATTAACCATGCGCTTTTTAAAAGCTTACTCTTTATGGTTGCGGGGGTGGTGCATTACCACACGAAAGAATACGATATGTATAAACTCGGCGGGCTTTGGAAGAAGCTGCCTTTGACGACGATGGTGTTTCTCATTGCGGCCTTAGGGGTTGGCGGGATGCCGCTTTTCAATGGATTCATCTCTAAGACACTGCTTCACCACAGCATCGTTGAGGCCTATCAATATGGCCACGCCTCTTTTGTTTATGCAGAGTGGATGTTTGTGGTTATCTCTGCGGGAACCGTTGCCACGTTTGTGAAATTTTTCTATCATGTCTTCTTAGGTAAGCTACCGACAAGATTTGAAAAGACGATTAAACCCGAATACAACAATCTCGATACCGCGATGGCGGCGATGGCGATCTTTATCGTTGTCATCGGATTATTCCCCAACGTTTTAAATCATCGCTTAATCCTGCCTCAACTCTACGCTCTACCTTTTGATGCGACGTTCATCGATACTTATATCGTAGGCATCAACTATTTTGCCTTGGGCGATGTTATGATTATGGCGTTGATTATTCCCATGGGCTTTGTCTTTTTCTTCTTAGGCACTAAATTACACCTGTTTACGATTGAACTGCCTAAATGGTTAAAAGTTGAATATCTAATCTTTTATCCGCTTAATTTCTTAATTTTTAGATCGTGTCGTTTTATGTACGGTGATCAATGCCCTATCGATCCGACGACGATGAAAAAATTATCGCTTAAAAATACGGAAAATGTTGGATTTATGGAGCGTTTTGTGATTTTATCCAATATGTTTAACCGCCGCTTTGAAGCTAATATTATTCGCAGTGATGCGTTAATTTATACAACGTTCATTACCGCAATATTCTTGATTATGCTGCTGTTTTCTATTCTATAAGAGGAGGCAATATCATGAAATTATATGTATCGGTCGATATGGAGGGTCTGTGGGGGGTTAGCACCGCAGAACAAGTCAAAAAAGGCAACCCAAATTATGAACATGCCCGAAAATTGATGAGTGATGAGGTCAATATTATTACCGATTTGTTGTTTGAACAAGGGGCTGAAACCATTGTGATTAACGATAGTCATGGGGCTATGGATAACATCCTCATCGATCGCTTAGACCCACGGGTTACCTTGATACACGGAAACGATAAACCAAGAAGTATGATGCAAGGCTTGGATGAAAGTTTCGATGGGGCTTTTTTAATCGGTTATCACGCCAGAGCCGGCAGTGAGGGTGTGTTGGCACACACGTATGCCTCGAGATTATTTCAAAATATTGAAATCAACGATAAACCTTATGGTGAAAGTGGCCTCAACGCCTTTTATGCCGGTAGTTATAATGTGCCGATTATCGGCGCCAGTGGCGATGATATCTTAGCTAGCCAAATCAAAGAAGAAATCGGTGATATTCCTTTTAATCAAGTTAAAATTGCCCATAGCTTTGAATCAGCCACGCATCGACCGAAAGATGATATGGAAAGAAACTACCGCATGATGATTGAATCGGCTTTAAAATCCCTTGATCAATATAAAGCGTTATCTTTAGAAGGTGGCGTTCGGGCTAAAATCACCTTTAAAAATCCTTTGCATGTTTTAAAAGTGTCCAACCAACCAGACACAACGCAGACCTCAGGCGATACGGTACGGGTGAATGCGATGAATTTTGAGACTTTTTACACCCAACTTTTAACCTTTATGGATATCATTAAATAAGCCGAATTATATCGGCTTATTTTTTTATACATTTGGTATTGTGTATTAAACAGTACTGTGTTATAGTTTAAGTGAGGAGGTTGATGGCATGAATGCCCAATTTAAACGAGGTATTGTAGAATTATGTGTGCTTTCCTTACTCGCAGAAGAAGATATGTACGGTTATAAAATCATCCAAATCTTAGCCCAACATATCGATGTTAATGAAAATACGATTTATCCAATTTTAAGACGATTGACGAAAGAATTGTATTTTGAAACGTATCTAGAAGAATCCCATGAAGGCGCACCACGCAAATATTATCGCATGACAAAAAAAGGCTACAAGCATTACCGCCGTCTCAGTGATGAATGGGACAGTTTTATCGGCGGCGTCTATCAAATTATCCATAAAGGAGTGAAAGATTATGAACAAATATCTAAACGATTTGAAAACTGAATTAGAGAAACAACCATTATCACAAGCCGTTATTGATGAAATCATCAAAGACCACGAAGAGATGATCAAAGCGGCGATTGATGATGGTTTAAGTGAAGCAAAACTGACCGAAAAATTCGGAGAACCCAGTCAAATTGCAGAAGAATTGAGTAAAGTTGAGAAAAACGAAGATACCCTTGATCACGTGCGCTTATTCCAAACCTTTGAGGTGAAAGAAGCCTTCAAAGTCAATTGTGCCACCGTCAATGATGATATTACCTACAAATTATCCAAGACAAACGACTTACAAATTTTAACCAATGACACCGAGATGAAAGATCATACAATTACCTTTGAAGACAATGTTTTAACCATTCGCTCAAACGAAAAAACAAGCATGAGCTTTTTTAATTTTTTCACCACATCCAAAAAGAAAACCATCGTGATTGAAATCCCGAAAGACCAATGCAAACGGCTATTTCACAAAGGCGTCAACGGACCGACCAAATTGGAAAGTCTGACGCTAGAAAGCGCGGAATTGAATACCGTAAATGGGCGTTTGAAAATCGAAGATGCGACGATTAACCACGCAACCTTTCATACGGTCAATGGTAAAATCATCGTCCATGATCTTCGTGGGAAGCAACTACACACCTCTCAAGTTAACGGCAATCAATGCTTAGAAAAAATCGCCATCGAAGATGATATTACAATCAATACCGTCAGTGGCGATAGTGCCATCAATACCTTAACCTCACACCGCTTACACTTAAAAAGTGTTAGCGGCCGTATCAAAGGCAACGAAGTTTATCCTAAAGTTTGTCAGTTAAGATCGGTCAGCGGCTCAATCCTGATTGAAAATAAAACCGCCACCGATATCGATGTTGAAAAAGAAAGATCGGTTTCTGGTACTGTAAAAATCGTTCAACCAAACGCTTAAAAAAAGCACACGCAAATTTGCGTGTGCTTTCAATATGGTTTTACTAACGAACTTGTTTAAGGGCGCTTGCCCACTTATTAACGTCTTTAAATAATTGTTGTAAGTTATCCAAGTGAACCGATCTTGGGGTAAATTGATTGTCTTTAAAATCATCGAACAACGAGAAGAAGACTTGGGTTCTAATATCCGCAACATTGAGTTCACCTAGGCTTAAGCGCAATTGTTCTGCGGCCCTAACCCCACCGGCGGATCCGTAAGAGACGATACCTGCAGCTTTGTGGTACCATTCTTCTCTAGCGTGATCGAGCGCATTTTTTAAGGCACCACTAAGCCCGTGATTGTATTCACAAACGATGAACACAAACCCATCTAAACTATTCAGTTTATCTTTGAAACGCTTGATGCCATCACTTTTGCCCTCACCCAATAGAGGAAGTTGATAGTCTTTAATGTCGATGAGTTCATAACTTGCCTCACCGGTGTCTTGACTTTTTTTCAAGACCCATTCACCGACTTGGGGCGAAACCCTACCTGCCCGGGTTGAACCAAGCATAATACCAATCTTGAGTTTATCGTTCATAAATCGACCTCCTAATAGAATACATTCAATCATATTATATAGAATCATGATTAAAACATCAAAAAGGATACACGTTTTATTTTAATAAACAGTCTTGTTAAACGGTTGATAATCATCGCTGGTATCGTCATAGATGATATCGGATTGGATTACTTTGGTCCGCCATAATAAATCATGTAGACTGCGGTGATCATCTCTGTGCGCAAAAACGATAAACGCCACGATAAAATAAAGGCCTAAGGTTAAAAACCCCAATGCCCATTTTGATATTTCTCGGCCGTGTAATTTTAAAATAGATGGTGCTTGCAAATCAAGATTGACAATTTTCGTTTTGGCGATATACTTTCCTAAAGAAACCCCAGGTTTAAACCACATCGGTAATAAAGCGATGCTATAATAGGCAAAAAATACGATCAAAAACCGATAAAAAGGCGGCCAATCAAGAAAAATGATGATTAGAACACTGAGAAAAACCACGATAATCTCAGGCGCAAACCCTTCAAATCGCGCATTCATTTTTGCGCTTAAATCTTTTCTAATACGCATATCTTCACCTTCTTAAAACGCATTATAACATGGAAGCTTAAAGATTAGAACCTTCTTAAAGACAGCGTCTTAAAAAGATGTTACAATAATGTTGCGGAGGGATAAACATGAAAAAAAGCTTGAAAGAAAGATTTTCTTACCGCTCCTTTTTGTTCATTTTAGCGATGATGTTAAGCATCAATACATTTATCTTTGTGATCATCTATATTCTAAACCAATTCATTTTAGGGCATTATTTTAGTGCGACCATAGTTTTAATGATGGTTATTATTCTCTTTATTATCCCTTATTATATCGCCTCTCGGCGTCTGCCTATCAGCCGTATGAATGTAGTACTCAAAGATGATATCTTTTTGATGGGCTTTTCTTTGTCTTTTATCACCATGGGTTTTATTTTAATGGGGTATTTGATCTACCAATTTTATTTGAGTTAAAAAGTTTATCAATATATGGTATAATCACTATGGTTTTGGTTCCGGTAGCTCAGCTGGATAGAGTAACAGTCTCCGACACTGTAGGCCGTGGGTTCGAGTCCCACCCGGAACGCCAGTTTGTTTGATAAGGTCGCTTTGCGGCCTTTTTGTGATTTTATAGTATAATAAAGATAGATAAATACGAGGAGGCCAACCATGCAAAAAGGCTTAATGATTTTATCCGATAATTGTGAGGATGTAGAAGCACTAGCTAGTATTGCCTTGTTACGTCGCGCGGGATTTGAAGTCACCAGTGCCACATTTAATCGCTTTAAAGAAATTACCACCAAATTCAAGCAAACGGTGAAGGTCGATGAAACGGTTCAAAGCATCGATCAGGCAGCCTTTGATTTTTTAGTGTTGCCCGGAGGCCCTTATGTAGACGAGGTCATGGGTAAAACGAAAGCGTTAGATGCACTCATTAAATCGTTTAACGATCAAGGTAAATTGATTGCGGCAATCTGCGCCGCCCCACGATTTTTAGGTGCTTTAGGTCTTTTGGACGGCAAGGTGTTTACCGGCTTTACCGGCGCTGATATCGATGCGCCAAAAGGGCTTTATCATCCTGAGGCCGAAGCGTTAAAAGACGGCAATATCATCACAGCTAGAGGCGCTGGGGTGGTCTATGCATTTGTCTATGAAATCACCCGTGCGCTTAAAGACCAAACGGCAGCCGATCAATTGATGCGCGCGATTCTACATGTTTAAAACACGGTTTTACCGTGTTTTTTAAAACCGAAACCGTTTACAAAAAACCCTTTCAATGCCTTTATTGCATTCCCTACATAAACGGTATACAATAGGAGTGCTTTGATTAAAATGGAGGTTGTTTTATGCGTGAAATCACCGATACAAACCAAAGGAATCTATTTATCTATCAAATCTATGTCCGCAATCATACAAAAGCCGGCACGTTCAACGCGCTTTTAGATGATTTAGACCGCATCAAGGCCATGGGTGTTGATATGATCTATTTACTACCGGTACATCCAATCGGAAAAAAACAACGAAAAGGCACGTTAGGAAGCCCTTATGCGATAAAAGATTATTTTGCGATCAATGAAGAACATGGCGATATGAAAGATTTTGAAACCTTGATTGAAACCGCCCACAAAAAAGGCCTTAAAGTCATGATGGATATCGTTTTTAACCATACCTCGCCTGATTCGGTGTTGCTTGAAAAACACCCTGAATTTTTCTATAAAAAAAATGGACACTTTACCAACCGCATTGGTGAATGGTGGGATGTCATCGATTTTGATTATAATAAGGACAAAAAATTGTGGACTTATCTCATCGATGTTTTAGCCTTTTATACCAAAAAAGGTATCGATGGGTTCCGCTTTGATGTCGCTTCGCTATTGCCGTATGATTTCTTAGCCGAAGCGAAACAAGCCATCCAAAAACTGAACCCCAATACGATATGGCTCAGTGAATCGGTCCATGGCCATTTCTTAAAAGAAGTCAGAGACCGTGGCTTTGAAGGTTTGAGCGAAGCCGAGTTATTCAGTATTTTTGATCTCGCTTACGATTATGATGCACATCCTTATTTAGAAGCGTATTTAAAAGATGAAGGGCCCTTGTCAGACTACACCGATTGGTTGATGAAACAAGAAGAAATTTACCCAAAAGACTACATTAAAATGCGCCATCTAGAAAACCATGATTTTGGTCGTATCGCGGGTTATCTAAACCGCGATGAAAAAAAACTTGACCAATGGTATGCCTTCAATTTCTTTAATAAAGGCGCGACCATGATTTTTTCTGGTAGCGAAGCCTACCACCCGCATCATCCAAGTCTTTTTGATAAAGATACGATTGATTTTTCACCATCCGATAAACACGCCTATTTTACCAAGCTTCATCAGCTTACTACCGGTAAAATCTTTTCTGAGGGCACCTATCAAGTACGCTCGATAAACGATGCGGTGATAGAGGCTACTTATGAAGATGAAACCACCCGCGTTATCGGGATTTTTAACGTTGGTAATAGTACGAGTATGCTGGGGGTTGAACTTCCGGATGGCAACTATAAAAACGCGCTTGATCATAAAAGTTATCCCGTGAATGATGGCAAAATGAAGGCGGTTAACACGCCTTTAATTATTACCATCAACAAGGAGAATTAAAATGCGATATCTACCGAAAAAATGGTGGCATGATGCCATCATCTACCAAGTATATTTAAGAAGCTTTCAAGATTCAAACCACGATGGTATCGGCGATATTCAAGGCATTATCCAACGCGTTGAATATCTTAAGAGCCTAGGCATCAATACGATTTGGATTTCCCCACATTATGATTCGCCGATGGATGATAATGGCTATGATGTCAAAGACTTTTTTACGGTATCACCTGATTATGGAACTTTGGAAGATTTCAAACAATTGATTCACGTTGCCCACAAAAACCAGATGTATGTGATTACCGATTTGGTCTTAAATCACACTTCCGATGAACATCCTTGGTTTCAAGCGGCCAAAGATCCCAACCATCCTGAACATGCGTATTACAAAGATTTTTATATTTGGCACGACCCGAAGCAGGATAAAAACGGTGAGAACACGTTACCGACACAATGGGTTTCTTGGTTCGGCGGTCCCGTATGGGAATATGTCGAAGCCCTCAATCAATACTATCTACATATCTTTTCTAAAAAAATGCCGGATCTAAATTGGCGCAATAAAAACATGAAGAAGGCCTTAAAAGCGGCGATTCAATTTTGGATTGATTTAGGCGTGGATGGTTTCCGTATCGATGCCTCTAATCACTTGGAAAAAAACTGGGATTTTCCCGAGGGCAAACCCGGGTATGAACACTTTTCTTCCTTGCCTAAACACCACGAGTATTTACAAGAATTAGGGCGAGAACTCTTCAAACCCAACGACTTGTTGATTTTAGGCGAAAGCGGTGGCGCAAAGCGTCAAGAAGCACTTCAGTATGCCGGGAAGGATTCCCATGAATTCAACTTGTTGATTCACTTTGAGCATTGCTGGGCTGATGGGGATGACACCAATAAAAAAACGCCGGGGAAATGGGCTAAAGGGACGATTGATTTAGCGCATATTAAACAAAGTTTTGCCTACTGGATCGATATCTTTAAAGAGGAAGGCTTTCATACTTTGTTTTGGCATAACCATGACCAACCCCGTATCGTATCTCACTACGGCGATGATGCAAAATACCATCAAAGAAGTGCGAAAATGCTGGCGATGAGCTTATACTTACTGCCAGGCATCCCGATTGTTTATTACGGTGAGGAGATCGGTATGACCAATGTTGATTATGAACAATTGAGCGATTTTCGCGATGTCGAAGTCTTTACCGAATACGACAATTTTATCAACAACGGTGCGAATCACGGCGAAGCGATGCAAGCGTTAAAAGATCGCGCCCGCGATAACGCCAGAACCCCGATGCAATGGCACGATGGCCCCTTTGCTGGTTTTTCTAAGGTGACCCCTTGGATTAACGTCAACGGCAATAAAACGACGATCAACGTGCAACAACAACAAACCGATGAGCATAGTATTTTATCGCTTTATAAAACCTTGTTAAAATTAAGGAAAGAAGAAGACCTCGCTTATGGGGCGGTTGATTTTTACAACATTGAAGACCAAAACACCTTTAACACCTTAGTAAGCGGTAAACATCACGATTATTTAATGCTATGTAATTTTAAGGATACGCCTATAAAACAACCCATGGATACTTTGCTTGATGGGGCATTTACATTGTATTTGCATAATATGCCCACCACCCCACAAGGTTCTAGTTTTGAACCGTATGAAGCGCGGATCTACCGAAAAAAATCTGAAAAATAGAAAGTGATAACATGAAAAAGTTTTTTATTGTATTTAGTATACTCGCCCTTAGCCTTATCTTAGCGAGCTGTTCAAGCGAACCAACCTGCCCAGAAGATGAACCGACCGATTTAGAGGCGATGTATCATCTTAGTGGCAATTATTATCAAGTCTTTGTCCGCTCTTTCGCCGATGGTTCTGGGGATGGGGTTGGGGATTTTATCGGCATCAAAGAAAATTTGGATTACTTTGAAGCTTTAGGCATCGATGGCCTTTGGTTGATGCCGATTCATCCGACTACCTCAAAACATGGTTATGATGTTTTAGATTATTATGATGTTAATCCTGAATACGGGAGTATGGCCGATTTTGAAGCGCTATTGGATGCGGCCAACGAACGTGGGATTACCATCATTATCGATTTTATTTTGAACCATACTTCCGAACAACACCCTTGGTTTCAAGCCTTTTTAGATGGTGAGCATCCTTACGATGATTATTACCGACGCATCGATGGCGATGATCCGCGCTTGGATTCCCATGGTCACCTTTGGCATGCGCTTGGTGATGGAGAATATTATGCTGGTTGGTTTGGTGGTTATATGCCGGATTTAAATTGGTCCAATCCTGAGGTTCAAGATGAAATGGTCGCGATTGCCAAATTCTGGATGGATAAAGGGGTCGGTGGTTTTCGCTTAGATGCGGCCTTGCACTTACAATCAGTCGGGGAAGTGCCCGATTATTATAACGCGTTTGATGAAAATATGTTTGAACTTGCTTACTGGGAAGCCCGCGTTAAAGAAGCCTATCCCGAAGCGTATATTGTTGGTGAGATATGGGAAAGCTTCGGTGTTTATAACCATTTTTATCAAGCTTTGGATTCGCCCTTGCATTTTGAGTTTGGTCACCATGTGGTCAATTCCATTCGTCGTGGCCATAACGCCGATTATGTCAATGACTTAATTTATTGGCACTATCAAGCCCAAGAAGCCGCTGAAGACTACCGTGATTATGCGGTAGAAGCGCCTTTCTTACGTAACCACGACCAAAACCGAATCGCCTCATCCTCATCGCCGGGGACACCAAACTTAGGCGATAATCATGAACAATTACGTTTGGCTGCAGAGATGTTGTTAACAGCACCAGGAAACCCGTTTATATACTACGGAGAAGAACTTGGTATGAAAGGTGAAGCTTGGGGCAATCCCCCAATTTGGGATGAATCCATTCACCTACCGTTCTTATGGGATAATGACTACCAAGCCACATGGCCCATCGATGATTGGGACTTTGAGGATCCTTATAACGATGATGTCGATCCACTCCCAGTACAACAAGAAGATCCGGATTCTTTATTTAACGTCTATCGTCGGTTGTTAAATCTAAGGCAAGATTCGTGGGCTTTAAAATATGGTACCATCCACGCTTACGAAGATAACGATCGTTACTTACAAGGATTTTACCGTATTTTAGATGTTGATGCAGAGCATCAGGATATCGTTTTGGTGTTGCATAATTTAAGCGACGATATTATCCCTTTATTCGATTTTGATCTACCTGAAAGTATTTTATACTACAGCGAATATGATTTTGATAACGTTATGGCACCTTACAGTACTTTGATATTTCAAATCGATCCAAATGAAAGTAATTTAGTGGACGATTATGAAGAATAAATATCGTTTTTATCATCTTTTCACGTATCCTTTTTATCGGCAAAAAGATGTGTTTAAGTTGTTTCGTTTTTCTACGATTAAAGTGATTCTATATTTTTTCATCCTTAATTTGGCGATGCTTTTTCCGCTTTCTTATGGCATCATAAGCATGGATGAGATGAATTATAATCTGATAGATTTCGATATTACCGAAGATACCCCGGCGTGGCTACCAGGGGATTTACCCGCTTGTAGCGTTTCTCAAATGTCACTTGAATGTGATGATGATGCGGTTCATATTCGCTACTTCGATGTCATGGACCAAAGCTATGAAATTCATTTTAACGTTCCAGGCGATGTCATGATCGACACGCCTTATACGATTCTTTTTAGAGACCATGATATCATCGTTAATATGCGTGATGATATAACTTTAACCCTCGATTATCGTGGCTTTGATGGGTTGGATTTCACCAATGTTAATGCGATGGAACAAGAAGAAGGTGCACGCTTGATGCTTAACGCCTTTTTCAATAGCGTCCACCCACACATCGTTTTACCTCTTCTTATTTTCATGGTCGGTGGTTTGATGGCGATGAACCTATTGTTATTATTGATTTTTAGCGCGATTACGATGTTCTTTAGATTTATGTATGGCGATGTACCACCCTATCATAATACCTTAAAATTGTTTATTATCGCCTCCAGTATTCCCGCGGTCATTAATTTAGGCTTAGGTTTCTTTGGTCTTAGTGCTTTTACCTCAATTATCTATAACTTCTTGACGCCACTGATTGCTTTGGTAATCTATAAGAAAAATAAGACCCGTATCGAAAATGAACGTCTTGCTATGAAATAAATTAAAGAAAACACATGAAAGTGTTTTCTTTTTGTTTTAACATCGGTAAAACATGAAACCGATTACCGTACGATAGCAAGGTAGATTTGTTGAAAAAGCGCTTTCTTAGTGGTAAAATTAAAAACGCAAGTAAACACTATTAAATAGGAGGAAATGTAATGAAGAAATTTAGTAAATTGCTCTTAGCTGCAACATTTGCCTTAGCATTTTTCGTAGTTTTAAACGTTAATGTTAACGCTGATGAGCATGAAGAGCCTACTGATCGTAAAGTTGTCGTTCACTATCATCGTTGGGACAGCGATTACGAAGACAAAAATATTTGGACATGGGGAACTGGCGAAAACGGTTCTGAAGCACCCGTCGTTCTTTCAGACGTCGATGAATTCGGTGGGGTCTTTGAAATTTTTGTAGACGAAGACGCTGATGACGAAATCGGTCTCATTTTACGTTATGAAATGGGCTGGGGCGACGGTCAAAACGATCGTGATGGCCTAGTATCAGACGATGATCC
>PWMS01000024.1 GCA_003558105.1 Mollicutes bacterium | reverse complement strand
TGTCATCTGGTTCGTTTTCAAAGTAGTACCTGATGCGTTCAACCGCAGTTGAAGCAAGTCCTGCCTGCGCTGCACCGGCAATTACAAACGCATGGCCGTGAGGGGTTTCAAAAGCATCCTGCTGAAAATATCCGTCCTGACCCCCTTTCCCTTCAAAGGCATCAAGAGTGTACTCAAATGTGCTGAACTTCCTGGTTGTCATATCGTTTTCTTTTTTTTACTCTTTTCGTGTGGCTATTTTTAACCAATACTTGCCGCAATAGCCACAAAATCATCCACCCCCAGCCTTTCAGGCCTTTCACCGTATAGCTTTCCGGGCAAGCTGCCCCAGGCTATACCCATACCATCAAGGGAGTTTCTCAATGTCTTCCTCCTTTTGTTGAAAGCGGTTTTTACTACCCTGAAAAACAAGGATTCATCACAACCCAGGCTCATATCTTCCTTTGCCCTGAGCCTTATAACCGATGAACGAACCCTGGGGGGAGGATGGAATACATGCGGTTCAACATTGAACAGGAGCCTTACTTCATAAAAAGCCTGGGTAAGAACACTAAGTATACCGTAAACCTTGCTTCCGGGAGGAGATGAGATCCTCATTGCGACCTCCCTCTGGAACATACCGACCACTTCGGGTACCTGTGAGCGGTATTCAAGTATCCTGAAGAGTATCTGGGAGGAAATATTGTATGGGAAATTGCCTATTACCGCAAAACGGGCGCCATTAAACCCGGAACCCAGGTCATAGCTGAGAAAATCCGCCTCAATTATCCTGTCTGAAAGTTCGGGATACCTCATTTTGAGCAGTGCAACCGAATCCCTGTCTAGTTCTATGCCTGTCCAGCTGAAAGAGGTATTCTCAATAAGGTAACCGGAGAGTATGCCGGTACCCGGGCCCACTTCAAGCACATGCTTGTAACCGCCCCACATACTAAGTGAGGAGGCTATTTTACGGGCAATGTTTTGGTCAGTCAGAAAATGCTGGCCAAGTGACTTTTTTGGGGATACATGATGATGCACCTCTTATGGGATTTTCAGTTAACAATATCTCCGCGCAGGAGACGGAAACGGTTTCTTGCAGTAACAGTATGCAGGCTCCCGGGGTATTCTGTCATTATCTGCTGATAAAGGGACATGGCCTTGTCATGGTTCTCAAAATAGTTTTGCTGAAGTTCGGCCCTGCGGAAAAGTGCCTCGTCGGCAAGCAGGCCCGAGGGGTACTGCTCCACTATCAGTGCAAGCAAGCTGTCTGCCGCCCCAAAGTCTCCCTGTTTAATCATTATTTCGGCTTTCGCATATACAAGGTCATCATTTATCTGGTGGCCGGGGTAAAGCGTTTTCACCGAATCCAGGATCTCAAGAGCCTTGTCAAAACGGTTCATGAATATCTGCTGTTCGGCCATAGCATACATCTCAAGAGGACGGGGGTCGCCGTTTATCCCCAGGTTGTCCTGTATCTTCAGGGAAAGACGCATGGCGTCATTGGCTATCAGGCGGGAGGTGCCCGCCTTGAGTATGTCAAGCTGTGCCTTGGCCCAGTCGAACTCCCCTATGAAATAAGTAAGCCTGGCATTCTTGAACTTTGCCTCATGCGCAAGTGGGTCATCCCTGAACATCCTGTCAACCTGTGAGTAGAGCAGTGTAGCGTCCCATACCTCACCTGTAAGCAAAAGTATGTCGGCGAGCTCTATGCGGCACTCACCCTTTACGCGGTTTGATATATTCGGCAGATCGAGGGTGCTTTCAAGAAGATCAATTGCCTGGGAGGTATTCTCAAGATAGAAGGCATGAAGGTTTGCAAGGTTACGTACCAGCTGCACAGTGGCTGAACTTACCCCCATGCGCTCCAGGGCCTGCTCATATTCGCGCTTTATTTCAAGGAGTTCCTCCGTTTGGTATGTATAGTCGTCCACCACCGATAAAAAACGCACATTAAGATAACCTACCAGTGCATCCATGTAAAAGGTACTCTCTGCACCCATATCCAGGATGTAATTGTAGGCATCGGCTGCAATGGTGTAATTTTTATTGCTGGTTGCAAGTGAGGCAACTTCCAGAACAGGACGTCCTTCCTGCTGAAGCCTTCTGTCAAGGGCTCTTGCCTGCATAAATGCCATCCTGAAATCCTGCTGCTGGATTGACAGCCAAAGCAGCATCTCCGAATACATAATGTTCTCTGGATTTCTCTGGGTGCGCTCTAGCAATACCGATCTGAGTGCATCATTCCTGCCAAATCCGGGGTCGTTGGCAACTGCATCCTGTAAAATACCCCTTACCCTGGCCCTCTCTTCATCAAACTTAATCATGTAGTCGATGTACTCATTCATCATCTCCCTGTAATTACCCTTCTTTTCATGAATATCAGCGATCCGCAGGTGCAGGGGATGGCTTTCGGCCAGAAGCCTGCGGCCATGCAGATAGGTCTCAAGGGCACGGTCAAGGTATCCGCGGGCCTCAAATGCCAAAGCGAGATCAGTGATTTCCCCCGGGTTTGCCCGGAGTTTCTCTATCAGTTCGTCCATCTGTCTCCTGGCCCTGCGGTTATTACCAGACAATTCACTGACCCAGGCAAGATCCACCTGGTAACGTACCTCCCCTGGATTCCTCTGTATCTGCTCACGTACGACCCTTTCTGCCTGTCTGAAACTCTCGAGACCAAACAGAGCATCAAGGTAGTTGTTGTAAATTATCTGTGTGGGTTCATCATCAAACAGCTCTTCATATAGCGCAACAGCCTGTTCGTAACGCCCCTCCCTCAGGTACTGGACGGCAAGGCGTTCGTCCGTGCTGCCTTCTTCAGCCTGCTGGCTGAAGGCCATATCAGGCAATAAAACAAACACCACAGACAATAATGCAACAATACCATAAAGGCTCTTTATGCTCATACAGCTGTCAGTTATGACTTAATTTTCGTCCTCTAATATGAACGCTTACATCAGGTATTTGTTT
>PWMS01000086.1 GCA_003558105.1 Mollicutes bacterium | reverse complement strand
CATGATACACCCACTGGCTTTTAGCTTTAATCTTATGACCGTCTCAACGATGCTTTGGGGTTTTATGGGCGGACTTATCTTTTTCCAAAAGCGATATTTGAGCACCCCACTACTTACCGCAACCATCGTTGTAACGAGCATTGTTGCTTTTAGCCTAAACTCACTACAGCTTTATATTTGGCTAGGGCCTGGCATGCTTGCGCAAGTACCACTGAGATTATTGACAATGGTCATCAAGTGGCCGATTCAAGTCTTTGCGATCAAACTTTTGCACGAACGGGTCATCGTCAGTTTTGCACTGCAAACCATGCGTGCCTTTCATTAAAAAAAGCGATGTTTCATCGCTTTTTTCTTTAGATTATTACATTTGGCTTTTGTAATGGGCAATGTCAGTTTGGTAATGTTGCGTATAATTTTTGACTTGATCGGCGCCTGTAAAGGTAAACAGGTGGGTCTTGGCCTCAAATAAGGACCCTAAAATCTTTAAGCTTAACGCCATGCCGTCAAACATTTCCTGATTCTTTGCGCCGCATGAAGCGACTACATAGATGTGCTTAATATGTTTTAAAGGCGCTTGATGCGTAAATTTTTGCGCGAAGAATTGCTGGAAACGGTTGATAATTTTAAGCAGTTGATCGGTAAAACTACCAAAATAAACCGGTGAAATCAAAATAATGGTATCGTTTTGTAATAACGTATCTTTGATAACGCTGAAGTCATCATCGTTATATTGGCAGCTTATCTTTTTTTGACACACCCTACAATCATCGCAGGGGTGAATATTAAGATCATAAGCGTGTAAAATTTCCGCCTCATCGATCTTTGGGAATAAAGCTTTAAATAACGACATTGAGGCGCCTTGTTTGTTCGGTGAACCATTAATAATCAACGCCATTTTATATCTCAACGATCTTCACTTCGCCTGGGGCGAGGTGAATGTCTAGGGTGTTTTCATCGATAAATTGAGTAAAGGCGCGTGGGGCTTCGTTGGTAGAAAAAAGCAGTTTTCCTTGCATCTTTTTGTTGCTTCGCGATTTGAAAAAAGCAATGGAGGGATAGACTTTTTCTTCATGAAAGGGATTTAGATTGCCAAGCACCAAAAATAGTTTATCCTCGTAAGTATAACTAAGCCCTACAAACAAATCATTATCACTCTTAAGCGCTTTAAAGGCGCTTTTGTTTTTTATCACCGGAAGCATCTTTTCACGCAAGGGCGCTAAGGTCTTTAAAATTGCCGGTAAAACAAAGCGTTTTTGATAGGTGTAATGCAGTTGATAACGATCAAAAAGCGCGAGTTTGTTATAGTAAGGATCATCGAACATGAGACGTTTCATCTCTTTTTCACTCGCATCGAGCCCGAGGTTCATCGCTTGCGATTCAAAAATTTCAAGACCGCTGTTGATGAAAGGCACGGCGTTTGGTGTAAACAAATTCAATACCAATAAGGTTTTGGATAAAATCTCGCCGCCTTCACGTGCCGCAATTCTAGGTGTATCATGAGTTTCAGGTGCGGCGAAGAAGGGGATTGGAAGGTCGTTGTTTTCGGTGAAAAATTCTTTCGCATTGCCTGTAAAGATGCGCGGTTCATGAATGAAACCATCACCAATCATAATATTATAGCCTTTTTCCTTAGCATCGGCGGCGTATTCAGGGTTTAACTCTTCTGCAATAAAACCGAAGTCGGGGTCGAGCGCTTTGGCATTTTTGATAATCATATCCAAAAGTTTTCTAGGTAAGGCATGACCCATATCGATTCTAGCCCCATCGATACCATAGTTTTTTTGAAAGTGTGGAATCACACTAGCAATACGTTCCCAAAGTTCTAAGTTCGGTTTCTCACCAGGATATAGATTGGCTTTAATCGTGTCAAACAGTATATAAGGGGGCGTATCTTTTTTGAGGTAAGGTTTGGCTTTTGTAGGATGATCAAAGAAAAGTCTAAAGAAGGTGACATCGCTCCATGGTGGTTGGGGGTCATTAATATTGTCGCTGAAGGCGGGGGCGATGGTTAGATTAAAGGTTTTTTCAATCGCCTCTAAGAAATTATCTGAATCTTTAAGCTGTGCAAACGCTTCGGGGTCTTTACGTTTGGGATCGACATCAAATAAGGCGATATGTTTTTTTGTTGAGGGACTTTTATAGATGGCATCCAAATATTTTTCTTTTGGGGTGGTGTTGGTATGAATGCCTTTGATGTAAGGGGAGGTATACGCGCTTTTTTGATCGGCCTTGATCCAGTAGAACCATTCGGGGTGTTCTTTGATGAGTTCTGAATCAATCGCGTTGGTTCTTGGAATAATATCGATCATCACACGCATATTTAAGGCATGGGCCGCTTCGACCAATAAGCTGAATTCTTCATCGATACTAAAGGCATCTTTGGTTAAGCAATCTTGTAAGGCGGGATCTAAACTAAAAAAGTCTTTAACGCCATAAGGGCTTCCTAAATCACCTTTTTTCTCATATTTTGAATAGCGCATAATCGGCAGTAGATAAAGGGTGTTGATGCCCATGTCTTTTAAAAACGGTAAGAGACAAAGCATCTTTAAAAAGGTGCCGGTTTCATTTAACCCTTGTAGGTTTTCATCCTCTAAATAACCACTACGATCATGATCCCAAGCTGAAGAGGTGCGTATTAAAGAGGAGTAGATGACACTATCTTTCAACCAAGCACCATCGTCATCTACCCCTTTTTTTTGTGATAAGCTACCTTTATTTATAGACCCGTGGTCTAAATAAACGTTTTCCAATAGAACTTTAAAAAAGCGATGCGGGTCAACCAAGACTTCCCCATTTTTTAAATAGGTGACATTCGCCGCATCATAAGCAAACCGTTGCCATAAATCCGGTATGCTGTAGTTGTGCATTTTACCTTCATTTTTTTTAAAATATGTATGAAATCGTTTCATCAATGTTGTTTGCATAACGCGTCATCCTTTCGCTATTCATTATAAGGGAGAAAGTGTGAAAATAAAACAAAAAACAAAAACAAGTAAACGCTTACCTACAGGGGCTTTTACTATCAATTGTTTTAAAAACTTGTTATAATCTATTCGAGAGGTGATTCCATGAAACGACCAACTGTATTAATCATCATGGATGGTCTTGGTTTAGCCAAAGCATCAAAAGGCAACGCCGTGACCTTAGCAAAAAAACCAAATTTAGACCGTCTGATGGATACCTATCCGACCAATACGCTAGAAGCGAGCGGTGAAGCCGTTGGACTTCCGAAAGGTCAAATGGGCAACAGCGAAGTCGGCCATTTAAACTTAGGCGCCGGTCGTATCGTTTATCAATCATTAACGCGCATTCATCAATCGATAGAAGATGGCGATTTCTTTGAAAATGACGCTTATCAAAAGGCGATTCAACACGTCAAAAAAGAAAACTCAAAACTCCATGTCATGGGGCTTTTAAGCAATGGCGGTGTGCACTCGCATATCGACCATTTTAAAGCGATGGTGGATTTAGCCAAAAAAGAAGGTATTGAAGATCTTTATATCCATGCCTTTTTAGACGGACGCGATGTTCCACCGTCTTCCGCGATTGAATTTACCGATGAACTCGAAGCCTATATGAAAAAAGTTGACAAGGGTAGTTTGGCTTCCGTGCACGGCCGTTATTATGCGATGGATAGAGATAAAAACTGGACGCGTACACAAAAAGCCTACGATATTTTACTGTACGCTAAAGGCGAACAAGCCAACACAGCCAAAGAAGGCATTCAATCCAATTACGATAAAGATGTGACCGATGAATTTGTGATACCCTTTATCGTGGATAAAAAAGGTGTTATTGAAGATGATGATGCCGTTATCTTTATGAACTTTAGACCGGACCGCGCGATTCAATTATCAACCGCCTTAACCAACCCTAGTTTAACAGAGATTAAAGACACTAAAAACTTTGACAACCTACATTTTGTCTCTACCATGCATTATTCAGAGAATGTCTTAGGTTCAATTGCTTATAGTCTTCAAGAACTGTCTGATATGTATGGCGAAGTGATTAGCCAAGCGGGCTTAAAACAACTAAGAATTGCAGAAACGGAAAAATACGCCCATGTCACCTTCTTCTTTGATGGTGGTGAAGACAAAGAAATCAAAGGCTCCACCCGAGTCTTAGTCCCCTCACCCAAAGTCGCAACCTATGACATGCAACCAGAGATGAGCGCTTATAAAGTGACCGACAAAGTCTTAGAGGAACTCGACAAAGATATGCACGATACCATTATATTAAACTATGCCAACTGTGATATGGTTGGCCATACCGGCGATATTCAAGCGGCGAAAAAGGCCGTTGAAGTGACCGATGAATGCGTCGGGGTTGTGACCAACAAAATCTTAGATAAAGGCGGTGTGGCCATTATTACCGCTGATCACGGCAACGCTGAGAAGATGTTGGATCCCCAAGGGGGTTCTCATACCGCCCATACCAACTCCCTTGTCCCCCTGATTATTACCGATCATGAGATAACCATCAAAGATGGCGGTATCCTCGGCGATCTCGCCCCTACGATGTTAGAATATCTCGACATTAAACAACCCAAAGCGATGAGCGGCAAATCGCTCATCGAAAAGAAATAAGATTATGTTAAAGGAGAGTGCAATATGCCTTATATTACCGATGTATATGCAAGAGAAGTCTTAGATTCAAGAGGAAACCCAACCGTAGAAGTAGAAGTATTCACCGACAGTGGCGCTTTTGGCCACGCAATTGTGCCCAGTGGCGCCTCCACAGGCGAACACGAAGCCGTCGAATTAAGAGATGGTGAGAAAGACCGTTACTTAGGCAAAGGCGTGAAAAAAGCCGTCAAAAACGTCAACGATCTTATCGCCCCTGAAATCGTCGGTATCGATGTCACTGAACAAGTCTTGATCGATACCTTGATGCGCGAACTAGACGGCACCCCCAACAAAGCGAAACTCGGCGCTAACGCTATCTTAGGTGTTTCAATGGCCTGCGCCCGTGCTGCGGCCGATTATGTTGGCTTGCCCCTTTATCAGTATTTAGGTGGCTTTAACGCCAAAATTCTACCCACCCCAATGATGAACATCATCAACGGTGGTTCACACGCCGATAACAACGTGGATTTCCAAGAATTTATGATTATGCCCGTGAAGGCTTTAACGTTTAAAGAAGCCCTTCGTACCGGCGCAGAAATCTTCCACGCCCTAAAGAAAGTCTTAAAAGACAAAGGCTACAACACCGCCGTCGGCGATGAAGGCGGCTTTGCGCCTGACCTTTCTTCCAACGAAGAAGCCTTAGAAGTCATCATCGAATCGATTAAAAACGCTGGATACAAGCCTGGTGAAGACGTTTTACTCGCTATGGATGTGGCTTCAAGCGAGTTTTACAACAAAGAGAAAAACGCTTATGAACTCGCAGGTGAAGGCAAAACCCTAAGCGCGAAAGAACTCACCGACTTTTACAAACAACTCGTCGATAAATATCCGATCATCTCCATCGAAGATGGTTTGGATGAAAACGACTGGGAAGGTTGGAAAATTTTAACCGATGAACTCGGGAAAAAAATTCAACTCGTCGGCGATGACTTACTCGTAACCAACACAGAAAAACTCAACAACGCGATTCAAAACGGCATCGCCAATTCCATTTTAATCAAAGTCAATCAAATCGGGACGTTAACCGAAACCCTAGACGCAATCGAAATGGCGAAACGCGCTGGGTATACCGCGGTCATCTCACACCGTAGTGGTGAGACCGAAGATACCACCATCGCCGATATCGCCGTAGCCACCAATGTGGGTCAAATTAAAACCGGTTCACTCTCAAGAACCGACCGTATTGCTAAATACAACCAGCTTTTACGCATCGAAGATGAACTTCAAGATGCGGCTATCTATCAAGGCAAAGGTTGTTTCTACAACCTTAAATAAAAAAATAACGCTCAGTCTAGCGACTGAGCGTTTGTTTTGTAAAATGACTCATATAGCGTGCATGAAAGCTGACCATCGGTCCAATCAGCGCGGCCATGATGATACTTGCAGGGCCCACCGCCCCAAAGCCAATCGAAGCTGTGAATCCCAAAATCGTCGCAATCGTAATCGCTAGGGTTTCGATAAAAATCCGCGCAATGAGAAAGCTTTTTGTTTTAAACATCCGCATCACCACAAAGGTTAATTCTTCAAACACCATCGCCGGATAGCGGGTCATGACCACCAACGCCAGACCAAAGGTGAGAATAAAGGCACCTAAAACAATTAAAAAGAGCCGCCAAATCAACCCGGTAGGATAATACGTACCAAAGATCAATATATCCCAAAAATCGATAAACAAGGACAAACTCAACACAGGAATCATTGAGATAAAAAATTTAGGGTTTTTATTGTATAAAACCACAAACACCACAATCGAGGTATTGATCAAAAAACTTGCGGTTCCGATTGTAATCCCTGTTAAAACATGTAAATTATAGTTGACGGTATCCCAAGGCCCCGCCCCTAGGTTGGTCCGAATAATCAAAATAATGCCAAAGGCCGTCACAAAAAGCCCTAAACCATAAAGTATAATTCTTAAAAGATTCATCTTATTGCTTAAATAAAGTTTCATCATCGTCATCGCCATTTCATTTAAATGTTGTTTGAACCTATCTACCATTTTAGCACTTTTTTAAAAAACCTCAATCTAAATCATCACTAAAGTCAGCTTTAAGCAAAAAAGATTGACATTTACCCATTTTTTGGTACTATAGTAAGCAGCGAAAAGCACACTTCATGCTTGATTTTACATCCATTAAACCCTATAATAGAATTGGCATGTAAATGAATAATAATCACGGTTTATACGTGTTAGGAGGCAAACATATGCGCGTGCAAGACATCCTTTTATTACTGGTTGCGGTTTTATTGATTACCCTTGTTGTGGTACAATCAACCAAAGACAACGCAGCCAACGCTTTTAGCGGAGAAAAGTCCGAGTTATTCAGTCATCAAAAAGAGCGCGGCTTCGACTTATTTTTAAGCCGAACCACCTTAGGCGCTTCAGTACTGTTTATCGTTTTGGCCGTTTGGGCCATGATCTAAGGACACCTCGCGTGTTCTTTTTTTCACTTAGGAGAGTATTATGAGAGAAAAAGTATTATCGTTTTTAAAAGAAGAAAAAGGCAAACGCTATGCCATCAATGAACTATATCATGCTTTAGAACTTGCCGATAGCGAAGCCTACAAAACCTTAGCCAAAACCATGAACGCGCTTGAAGAAGAAGCGCGTATTTTGCCGAACCAAAAAAACCAATACACCTTGATTGAATACACGAAATACGTCAAAGGCATCTTAGATGTTAAAGATAAAGGCTTCGGCTTTTTAATGATCGAAGACTCCGATGAAGAGGATATCTATATCCCACCACAAAAAATCGGCGATGCGATGAACAATGACTATGTCTTAGCCTTGGTCGAAAAAAGCCCTAAAGGCTTCAAAAAAGAAGGCGAAGTCAAACGTATCATCACCCGTCACTACACCCATATCATCGGTACCTTAATCAAACGTGGTGAGGATTATCACCTCATCAGTGATGATAAAAGCATCAAAGCCGACATCATGGTCCCAAAAGAACATTTAAACGGCGCTGATAAACACGACAAAGTCAAAGCCGAAATCATTTCTTATGCCTACGATAATCAAATCGTTTGTAAAATTACCCATAGCCTCGGCAATATGAACGCTGCGGGGGTTGATGTCCTAAGCAAAGTGCTCAAACACAACATCGATGGAACCTTCCCCCAAGACGCCTTAAACCAAGCGAAACAATACCAAAGCTTGGATGATGATTTTAAAAGTCGCCGCGATTTAAGAGACCGACTCATCTTTACCATCGATGGCGAAGATGCTAAAGACTTTGACGATGCGATTGAAATCTCAAAAAATGACGATGGCACCTTCTTCCTAGGCGTCCACATCGCCGATGTGAGCCATTATGTCAATGAAGACTCGCCCCTTGATAAAGAAGCGTTCCACCGCGGCACAAGTATCTATCTTGTCGACCGTGTCATTCCGATGTTGCCAGAAAACCTTTCCAACAATCTTTGTTCCCTCATGCCTAAGGTTGATCGTTTTACCGTCTCTTGTGAAATGCAAATTGACGCCAATGGTCGTGTCATAAAACACGAGATTTTTGAAAGCGTGATTCAATCCAAAGCCCGCATGACCTATACAAAAATCAATCAAATATTTAATGGCGATCAAGACCTTAAAAAGACTTACGCCCATCTTTTAACCGCAATTGAACCGATGCACGAACTCGCAAAAATCTTACGAGAAAAACGACATAAAAAAGGCTCTTTGGATTTTGAAACCGATGAAGCTATGATCAAACTCAATGACCAAGGCAAAGCCATCGATGTCACCTTAAAAGAACGAGGCGAAAGCGAAAAAATCATCGAAGAATTTATGTTGATTGCCAACCAAACGATCGCTCAGCACATCGATTGGATGAACCTACCATTCATCTACCGTGTCCACGAAGAACCAAAAGAAGAAAAACTCGAAAAACTCATCACCATGGCCAAAGCCCTTGGCTTTTCAGTCAAAGGTAAAAAAACCATCACCCACCAAGCTTTACAAAAACTCTTGAAAAAAGTTGAAGATACCGCGAGTGAAAAAGGCATCAACATGCTCGCTTTAAGAAGCATGCAAAAGGCTGAATATAGCCCGCAAAACCTCGGCCATTTCGGTCTTGCTTTCAAACACTACACCCACTTCACCTCACCAATCAGACGTTATCCCGATTTAATCGTCCATAGACTTTTGCGCCAATATTTATTTGACAAGAAAGTTGATCGAGAAACGATTCGCCACTACGATGATATCATGCCCAATATCGCCGATGATACCAGTAAAAAAGAACGCAACGCTGTCAAACTAGAACGCGATGTTCTCGATATGAAAAAGGCCGAATTTATGGCCGACAAAGTCGGTCAAACCTTTGAAGGCCAAGTCTCAAGCGTCACCAACTTCGGCCTATATGTCACCTTGCCCAACACCGTTGAAGGGCTTATTCACATCAGTGAACTCGGCGATGATTACTACGTCTTTAACGAAGATCTACTCACGTTAGTTGGCCGCCATAAACGCACCGTCTACCGCATGGGACAACACCTTAAAGTGAAACTAGAAAGCGTCAATATAGCTGAGGGTGAAATCGACTTTACCATCGCTGGGGGTGGGGACGATAAAAACAAAAACCGTCGCACGCAATAAAAAAGCCACCCATCTATATTTTATTGAAGATACCTTCGAAGCTGGCGTCGTCTTAAGAGGCACCGAGATCAAATCCATTCGCGCCGGTAAAGTTTCAATCCAAGATTCCTACATTCGCGTCAAGGACCAAGAAGCCTTTATCATCAATTTGCATATCGCAAAATTCAAACAAGGCGCGTTCTTTAACCACGAGGAAACCAGAGAACGCAAACTCTTATTACACAAACGAGAAATCATCCGCTTAGAAACCAAAACCAAAAAAGAAGGCGCCACCTTAATCCCCTTATCCATCTACTTCAAAGAAGGCCTATGCAAAATTGAAATTGCCCTTGCAAAAGGGAAAAAACAATACGACAAACGCCAAAGTCTAAAAGAAAAAGACCAAAAAAGAAGGATGGAAAAAACCTTAGCGAACCGCAATCGTTAATATTGATAATATACCATCACACATGGTATAATGTATGTGCGGGGTTGTTCTGGATTCGACAGGGTAGCTAGCGCTTGATAAGCATGCCTTGGATGCGCAAGTAAAAACGCTAAACGGTATAATAACCGGAAACGAAAATTATGCTTTCGCGGCTTAGATAAAGCCCGACTACACATCTAAATTGCCTACGGTTTAGATGTTGTAGACAACTTAGTAGGCTTTCTAAAAAGAGCACCGTCTTAGCGCTTTTTAGGAACTCAATAAGACTCGCGCACCGCCCCCTTGGTCTTTGAGGGGCTTGCGTTAAACTAATCAATGACCTAAGCATGTAGAAAGTTAAGTGGCACCTACTTTGGACAGGGGTTCAAATCCCCTCAACTCCACCAAACTTACCCTCATACCGCGGTATAAGCTAAATATCTTTATTTAGCGATAAGCGCGGTTTTTTATTTGCCGAAAAGTTTTTAAAAAACTGTTTTTTGACTGAAGTCTAAAACTAGTAAACCCTATTGTTTAAGCAGTTTTTTGAAGTGGCGTTCGTCGTAAAAAACCCTCTGGGCATTCAAAAATTTAGAGGTAGTAGAGGGAGCAACAATATGGAAAGTCTAATTAGTTATTACAATAATACAAATATTAAAATGATAATGAAAATAAAGAACTTATACTATATCATGTAACGTTGCTTTTTCTATTTGAATGTGTTAAAATTTAGGTAAGAAAGTAAGAAAGTAAGAAAGTAAAAAAAAGGGGATAATGCTATGATTATTGAGTTAAGAAAAAAATCACAAATAACAATACCCAAAGGAATCATTAATTCTTTACATTTGGAAGAAGGAGACCACTTAGATATAAGTGTCAAAGATGGTGTTATATTAATAGAACCGGTTTCAATATACTCAAAAGCGTACGTTAAGAAATTGGAAACTTCAATCATGATGATTAACGAAGAACCTGGGAAATACACTGAAGGACCATTTTCATCAGTGGAAGATGCGATAGAATATCTTGAATCAAGTGAGGATGAGAAAGTTAAGAAAGATAAAAAAGATTAAAGTGGCATATCAGATATTATTTTCCAAGAATTTCAAGAAATCATTTGGCAATTTAGAGTCTAATGAAAAGAAACTATTCTATAAAAAATTGAAGCTATTTTTAGACGATCATCAACATCCAAGTTTAAGAAGCAAAAAAATAAGGGGTAGCAATATTCTTTTTGAATCAAGTATTAATATGTCTATACGAGTTATATGGGCATATAAGGGTAATGATTTAATCGTTATGTTGGATATTGGTCACCACGATATCTTGAAAAAGTACTAACGTGTAAACTTTTGTTTAAAGATTGATTAAGAATTATTTATGGTTGAACAGCTGATTCAGTTAGTCTCGAGATGATTAATCAACAGACACAGAATCATGATAAAAAAAACTCAAAGCATTAAAACAGTAAAGATGGTTTCACTAAGTAGTGAAACACGGGTCACAACTAACGTAAAAAGGAATAAACAAGGGTATGACAACACAACCTTACCTGAACAGACTTCCAAATAATCTGATTAATTACCACTCTGATTGAAGGGAACTTTTTTGAAATCAACATTTTTAGTCTAAGGTGTATATTTTTATAGAAAAAATAACCTATCAAAGGACATAAATATGGTATAATAATGGTATATTAACTAAGGAGAGATATCTATGCCACGTATTATTCCCATTAATGCACTTAAAAACACCGCAACCATTTCTAAATTTGTAGAAGAAAGCAATGAACCTGTATTTATTACTAAAAATGGATATGGATCCATGGTCATCATGAGTATTGAAGTATATGAGCGTGAAATTGCTAAAAATCAAGTCATCAACTTAATTAACGATTCATTAAAAGATAAAAATAATCAAAGCGCTAAAGTTGATGCTACCTTATTTATTAATGATATGAAAGCAAAGTATGGAAAATAAGGTTGTCCTATTTCCAAAAGCGAAAAGTGATCTAGAAAATATCTTTAAATACATTGCGAATGATTTAGTGAATACTGAGGCGGCGTTAAAGCTTATATCCGAGTTTGATATCAAGTTTGATGAATTAGTACTTTTTCCAAAAGCCTATCCACTCATCGATAATCCTAAGTTAGAAGACAAAAACCTTCGTAAATGCTTAGTAGAGAATTTCCTTATCGTATATCGCTATATTGAACGATCAACTACTATTGAAATCGTTAGAGTCATTCATATCAAAGAAGATGTACTAAACGTTCTTTAGATTTCTCAGTATTCTTCAAACATTTATGAGTATGGACGCGGAT
>PWMS01000101.1 GCA_003558105.1 Mollicutes bacterium | reverse complement strand
CGAAGTGGCTAAACGCGGCAGACTGTAAATCTGCTCCCTCAGGGTTCGGCGGTTCAAATCCGTCCCCCTCCACCAGCTTAGGGGTGTGGTGTTAATGGTAGCACAGCGGTCTCCAAAACCGTTAGTACGGGTTCGAATCCTGTCACCCCTGCCATAAAACGTACAAAAGAAGCCGTTTCAGGCTTCTTTTTTTGTGCGTTTTCAGCCACATCAGAGCGGGAGACCGTTGTGCAACCGATGACCGTTGTGCACCTCATATTTTCGACACTCTCACGTATTCATCTCTAAGGGCATCTTTATTGATGTGCAAGTACTTTTGCGTAGTCGAAATACTTGTGTGTCCAAGGATCTGGCGAAGCACTTCAAGATTACCGTTTTTCTGAACAAAGCGAGTTGCGAACGTGTGACGCCATTTGTGTGGACTAATCGACTGATTCAGTGAGAGTTTATCACGTAGCCGTTGGCATATTGATTCTAGCGTGTAATCCTTGATGATGTCTCCAGTCACGAAGTCAATGAATAAATGGTTTGTAAGTTTAGCTGACATGATGTAGCGGTTAATCAGCAAGTTTGTCTTTTCTCCGTAAAACACATACCGTTCGACGTTCGTTTTGGTTTTCTTGACGTGTATGCTGTAAGAGTTGAAGTCAAAATCACTTATCTTGAGGTTCAATAACTCAGTGATTCTAAGACCAGTTTCATTGAGCAGGCGGAACATGATGTAGTTGCGTTGGAGAATGATGTTGCTTTGGTTGTTTTCATAGTAGTTGAAAATCGTCGTAATCATTGATTCCGGTATGGTTTCAATG
Organism: Mollicutes bacterium; assembly: GCA_003558105.1. GTDB lineage: Bacteria > Bacillota_I > Bacilli_A > Izemoplasmatales > Izemoplasmataceae > B1SED10-225. The sequence goes on along the minus strand of PWMS01000101.1, from coordinate 2,250 downwards.
ATTTTCTTTTGTTCTGGCATCTTATCAAAGTGAATGTCGATGTCACAGGCATATTTTAAGGCTTGTTTCAGTGTTAGAACGTACTTGTTTAACGTTCTGTTTGAGATGTCAGGGTTGCGGTCACGTTGCTTAATAATGAAGTCTAAGAGCATCTCACGGTCGATTTCTGTGCACTTCATGTTGCCGAGATAGCGAAGCAATATGCCCACTTTACCTTTTAGATACTTATGTGTGCCTTTTGATCGTGTCACTCTGACGTACTTTTCGTATTTTTCGATAGCTTGTTTGACTGTCACCACGGTCACCGCCTTTTAATGTGTTTGATAATTCGAGCATGAACGTATAGAACTCATCGTATGTATCGAGGTTTTTGATTCTTACATAATCGTTTTCATAGTCATTTTGTATTGGTACTATGTAGTTCGACTTTTCGTACACAAGTTCAGGTTTCTTAAGTCCTTTTGAAGCAAGAAAGCGATGTTGTCCGAACTCTGTGACGATGTCTTTTGTGATGTACTTTGTTATGTAGTGGCTTACAGCGTCTTTGTTTCTGATTTTTTCGAGTGATGTAAAGCCAAACTTGTTGTGCCACGATAGCCAGTTGTAACGCATAACACCTTTTTTTGACTTTCTGAACTCCTTGACGTCACCGATACCAGATATCAAACCATGCAAGTGAAAGTGCTTTTTATCTTTGTGTAGTTCTGGAATCAGAATATATTCAAGTTTCGGGTAATGTCGTTTTATTAGGTTGTTAAGCCATTGCCCAGTCTTTCTTTTTATCATTTTTAGATCACTAGCTTTAATCTTTTTTCTATCAAACGTTAGTGTCACAAAGTATTCAAATGGATTGCATAATGCATAGTTCATAATCGTTTTTCTTGTACGGCTTAGGCTTTGTCTTAAGTATTCGTCATCATTTTTGTTATCAGTTCTTTTATTATCATTATCCGGTTCATCTTCATCTTTTTCGAAACCGGCTTTTTTCACTGGTTTTTTGAACTGAATAGCTTTGAATTGGTTGTCATTGTACTTGTAGATCCGTAGATAATCGTAATGATATGTTTCACTTTTTCTGTATCTAAACTTCACTCACTCACCTCTTTTGACTGAATAGTGTCACTATTTCAAGTAGTAGGTCTCCGGGGGTCGGTGCCCGACCCGGACACCCGACCACCCCTCCGACCCTCCACAGACACACGCACCAAAACGGTGCCACTCACCACCATTATATAGCACCGAATTGGTGCTGTCAATAGAAAAAGCACCAAAAAGGTGCTGAATCTGATATAATTAAGTTGAGGTGATCGTATGATTCCAGAAAACTTAAGAAGATTTAGAAACATAAAGGGCATGTCTCAACAACAGGTCGCTGATTACTTAGGTGTTTCTAGACAAGCTTATACAAGATATGAAATGGGGCAACGTGAACCCGGTATAGATGTTCTTACGAAGCTAGCTAAGCTTTACAATTATCAAGTAGACGTTTTCTTTAGTAAGCACACTACAGATGATATTTTAGCTACTAGGGTTTTGCTTACTAACCTTGTGCATCTATCGATTGAGGCTTTATCTATTATGTCAGTGAGAGATGATAATGTTGAGGAAAATGACAGCGAAGCGCTTAACATCAATGTAAATCGGTTAAAAAGCATCTATAACGAGATATTGGCAACCGAACACCAGTTAGAGTCTTTTGACGATGTAGAAAGTATAAAATCAAGAGCTAAAGATTATATTGATTACAAGTTTTAAATATATATCAATCAAATATCAAGGAGGGGTTTCATGTCTTTTTTTAAAGGGTTGTTTTTGTTTGCGAGCATGTACATCATGAAGTTTTGGCTGATTATTCCGGATCTACATAGTAATAGAGTAAGGTTTAATTTCTGGGGTGCAGCTATATTGGTTTTGCTTTTCATACTATATGTAGCAACTGATAGTGAACAGAATAGTTCGGATTAGTTTACATCGCATGGATGTGCGATTTATTGACATTTGACTATAAAAAGAGGTGGTTATGATAGATAACATATATTACTACATTACATTTGTTGTTATACTCGCGACCCTTCAGTAGTCTTTTTTATCAAGTCATATAAAGTTAAGCGAATGATTATTGAGACAAGCGCTAAACACAAGAAAATCTGGAGTTTGAACAATAAGTATACCTTTCATGAAGACGTTCCGAGACAAATTGAGTTTTATGCTGACGTCAACAACAAAGGTAAGTTTGATAGATTCAAGATG
>PWMS01000061.1 GCA_003558105.1 Mollicutes bacterium | reverse complement strand
CTCAATCCTACCATTTTTCTTGTGGCAGCCTGTGTGGTAAGTGCTATTGTTTCGCTGGCAACAGGGAGTTCATGGTCTACAGTAGCAACACTGGGAGTGGCATTGCTGGGGATCGGGCGGGCTCTGGGTATTCCTGACGGGGCCATAGGTGGCGCCATTATTTCAGGTGCTTACTTTGGTGATAAAATGTCGCCCCTGAGCGATACTACCAACCTTGCTCCGGCTATGGCAGGTACCGATCTTTTTACACACATCAGGTATATGGCATGGACAACCATCCCGTCCATTTCTATTGCTTTGATCATTTTTCTTATCATGGGTTTTATCACTTACAGCGGGACTGAATATAGTGATATTACTCCAGTGTTAAGCGCGATTGATAATACTTTTTATATTTCTCCCATTTTGTTTCTGGTGCCTGCTTTGGTCATTTTTCTGATCATAAGAAGGGTGCCTGCGCTGCCTGCACTTTTTATTGGCACCATTGCCGGTGCTGTATGTGCATTGATTTTTCAGCCCCAGATTATTCAGCAGGTAAGTGGAATGGATGACAGGTTTCATGTGGCTGCCTATATTGCCATTATGAAATCCATGTATGCCAATATCACTGTAGTTACCGAAAATGAGATGGTCAATAGTTTGCTTTCAACAGGTGGAATGAGTGGTATGCTCAATACGGTTTGGTTAATTATTTCTGCCATGATATTTGGAGGGATTATGGAGTCAAGCGGACTTTTGCACCGAATAACCGAATCGGTTATCAAACTTGCCCACAATACAGGGTCACTGGTGGCTTCAACCGCTGGTACCTGTATCTTTTTTAATGTTACAGCCAGCGATCAGTACCTGAGTATAGTTGTTCCAGGACGAATGTTTGCTGAAACTTATCGTGAGCGGGGTTTGAAACCACAAAACCTTAGTCGTACACTGGAAGACAGTGGTACGGTTACTTCGGTGCTGGTCCCATGGAATACTTGCGGTGCAACACAGGCAACAGTATTGGGTGTTCCCACACTGGTATTTCTTCCCTACTGCTTTTTCAACATCATCAGCCCTTTTATGACCATTACATTTGCATATCTGAATATCAGAATATCGCGTTATAAATCGAAGGATGAAGCAATGGAAGATAAATCCGGCGTTGTTTAGGATCTTAAATAATTTTTGCCTGGAATTAATAGGCTATGCAAGGGTTTTCAGGCTTATTACAGATTGATATAAATTTTCTTTACTAATTCCGATTCTTTTTCCCAGCATAGTTCATCAGATGCTTTTTTACAGTTTTGTTTCAAAGTATCAAGAAGTTGCTGATCAGCCATCATGTCAGAAATCAATCGGGCAAGTTCACGGGCATCATTATTCACCAGAATTTTACCAACCTTATACTTCTCTACAATAGCTCTCATTTCAGGTAAATTGGTTATAATAGCCGGTACATTTGCATGCATATAATCAAAAAGTTTATTTGGTAAAGCATATTCATAATTTTTTCCTAAAGCTTCTTCAACCGACAAGCCCATTAGCGCTTTTTTAGTATATGCAGGTAACACTAAGTAATTCACCCTACCCGTAAAAAATACTTTACGACCAAGATCTAATCTATCCACCTGTGTCTTCAGCTCTTTCTCAATATCTCCTGAACCAATGATTACCAGAATACAATCTTCAAGATATTGCATGGAATCAATTGCCATTTCCAGCCCTCTGCCCAGATTAAGACTGCCCTGGTAAAGGATTATCCTGGAGTGCTGCATAAAATCAGGTAAATCGATTGTAGGAATAAAACGGTTTCTTTCCGGGACATTTCTTACTACAATAAAACCTTTATTATAAATAGATTGATATTCACGTGCAATGGAAGGGCTAACCGTTATGCCTTGATCAATGTACCTTATACATATCCTCTCGAGCCGCGACCATAACATTATAACGAAAGGCTTATGCAATATTTCGGGGCTTTGAGTAAAGTATTCGTGGCTGTCGTAAACGAGTTTTTTCCTCCGAAAAATGGCAGCCAACGCACTGGCAGGTAAGGTATCGAGATCATTGGCTGTAAAAATATCTGCGCGGCAGACAAGCAGATAAAAGAAGAGCCGGATATTAAATTCTGCGTAGAAGAGAATTCTTTTTTTAAAAATCACTGAAATCCTTTTTATCCTTGCATAATCAGGGTTGCTGACCGCCTGTTTTGATCTTTTGCCAAGTATTAATACATCAAAACCTGATTCATGAAGTGTGCGTGCCATCTTATGTACACGATGATCTGCATAAACATCATTAGTAACTGACAGAACTACTCTTGGGTTTCCGGTTTTCAGATTGCCGTGGTCTTTCATTGTCATGAGATTAAAAATTGGTCTCATCTTCCCTGGATGTATTGATATAATAATCAGGGTTAAGATCGACGACTTTGCCGCCGTCGCACCTGAAAATCCTTCCCGGAAACTGTTCAAAAAGAGTGTAATCATGTGTTGCCATAAGAATGGCCCGGCCTGTTTTGCTTATATCAAGAAGAAGCTCCATAATGCCCAGGCTTGATTCGGGGTCAAGGTTTCCTGTAGGCTCATCAGCCAGAATAATATCGGGGTCGTTGATCAATGCACGGGCAATTACTACCCTTTGCTGCTCACCTCCCGAAAGCTGGTGGGGCATTTTAAAGCCTTTGGTTTGCAAACCCACCTTTTCAAGAACATCATCAAGGCGTTCTTCCATAGCAATTTTATCGCGCCAGCCGGTGGCATTCATCACGAATAAAAGATTGTTTCTTACACTACGGTCATTAAGTAGCTGAAAATCCTGGAATACTATTCCGATTTTTCTGCGAAGGAAAGGGATTTGTTTATCTCGCAATTCATGAAGATTAAAACCTGCCACACTGGCCTTCCCCTCTACAAGTGGCAAATCAGCATATAAAATTTTCATAAGAGAGCTCTTCCCGCTACCTGTGCGGCCAATCAGATAGCAGAATTCGCCCCTTTCAATGCTCATGTTTACATCTGAAAGGATTAGCTGATTTTTCTGGAAAACAGAAATTTTTTCAAGTTCTATTATGGTGTCGAGGGGCATAGGAGTCTATTTTTTT
>PWMS01000002.1 GCA_003558105.1 Mollicutes bacterium | reverse complement strand
GCATCTTATGAAATCAAGCGTAAAAACAGAGTTGGTTATTTCTCTGCGACCGTGTTATTACTGATTTATTTTGGCTTGTACTTATACTACATTTACAATCTTAGTTTCTTGTTTAATCACCGCATTATTGCCAATATCAATCTTGGCGAAGAAATAATTAAAATATTCTTGCCATTTGTACTTTGGGTTTTGTCTAATTATTTGATTGGTTCAATCCGCGAAGGCGAAGGCCGTCTTAAGGATGTCTATATCACCACTATCTTTTGTCTCTTGCCTTTTTTCTTAGTCTTACCGTTCATTACCCTACTCTCGCAAGCCATGACTTACAATGAATCATTTGTATTGACCATGATACAAACCATAAGCATCATGCTGACGGTGGTTTATTTCTTCTTTATGGTTAAAGAAACACATTATTACACCGTTAAAGAAACCTTTCAATCCATCTTTATCTCAGCCTTTACCATGGCGATGTTAATGTTGGGAACCTTTATTGTCTACATCTTATTAAGTGAATTTATGACGGTTGTTAAAGACATTGTCATGGAGGTGATTCATCGTGGTTAATATCATTAAAAAAGCGTTTATTCTAACCCTGTTTTTCACCGCTTTTGGGCTTTTTGTTCATGCTCAAACGTCAAATGCAAGCAATAACGACCTTCCCGGAGATGTCTTTTATAATTATATTGAAGACCAGAAACTGTCTTCATCCATGTATTCAAGAAGCGATGATATGCGCTTGTTGGATGATGAGGTTTACATCGAGATTACCGATGCGGACACTTTGATTACCAGCAACCAACGATTTGAACTTTACTTCAATGAAGAAACCACAAATTTCAAAGTCAAAAATTTAGTGTCCAACTATGTTTGGGCGACCGCTTTAGAGGATCCCGATGCGGGAAGTTACAATGGCCTTTTAAGTAGTGTTGTCGGCATTGAATATATCAATAAAGAAAGAAATATGGCTTTGAGACAAAACGTTGGTCTAGTAGATACACAATACACCGCCGGTACGCACCACATTAACGATGGTCTCAGACTTGAGATTTCCATCGCCAGTCATCGGCAAGCCACCCTCAACGTTGATTTTGTTTTGGAAGTCACTTTAACAAAGCAAGGTCTTAAAGCGCATATTCCCTACGACAGTATCGTAGAAGAAGAGACTGAAAAAACAGTCATATCCAGTATCATCCCATTCGCCGCTTTGGGTGCTAGTCATAAAGATGATATTCCAGGTTATATGGTGATTCCCGATGGTATTGGCACGATGATTCGCTATGAAGAAAAAGAGGGGCGCTTTATCACACCTTTTGAAGAACGTTACTATGGCGCCAATCCTGGTTTGCCAACTACGCGTCAAAGCGTGACCTCTTACCCGCTTTCCATGCCGATTTTTGGTGGGGTTCATGGCGTTGATCAAAATGCCTTCTTAGGGGTGATTGAAGCTGGCGATATCAATGCCCGTCTCTTGGCTTATCCTACAGGGTCGGCCTTTCAACCATACAATCTAATTTTTCCTAAATTTGATCTATATCAAAACTATCGACAGAGCTTTACTTCCGATGGTTCCGGTGGTGCCACAAGGGTGGCTAAAACCCTCGCTAGTGATATCACTTTGCAATACCAGTTTTTAGATGACAGCGATGCCAATTATACCGGTATTGGCCGTCAATATCGCAAGCATTTATTAGCCACCGGTGTCTTGAATGAACATGTAGAAAAACAGAAGAATATTCCCATCCACTTTCAATATTTAATGAGCGATTCCCGCCGCGGCTTTTTAGGCACTTCATTGGTTGAGATGAGTACCGTTGATGAGGTCAATGCAATGTATGACGCCTTTATGGCCCAAGGTATCGACAATCAACGCATCAGCTTGCAAGGCTGGAACAAGGGCGGATATAGCGGCCATTTACCAAGTAATCTGTCTTACGAAAATAGCCTTGGTCGTAAGCGCGATTTTGAGGCGCTCATCGACCATATCCAAACCGATAATGACATCTATTTGTTGAATAACTATATCAACGCGACCGAAGCGACCTCGCAAATTACCTATAGAAACGATGTCGCCCAAGGCGCCGACCGATTCCAATTGGAAAGAGAATGCCCGCGTTGTGTTTACAACCGTCAGTATATGTTATATCCAGAAACCTCCAAACGCTTGAGTTTCAACCATCACAAGGACTTTGAAGCCGCTGGTGTGCCACTTATGTTCGAGCGTCTCGCCTCAACCGCGTTTTCTTATTATGATAGAAACGTTTATACGCGCGGCGATGCCCTTGACTACTATCTTGAAATCATGGAACTTTATGAAGGCCAAGCGGCTTATATGTATCCTAATGCGTACGCTTATGGGTTTGTTAGTGATTTCTTCCATGCGCCGCTTTTTAACTCGCAGCTTAATTACTACGATGATTTAATTCCCTTGCTTCCCATTGTTTTAAACGGCCATATGGAACTTTACAGTCAATTTTTAAACTTTAACTCAAGAGGCCGTGAACAAACCTTGATGTTAATTGATTTTGGCATGAATCCAGCTTATATACTGAGCCACAAACCATCTAGCAATCTTAGGAATACCGATATTGAATATCTTTTCTCTACCCATTTTGAAAAATGGGAAGAAAGCATCATTGAAGAATATTTTTATATCAACGAAGCTTTGCGTCACGTGAGTGGTGAGACGATCGAAGACCGCCGGGTCTTAACCCAAGGCGTTGTTCAGACCACCTACAGCAATGAGGTTTCAATCTTTGTCAACTATACTTCGCAGGAAGTCTCCATCGATAATGTTGTCATTCCGCCTTTGGATTATATCGTTAGGGGGGCTGAATGATGCGGAAAAAATTGGAAAAACTTAAAGTTTGGGTAGACAGCTATATCAACAAACCCATCCACACGTTTTTACATAAACTTACCCATAACAAAGTTATCATGAAAAACCCCACCAACATCGTTTTCTTTAATAAGTTCACCTACAAAATCAACAACCTCAGAAGAGAACGATGGATTGGGCTTGGTTTTATCTTCATTTGGATGGTTGGGTATTTGATTTTTACCCTTTATCCTGTTTTTTACTGTCTTTATCTT
>PWMS01000026.1 GCA_003558105.1 Mollicutes bacterium | reverse complement strand
TTAATCAAACTTAGGGTAATCATCGTAGCGATGCCTTCTATTAACCGAATGGAGACAATCATGAAATAACCTATTAACAACAATTGCCAAAACGCAAAGGATTCAAGGTCATTTCGGATGTTTTGTCCGAGGGTTGTAAACCCGAAAAACCAAACAATGATCGCTAAGTCGACCATTTTAATCAGAAAGGTTGGTATCATCAACTTCGGATGCCTTATGATGTACTTCAATGAATCTATGGTGGTTCTATAGCCGTTTTGAATCGCTAAAACAATATCATTCCACATAAAAATCCTCCTTTAGATGTTGTCACGCAGATTCTATCTTACCATGATAACATTTTCCCTGCAATGGCTAAAGCATAGGATTTTTTAAAAAAAGCTGTTAAAAGATGGCCTTATTTGATAAACTACATTTAACTTACATTTTTTGGAGATTAATATGTGGATACCGCTTGAAGTTATGGTTATTATTTTATTGGTTTTGATTACTTTACTTTTATCATTGATATTCAATGTCTTTGATTTATATACCTACATCCTTTTTGCGATGGGGGCACTCATGGGCATTGTCTTTTTGTGGTTGACGATATATTGGTTATCCGCGATATTCATCGTTTGTTCGGCTACCTTTTTCATTACCTTGAAATTGTATAGAAACATGAAAGAACATTAATATATACATGAGATAACCTTGGTTTTTAGCGATTTTAATTTCAAGGTTTTTTATTTAGTGAAATTTTAGATATTGTAATAAACGGCTTTCCTTTAGGATTAGGAAAGTTTTTTTGTATTATTGTCGCGCTCAATTATACGGCTATCACGCATGGCTCGTGTGAATGCTTCTTTGTGGGGGTCAAATTTATAAGTCAATCACATGCGTTTAGACGGGATATATACTATAATGAAAGCGGAAAACGAGAATATAGGAGGTTTTTATATGGTGATAGGCGTATTGAAAGAACAAACGCCCCAAGAATCACGTGTTGCTTTAATTCCTGCGCATGTAGGCGCGCTTTTAAAACAAGGCTATACGGTCTTGGTTGAAAAAGATGCGGGTAAACAAGCAGGCTATGACAATCAAGCCTACGAAGATAAAGGGGCAAAAGTGATCGCCGATATTGAAAGTTTGTTAGAAAAGGCAAACATTATTTTAACCATCCGCAGCGGCGCAGCTGCTAAAAACGGTGAAGCGATGGCGGCTTTGTTGAAAGAAAATCAGATTTTAATCGGGATGTTAGAACCTTATCAAGCGCATCCTGCCTTTGATATGTTGCGCAAGCAAAAAGTTCAAGCCTTCGCGATGGAATTGATCCCAAGAACCACCAGAGCCCAAAGTATGGATGTCTTATCGTCCATGGCTAATTTAGCTGGTTATAAAGCGGTCCTAATGGGGGCTAACGATAGCTCTAAAATGTTTCCGATGATGATGACCGCCGCTGGTACAATCACCCCTGCGAGCGTCTTTGTCTTAGGGGTCGGGGTCGCGGGATTACAGGCGATTGCGACGGCGAAACGACTCGGCGCTTTAATCAGTGCTTATGATGTTCGGGCAGAAGTTAAAGAACAAGTTGAATCCTTAGGCGCAAAATTTGTCGAACTCGATTTAGAAACCGCTGAAGGTGAAGGCGGGTATGCAAAGAAAATGGATGAGGCGTTTTATAAAAAACAACGCGAGATGATGGAAAGCGAACTGGCGGATAAGGATGTTGTGATTACCACGGCGAATATTCCGGGTAAAAAAGCACCGATTCTCATCACCAAAGCGATGGTCGCTAAGATGAAACGCGGTAGTGTAATCGTTGATTTGGCCGCAGAACGCGGCGGGAACTGTGAATTAACCGTGCCGGGTAAAACCGTAGAGGCCGATGGGGTTAAGATTGTAGGCCCTTTAAATATCCCTTCAAGTCTAGCGTTTAATGCTTCGGCGCTTTATTCGAAAAATATCACAAGTTTCTTAAACAATCTTTTTGAAAAGGAAAGCCAAAAGATGGCTTGGGATGATGATATTGTGAGCGCGACGGCGGTCATTAAAGATGGCGCGTTTGCGAATGAAAAAATTAAAGCGAATTTAGGAGGGCGTCAGTCATGACGATTATCTATCTTATTACGATCTTTACGATGGCGGTATTTTTGGGTTTTGAACTGATTACCAAAGTACCTGCCACGATGCATACACCTTTGATGTCTGGGGCTAACGCGATTTCTGGTATTACCATTGTCGGGGCGGTTGGTGTCTTACTCACGGAATTAAGTTTTGGTGAGGTTGGACTCTTATCGTTTATTTTAGGTGCCTTGGCTTTATTCTTTGCGACCATCAATGTCGTGGGTGGCTTTGTCGTGTCTAACCGGATGTTACAAAAGTTTAAGGGGAAAAAATCATGATGTATGATACTCTAGCAAACCTTAAAGAGATAATTGTAGCGCTTTTATATCTCCTTAGTGCGGTCTTTTTTATCGTTGGGATTAAACGTTTAGCCAAACCAAAGACGGCGCCTTCTGGCAATATGATGGGTGCTTTTGGGATGTTGCTGGCGTTTTTAACGGCGTTTGTTGATTTTGGTTTTAGTGTTGATGTGGCCGGTGAGACGATGGTAGCCCACTTTCAATATTGGTATATTCTTGTCTTAGCGATTGTTTTAGGTGCTGCGATTGGCCTTTATGCGGCGTTGAGCGTGAAGATGACGGGTATGCCTCAAATGGTCGCGATTTTTAACGGCTTTGGTGGTGGGGCTTCCTTGTTGGTCGCCGGCGTATTTTATCGCTTTGCCTTGTACAATCAAGGAGCGGATGCCCTACTTTTACCGATGTTAATCGCAACGGTCCTTTCTGGTATGATTGGGGCCGTGACGTTCTCTGGTAGCTTTATCGCTTATGGGAAGTTACAAGGCTTAAAAGTGATTCCCGACAAACCGGTTGTTTATCAAGGCGATCTATTGGTTAAAGGACTCCTCTTTTTCGCTTTGATTTTTGTGGCGGTCTATATTGTGCTTAATCCTGCGGCGTTATCGTGGTATTGGGTCTTGGTTTTAGGCGCCTTAATCTTAGGTATTTTGTTGGTCATTGGCATCGGTGGTGCCGATATGCCCGTTGTCATCTCTTTGTTGAACTCGTATTCAGGCTTAGCCGCCGCAGCCACAGGCTTTGTCCTTAGCAATACCGTCTTGATTATTGCAGGCTCCTTGGTTGGGGCTTCGGGTATTATCTTAACCTCAATCATGTGTAAAGCGATGAACCGTTCTTTGATGAATGTATTATTCGGAGGGTTTGGTGGCACCAAACCCCAAGCTTCAAGCGATGATATTTACGAAGGTAAAGTAACGGCGACTTCCGCAGAAGAAGTGGCGATGATCTTAGAAAGCGCGCAGCGTGTCGTGATTGTACCAGGTTATGGTATGGCTGTGGCACGGGCCGCAACCCCAGTACGCTTGTTAACCGAAGCGCTTGAAAAAGAAGCCATAGAAGTCGTTTTTGGGATTCACCCTGTGGCGGGGAGAATGCCTGGGCATATGAATGTCTTGTTGGCTGAAGAAAGTATTCCTTATGATAAGCTTTTAGACCTCGACAGTATCAATCCTAGTTTCCCTCAAACCGATGTTGTCATTGTGATTGGCGCCAACGACGTAGTCAATCCTGTGGCCAGGGAAGCGGGTTCAGAGATTTCAGGTATGCCGATCTTGGATGTCGATAAAGCGCGGACTTGTGTCGTGATCAAACGTTCTTTATCACCGGGCTTTGCGGGGATTCCCAATCCTCTTTTCACAAAAGACAATACGTTAATGCTCTTTGGCGATGGTAAAAAAATGGTCGAAGATATCTTAAAGGCCTATAAAGAATCTTAAAAGGATAACCCTTTGAATCGAGGTTTGATTTAAGAGGGTAAGCGATATTATTTTAATCAATTAAAAGGACGGCCATGTTGTAATCACAACGTGGCCGTCCTTTATGTTATGGTGTTAAGAGGCATTGTTGACTTCGTGGCGTTCGTAGTAATACCATTTAAAATTGTGGATATGTTTTGAAAAGATCAAAGCCATCACAGCAAAGCCTACGGTAAATTGGTATACTTGCCCACTTTGCCAGTAGAGGTAAAAGGGTAAGGTTAAGACCGCAGCACCAGCGGTGACTCTAGGAACCTTAATGATGGGTAAAAGTAAAATCGTTGTGCCAATCGAGAGGGGAATAACGATTGGCGATATCAATAAAAGTCCGCCGATGAGATTTGCAAAGCCTTTGCCCCCATTAAAGTTTAAGAGCGGATTATAGTTATGCGATAAAATGAGCATGAATAACGCCAACAGGCCTAACGACTGCAAGGTGCCGTATTGAAGCGCTAGGTGTACGACAAAATACCCCTTGGCCACGTCGGTTAAAATGGTGAGAATTCCAGGGAGAATACCGATATGTACCAGCGTGTTCATACCGCCCATATTGCCAGTTCCCATCGTCCTGACATCGACTTTTTTAAAGAGTCTTGAATACAGATAGGCACTGGGGAAGAGTCCAACGATATAAGCTAGTAATAAAATCCCAATGTTGATCATAAAAACACCTCTGTGTGCTTAAATCATATATGTTTTATACCTAGAGTAATTATATGCGAAAATAGTTTGAATGTAAAGCTAATCCATCGAAGCAACAAAATCGAGAAACCATCGCTCTATATTTATGTTTAAATCTTATAAAAACGCATTGTTTAGGGCTATATAACATGATAGAATGAGGGTGGTGAAAGACGAGGGAGGGATGATGATGGCCAAGAAATTGGGTATTTGTTTAACCGGCGGCGGCGCGCGAGGCGGTTATCAAATTGGGGCGCTTAAAGCTTTGGAAGATTTGGGTATTTTAAAAGATGTGAAAGCTTATGCCGGTACCTCGATCGGCTCGGCTAACGCTGCGGTTGTCGCGTCGCGGTCTGTGGATAAGGCGAAAGATGTCTGGTTGAACTTGCCCGACGATAGCATCCCGAAAAACGCTTATCAAACGGAAGTTAAAGATGATACGAAAAAGCGTTTAATCGATATGGAACGTGGGATTTATTCTTTGAAGACCTTTGAGGATACGATTATTAAGGCGGTAGATTTTAAAGCTTTGAAGAAAAAAGAGGTATACGCAACCATCTCTCATGGTGGCGATGCGGATGAAGGTATCTTTGATTTAATGCGTTCTTCGTTTGCACATTATATCAAAAAAGAAGCCAAAGTTTATTATATGCCTTTGCATGAATTAGATGCGGTTAAAGTGCAAAAAAGCATCGTGGCTTCTTGTTCGATTCCGGTTTTATTTGCGCCCGTAACCTTAGAAGCGAAGAAATATTATGATGGTGGTATGTTTGATAATATTCCTATTAAACCCCTCATCGATAGTGGCTGTGATGAGATTATCATCATTCACTTGCATAAGCATCGGTTTTATAAACCACAAACATTGGCCCCAAAGGTATTGTTTCATGAGATCAAACATGTAGAAGGTTACTTGGGAAGGGTTATGCATTTTTCTAAAGAACATACCTTAAAACTCTATGAATTAGGTTACCAAGATACGATGCAATACTTTAAAAAACAAGAAGGCGAAGGCTAAATTTATGGCAAATATCATAATTATCGAAGGCTTACCCGGCAGTGGTAAAACCACATTTGCCCAACAACTCTATGACGATTTAAAAGCTTTAGGCAAAAACCCTAAACGTTTCTTAGAAGGCGAGATGCATCCCATTGATTTTGCGTGGATTGCGGTATTGACTGACGAACAATATCAAGCGCTTTTAAAAGATTATCCTGAGGATCAAGCGGCGATCAAAGCCCAGACGACTTATGAAAATGATAAGATTTTACTGGCTTATACACGGGTGAGGTTACAACAATATGATCCTAAATTTTATGAACAATTAAGCGCTTATGAAATTTATCGTTTGAATGATTTGGCCACGTTTTTAAAGATGCATATCGAACGGATTAAAACCTTTGTAAAAACGCTGACGTCAAACGATACTTATATTTTTGAGTGTATTTTTCTACAAAACCATATCAATGAATTGATTTTAAAATACCATCTTTCATGGGATAAGATGACGCATTATTTTCATCAGTTATATGATGCTTTTAGCCCAAATCGCCCCTTTTTATACCATATTGAACAAGCCCAACCAAAAGCAACATTAACCGCGTTGATTGAGACAAGAAAGCCTTACCGATGGTTTGAGAGGGTGTTGGATTATTTTAAGACCCAACCTTATGGTGAAAGCTTGGGTTATACCGGTGAAGCAGGGTTTTTTCAATATTTTACCCACCGGCAAAAGATGGAACTTAAGCTTTTGGATGAACTGAAGATTCCGATGCAAAAAACAATCTTAGATGATGATTATGACAAGGTTTATCACGATCTTAAGACCGCGTTTTTGAATCGTTTGGATGTGGCGCATGATGATCGATAAAGAAATCCTTTTGGCCCATGCTTCGCGGTACCCAAAGATGCAAATCGAAGATTTTGTGAAGCTTATATACCAACAGACCTTTGGTCCCCGTCATATGCACGACACCCCCGATATAAACAAGGTTAAAGCGTATCTGAAAGATGAGTTGGAGCAAGCGGTGTATCACGATGAGACCCCTTTTTTAGAAGCGATTGGTGGTGGTTTTTACCGGGTGTCTTTAAACGCTATAAAGACAGGTAAAATAACCTTAGATACACTTGCAAAGCAGTTTTTATCATCGATGCGGCTTAGTCCACCTTTTAACGATGAAACCAAAGCGGTTTTTAAACAGAAACTTCAGGATTTGTTAGAAATGATTAAAGCAAAAGAACTGGCGCTTGATGAGGCCTCATGCCAAATGTTTATCGAGCATTACTTAAACAATGGGATAAAACCAATGCATCATGCCAAGGTTTATAAAGCCCATTATCATCCTCATTATCGCGTGATTAAAGAAGAATTAATTTTAGCTAGTCTAAAGAATTGAGGCGATGGTATGAAACACGTAACCAAGAAGAAAAAGACGTTTAATAAGATTGAAAAAAACCCTTCTTTACTGGGGTTTGGCTGCATGCGTTTTCCCTTATTGGATGAAGAAGATTCCACTTCGATTGACGAAGCGCGCGCTGAGGCGATGATTGATTTTGCTTATAAGCGTGGGGTTAATTATTTTGATACGGCCTACCCTTATCACGGTGGGGCTTCTGAGCCTTTTATGGGTCGTGTTTTGAAAAAATACCCAAGAGATCGTTTTTATTTGGCTTCAAAGATGCCCGGGTGGGAAGTTGAGACGCTTGATGATGTCAAACGCATCTTTGACGAACAGTTAAAGCGCTGTCAAGTCGATTATTTTGATTATTATTTATGTCATGCGCTCAGTGAGAAAAACCTTGAGGTTTATAAAATTCCAGGGGTCATGGCTTATTTATCGGCGTTGAAAGCCGAAGGGAAGATTAAGTATTTAGGGTTTTCCTTTCACGACACACCTGCGGTTTTAGAAGAGATTATCGCTTATCATGATTGGGATTTTGTCCAACTTCAAATCAATTATTTGGATTGGGACTTTCAAGATGCGAAGCGGCAATACGCTTTAGCAAAGGAGGCCGGTTTACCTGTGATTGTGATGGAGCCTGTTCGGGGTGGGACCCTAGCGCATTTATCAAAGCCCGCGGCTCAGTTATTAAAGCATCATCATCCCAAACTAAGTATCGCTTCTTGGGCGATGCGGTATGTGGCGTCATTAGATCAAGTCATCTGTGTTTTAAGCGGGATGTCAAATCAGGAACAGACTTTGGATAATATCGAGACCCTTACCGATTTTAAACCCCTAGATCACAAAGAAGAAGATACACTTTCAAAAGCTTTGGCTATATTTTTAGAAAGCCGTATCATTCCGTGTACAAAATGTAATTATTGTATGCCTTGTCCTTATGGGGTCGATATTCCTAAGGTGTTTGATATCTATAACCAGTATAAAATTGATGAAAAAGAAAACTTTTTTAACCATCGTTACGAAGCTATTGATGCAAAAAAAAGAGCCGATCAATGTGTGTCATGTCAGGAATGTTTAGAAAAATGTCCCCAACATATTGACATCCCTACTTTGATGGGTGAGATTGATCGTTTTTATCAAAAAATCAAAGCCGCAAAGACGTGATGGTTTTAACATTCATGCGTGCTTTGTGTAACTTATAAAAAAGGGTTTATTATTTGATTTGCCTGTGGCATAATAGGCATATTGATGTAAAGCAGCATGGGGTGAGATGATGATAAAATATATTGTGTTTCGGTTGTTTTTTATGCTTGTGACGCTTTTTGTCGTTGTGATGGCAATCTATATTATGACCGCTTATGGGATGTTAAAATATACGGATTTGACGTTTGTGGAAAAGATGCAGCTACTTATTTCGCAGTTTTTCGATTATATTAAAGGCGTTATTTTTGCATGGGATTGGGGCGTTGATCGTTTTCATCGCGATGTCTATGAAGAGACGATGCGCATTGCCCCTCTCACGTTTCGCTTAAATATCATCGCCTTTTTGTTTTATACGGGTTCGGGTGTGTTATTAGGGACGCTTGCGGCGGTGTATAAACATAGTATTTTTGACCGCGGGGTGCAATTTTTTATTTTGTTGTTTAATTCGATTCCCCCTTATATTATGGTGATGCTTCTAATTTTGTTTTTTGGCTATTATTTAGAATGGTTACCACCACAACATCCGATGAGTACTCGGGGGATTATCTACCGTGTAAGTGGTTTTGTGATTCCGATTGTGGCGATTTCATCCTTGCCGATTGCCCGGTTTGCCCGGTTGATTAGAGGCGAGATGCTCGATGCTTTTCATAGCGATTATTTACTTTTGTTAAGAACCAAGGGGCTCAACCGCTTTCAAATCATAAAACGCCATGTCTTAAAAGATTGTAGCATCGCTATCTTACCTGAGATGTTACCGATGATTATCTATGCCTTGGTTAGTTCTTTTATCATTGAGTTGGTTTACAATATTCCAGGTATGACGCGGTATATGTTTAAATCGATTTTTTCGCCTGTTGGCACAGGGTTTTATATCAATATTGACCTAAACCCCGTGGTTGTGGTTGGGGCATTCTTTACGTTTTTCACGTTGATGGCGGCCCTTTTTATCGACTTAGCTTACGCATGGATTGACCCAAGAATGCGCGTTGGGCAAAAGAAACCTTAATCAAAAACAATCGTTGAAGGTATTGACTTTTAAAAACATTAGCGGTTGGGTTTGTGAAAGATGGTTGTTGTTTAAACACACCATTGTAACTTTGTTAGAAGAGAAGATGGCATCACTGGGGCCGATATGGTTATCCTCAGCCTTAATTTTGACTAAAAACCTATTTTAAAAGCTTGTCTCAGATAGTTGAGACAAGCTTTTTTTTAACTAAAAGTTTTGAACCTTTAGTTATATATATTAAACTATAGGTGAGGAGGTTTTACAATGAAAAAACGTACAGCATTCATTACCGGGGCAACCGGTGGTATTGGTGAAGCGATTGCCCAACGCTTTTCAAAAGAAGGGTATCACCTTGTTTTGCATTATCACCAAAACGATGAGAAAGCGAGCGCTTTAAAAAAGACCTTAGTAAAAAAGGATCAACATGTCCTTTTACTAAAGGGTGATTTGAGTGATGAAAAAACCCTAGCATCGATGCTAGAACGGTTAGTTGAAAACGATATCATCATCGATGTTTTGATCAACAACGCTGGTATTAAGATCGATGCGCCTATCACAAAGATGTCAGATGAAGATTTTAAAAAAGTCATGCAAATCAACGTCAATGGGGCGTGGATGTTGATGAAACGGTTGGTACCATTGATGCAACAACAAGGGTATGGCCGGATTATCAATATTACCTCAGGTGTGGCCAAAGATGGCAACGTCAATCAAACCAATTACGGGGCTTCTAAGGCGGCTTTAGAAAACATCACCAAATCCTTAGCCCGTGAAGTTGGTCAAGATGGGATTACCGTCAATGCGGTGGCCCCAGGTTTAATTGAAACAACGATGACTAAAAATGTGGATGAGGCTCATAAGAAGGCTTATATTGAGCGCGTCCCCATCAGACGCTTAGTAGAGTGTCAAGATGTAGCGCAGGCTTGTGCATTTTTCGCATCTGAAAAAAGTGGTGCTATCAGTGGTCAGATTCTTGGGGTTAATGGCGGCTTACGTTGATCTAGATTTGATTGAGGGATGGTATAAGACATACTTTTTTTCATCAAAGTCTTGATTGAGGGCTTTGGAATGATAAATATCATCGCGCGCAAAGGCAAATCCCATCTTTTCTATCACGCGTTTTGAGGCGTTGTTTTCCACAAAGTGTGAACAGACGATGCGGTCAAGTTTTAACTTAAAAAAGGCATAATCAATGAATGTTTCAACCGCTTCACTCATGAATCCTTGGTTCCAATAGTCTTTTGATAAAACATAGCCTAGTTCTCTTTGGCGGTATTTTTGATCGTTACCATCAAAGGCTTTAGCATGTAAACCCATAGAACCGATTACTTTTTGATCGGTTTTATGTACAATGGCAAATACCTCATCATTTTGGATGAAATGCGCTAATATTTCTTTTGACTCTGCTTTGCTTTTGTGATGGGGCCAACCGGCTTTCTCACCGACGCCCGGGACTTTACAATAAGCATAAAAATCATCTAAATCTTCGTCTTTAAAAGGACGTATGATGAGTCTTTTTGTTTCTAACATGAAATCACCTACTTTTTTGTTGTGCATTTATTATACACTATTTATTTGGCTAAATCTAGCCTTAAAAGGTGCTAAATATTGTCTTAAAAGCATTTGCTTTATGGTGAATATCTTGTTATAATTAAGTTGTTAATCGCTACTACCGATCATACAAAAAAGACGATTGACAAAGCCAAAGCTAAAGCAATTTAGCGACGGAAAACTATAGGGTCTCTTCGAGATTGCCAGTTGCCAGCGTTGTTTGATGTGTTTTGGATGTTGCGATTTTTTTGCGCTAGACGGAGGACGGAGGGGAATCCATTAAAACATTGTTTTTGGGGATTTGTGTCGGTTCTGTACCGACTGTTTTGTCGCATTCAAAACAAACTGTCAATTTCTTGGGTATGTTTATACCTAGGTGTTTTGATGGTTTTTTTAAAGGCATGTGATAACTATACGAAAACAAAGTTTTTAGACATTAAAAAGGGGGATTTTGATGGCTTATGAATATGTGTATGGTCCTGTGGCTTCAAGAAGATTGGGAAGATCATTAGGCGTATCACCAATCAAGGATAATTTGTGTAATCTCAATTGTGTTTACTGTCAACTTGGAAAAATTCAAGCGACACCGAATCATCGCTTCAGCTATTTTCCAAAAGAAGCTATTTTAAGTGAGTTAAAAACGGTTTTGAAGAAAAAATATGATTATGATGTGATTAGCATTGTTGGGGATGGTGAGCCTACGTTGCATCAAGATTTAGGTGAGATGATTCGTTTTATTAAAGCCAACAGTTCAAAACCTGTGTCTTTGATCACCAATGGCCGGTTGTTTGATGATTTGGCTTTACTTGAAGAGATTGCGGCTTGTGATATTGTTTTACCGACGTTGGATGCTTACGATGAGGCTTCATACAAACGCATCAATCGTCCTGTAGGTAACGAAACGTTTGCGTATTTATTGGAAAACTTACAGATGTTTTCGACACGGTTTAAAAACCAAATTTGGTTAGAAATTATGTTGGTTTCTGGTTATAACGATTCAGAAGAGGCCCTAAAGAAGTTTAAAGAAATTTTAGCAACCATCTCTTACGATAGGCTTTATTTAAACACGGTGGTAAGGCCACCAAAAAGCCAGCGTGCCCAAGCAGTTTCTAAAAAGACCATGAAACATTTCAGTGAAACACTAGGCGGTATACCCCTCGATTATCTATCGAAAGAGCCGTATCTTTCGATTGAGGAAGATACCTATCAAGCGTTGTTGTCACTTTTAAAACGTCATCCCTTGCATCAATATGAAATTCAGACATTTTTAAAGCACCGAGAAGAAGCAGCTGATGAGATTTTTAAAAAACTGGATGATGACGATAAGATTTTGATTAAACCTTATGGACCTTACGATATGTATACGTACAACACCTCAGATTAATCTGGGGTGTTTTTTTATTATGCATTCCCCCCTTGCTTGTGATACTATTAAGATATATCAAGCGATTTAAAATGGGAGGTGGTTCGTTTGAAAAACCTTTGGTTAAGACGATT
>PWMS01000111.1 GCA_003558105.1 Mollicutes bacterium | reverse complement strand
TTCGGCCCAAACTGCTGTCCGCCAAATATCGTCCGTATGTTTGCCTCATTCGGCGACTACATTTATGCACAACACGGCAGTGACATCTATGTTAATCACTTTGCAGGAAGCAAAGCAAAAATTAATAACAATGGGCAGATTATTGAAATAAGCCAGACTACGGATTATCCCTGGGAGGGTGATGTGAACATAGCTGTATCACCGGAGCGCCCCGCAAGGTTCACTCTGCATGTGCGCATACCCGGGTGGGCACGTAACCAGCCATTGCCGGGAGATCTTTACAGCTATATGAATGAGCAGGACACCCCGGTAGTGCTGAAAATCAATGACAGTGAGGTATCATACTCCCTTGAGAAGGGATATGCAAGGCTTGAAAGGCAGTGGGAGGAGGGAGACAGGGTGGGGCTGCACCTGCCCATGCCTGTAAGGAGAGTACTTTCCCATGAAAATGTACTTGACAACCAGGGTATGGTGGCACTTGAAAGAGGTCCGATTGTATATTGTGTTGAAGAGTTCGATAATGACGGCAATGTCATGAACCTTTACATACCTGACAACACGAGGTTCACTGCCGATTACAGGCCTGGAATGCTGGGAGGCATAGTCACGTTATCAGGCAATGCAGAGGCTCTGGATCGCGGTGCTGATCAACAAAGTATCGTAAGCAAAGACATTGAAATGACTGCAATTCCATATTATGCATGGGCAAACCGGGGAGCAGGTGAAATGACCGTATGGCTTGCACGTGATCCCTCCCGTGCAGTAATACCACCGGTTCCGACAATAGCCTCACAAAGCAGGGTGAGCTCCTCGGTTGGTGAAGGGAGCATTGAAGATAACTATCCGGGCCATCAGGTGCCTTCGGTTGCAACCAGGTTCTATCCGAGCTCGCAATCGGGTGCCGCTGGCTTTGAAGCAATGTTTAACCAGGTACAACCTGTCAACTCATTTGACGGCTCATCGGTTTACTTCAGGATAAGGCCGCAGGATGGCAACCAGGCTTGGGTGCAGTATGATTTTGATGATTATTATGAGATCTCCACTTCAGAAGTTTACTGGAAAGACGACAAGCAGTATTGTTCGGCACCGGCCTCCTGGCATCTGTTGTACAGATCGGGCGATCAATGGCTGCCTGTTAACAATCATACTCCCTATACGGTAAACAGGGACAGTTTTAATAACGTAAGTTTTGAGCCGGTAAGGACAAATGGATTACGCATGGAGATCACTCTGAACGGAAAAGACTTCAAACAGGGGGAACTTGGCCCACCTGACGGTAACTACCTGCCCGGGGATATCACCTGGTATGAATGCGGGATAATTGAGTGGCAGGTGGAGTAACAACCCCTGCAAAGCAAAGCTATTCAGGGGTTGTTCTGCCGGAAGTTACTGCCGCAACTTCCGGCGCGCATCGTACACCTTCTTGGCGCCATAGCCCGCACCAAGGGCTAAAAGGATCACCAGGCCGCTGCCAACGGGCACATCCTGATTTTCTTCCTCTCCATGTTGTGATGGCATTGGCGGCGGCTGCCCGATGCCCTGCAATGCGCAAAAAACCACAAAAACGGTTAATAGCAGTATTCTCTTGATAAATGGTTTCATGATTATATATGTTTTTTTGTTTTACTTTATTATCACTCTTTCGTTCCTTATCGAGCTGTCGCTCCTTACGCTTATGATATAGACACCTGTCTCAAGGTTGACGGGCAGCTGGAAGTAGGTTCCGTCACCAAGCTGCTGCTGCATAAGAGATCTTCCGCTTAAATCGAACACCTCAAGACTGCGGCTTGCATCTGATCGGGCAAACTCCAGATATAGAATCCGATCGTGTGCATAGATCTGTGTCAAGGCCTCCAGGCCTGACTCAATGCCGGTTTCATCATCGCCTGCTTTGCCAAAGTGCAACTCAAAGCGCACGGGGTCATCATCAGGAGAAGCGTCGAATATATAAGGATTATTATCTGAAAGTATATGCCCGGTATCAAGCTTCAGGTCAACAAGGTACAGGCTCTCTGCTTCAAACTCGCCAGAGAGATCCTGCAATGACAGGGTATACTCACCACCAGCGGGTATATACATGCCAAGGGGGAAGGATACCCCGGGGTTGATCTCAGGAACAGAATTTATTGCAACCTGAACAAGGTCGGAGGTAATGGAGTAGAGCTGGGGCACGTCAGGGTTCATGCTGAACATCTTCAGGGCATCGCGGCGGTCACGCTCAAAGTCAGTACCTTCAATAACCCGCAGGGTTGTGTTGTCAGAGAGCTCCCCTCCTGAAAGTCTCAGCTTAAGGATATCACTTAACGTTTTCGTACTCTTTTTTGCTTCTCCAGGATGAGAACGCATTGTGTTGTCAAGCTGAATATTTCCTTCTTCCTTTGCCTTAACAAAGAATCCCTGGCCGGGTGCAATGATATCTCCTGCAACGCCTTCAATATATTCATAAACTCCTTTATCAGATGAATCATAGACATAAGCAAAAACATCTTCAAGCAAATCCTTTGGAACTTCACCCCACTTCAGGCCTGAAGGATATGGGTTGCCTATAAGGTTCCAACCTGCAGAATATTCCCAGCTTTCTTCTTTGGCAGCAGTGGAGGATAATAAAAATGTAATTGAACCGGAATTTATCTCTCCGGAAAACTGCTTTGTTCCTGCAGTTTGGTAAGCAACCAGATAGCCTTGGCCGGGAACAAATGTTGATATATCATTTGCTTCAACTTTCTGGTTCAGCCATGTGCCGGGGGGAGATTCATCCCATGCATAGAAGTCGTAATCATTATTTTCTCCTTCAGGAGTCCAGTCGCCTGATACAGGCTGACCACTTACAGGTGAGGAAACCATATGCCAGCCATCGTTGCCTTCAGGCCAGTTGCTGACTGCTGAAAGTTCCCGCTCCATTGTGAATGTTCCGGCTATTGTTAGGTTTTCATCTCCGAGCAAAGAGGCGCCGTCTGCAATGGTGATGTCATAAACAAAAGCAGCATTATCAATTTTGGGGTAATTCGCAGCATTACCTGGAATTAAAACTACAGTGTTTTCATCTGGCACATTATTTTCCCAATTTTCAGCATTTAACCAATCGTTAGCAACTCCCCCACTCCAAATTACATATTCACGAAC
>PWMS01000052.1 GCA_003558105.1 Mollicutes bacterium | reverse complement strand
CTCGTCTTGAACAGAGTTGTCTTTAAACGTAAGCATTATGCTAAAATTTTAGAAGAGAATGTTGTACAATAGTCCCCGAGAGGTGATAGTTTATGTACGATGTAATTATAATTGGGGCTGGTCCGGGCGGTATGACCGCGGCCATATATACCCAACGCGCAAATTTAAAAACCATGATGATTGAAAAAGCTGCCCCAGGCGGCTACATGGTAAATACATACGAAATTGAGAACTACCCTGGAGTCGGAAAGGTTACCGGCTATGAACTCAGTGAACAAATGTTTAACCACACACAAACATTAGGCGTTACTTATCAATACGGTGATGTTATCAAAATTGAAGATAAGGGCCGTTATAAAAAAGTTCATACGGCCGATGGGAATGTCTATGATACGAAAGCATTAATCGTCGCTAGTGGCACCGTACCAAGAAGTGTTGAAGTCCCTGGTGCCGATCGCTTCTTAAGCAAAGGCATTAGCTTTTGTGCAGTTTGTGATGGCGCCTTTTTTAAAGGTAAAGAGGTTATTGTTTTGGGCGGTGGAAATAGCGCGCTTGATGAAGCGATATATCTGACAAGTATGGACGTTAAAGTCACTGTGGTTAATATCTTGAACTCACTACAAGCGGACAAGGGCACCGTAGAGAAGGCTAAGAAAAATCCGCATATAGATTTTTTATTAGGCCACGAGATCACTGAGTTCAAGGGTGATAATGCTTTACAAAGCGTGACACTTAGAGACGTTAACAAAGATGATTCCTTTGATAAAAAGATCGATGGGGTTTTCGTCTTTATCGGTCAAGTTCCTAACAGTGGTTTTGTCAAACCTTTAGGAATAGCCAATCAGCAAGGATATATTGAGGCTAAAGATGATATGACAACCCATGTGCCTGGTGTGTTTGCGATTGGGGATGTTATCGATAAGAAATTAAGACAAATCGTGACCGCGACAAGTGATGGAGCGATTGCATCTCAAAGCGTATCACGTTACCTTGAGGAATTGGAAAATTAACGTAAAAAAACGATGGTTTCATCGTTTTTTCTTTTTAGATGCGTTATAATAAATTGGGTGATGCCAATGAAGCTAACATTTTATGTTATCGTGTACGGTTTTTTGGGATTTTGGCTGGAACGGGTTATTAATTTAATCTTCATGCAACGCTGGTATGACAACAGTGTATTATACGGCCCCTTTCAACTAATGTATGGGTTTGGCGTCGTATGGAGTGTCGTGGCTTATCACACCTTAAAAAAGTTAAGACTCAATCGCTATCTTTTTTGGCCTTTATTTTTATTTTTAAGCATCTTTGGTGTAGGCCTAAGTGAATATATTTCAGGTGTCATGCATGAGGCGATTTATGGGATTGTTTTTTGGGATTATTCAAAGGTATTTACCGTTTGTCATCATCCTTATGTGTGTATCTTACCAACATCCATATTTGGCCTATTAACGGTACTGACCGTGATCTTGGTTCATCCTTTTTTGGAGAGAATTATACTCAGGATACCGAAAGTTGTTATTGGCTTTAGCCTTGTTGGGATGCTTATCAATATTGTGGTTACATATCTAGGAGTGCTTTTATGAAAAAAACAGATGGTTTATTTATTCTATTTATCGTTGTTGTGCTGGTTTTGTTAATGAACCCGTTAACGCATCATGCGTTTTTTGGGTTTACAGACCGGTATGTTTTACTCGGTGGTTTCATAAAGTTTTTCTTATTTGCCACTATTGGGGATGTGATATCCCACCGTATAAAAAGAGGTAACTATCGCTTGCCTGGCCTTTTTAAAAAAGCTGTTTTATGGGGGATACTTGGGGTATTTATTGTGATGATCTTTACCATCTTTTTTACTGGAACTAAAACATTGCAAACGCAGCGTATATTACCGTTTGAAGGCATTTTATTTTTCACCGCACTTTTCACATCGGTGTTGATGAATCTGTTTTTTGCACCGACGATGATGTTTTTACACCGTCTGGGCGATCAGATTATCGATGATCGTTTGGCTGGGATTAAAAGTTTCGGAGTCTCACTGAAAAACATCAATTATCACGCGTTCTTACATATGCTTTTTAAAACGATTCCATTGTTTTGGATTCCCGCCCATACCATAACCTTTTTGTTGCCACAGACGTATCGAGCTTTTTATGCGTCTTTGCTGGGGATCATGTTAGGGTTGTTATTGAACATGTTTAAAAAACACGCTTAAGGGGGGCTTTCATTCATGTCTTTTTCCTCTGATACCAAACAAGAATTACTCGCAATCAAACAACCGCAATGTTGTCAAGTGGCATCTTTAAGTGCGATGCTGTCAATTGGCGGTTATTTGTCGTTGTCACAAGAAGGCATGAAATTGCATTTTCAAACAACATCTTTGCCTTTGGCGCGTAAAGTTATACAAACGATTAAAGATCTTTACCATGTGCATGTGGATGTTTTAGCTAAAAAAGGTATCCGCCTTCAAAAGAAAAACCAATATGTTATGATTATTCGAGAGAAAGTTCAAAAAATCATGCGCGAACTAGGTTTGATGGATGAGATTCATGGGTTCGCTCAGAACATCGATGATACTTTAGTACAGAAGCCATGTTGTCAAAAAGCATTTATGCGTGGGGCTTTCCTTGTTGGGGGTTCGATTAATCATCCCTCATCATCTTCTTATCATTTAGAGATTTCTACCCCTAGTTTAAATTTGGCCGAAGATCTTAGTGAACTGATGAATCGTTATGAGCTCAAAAGCAAAACTTTACAAAAGAAAAAAGGGGCTTTGGTCTATATTAAAAACTCTGAGAAGATCGCAGATTTTCTCCGTTTGGCCGGGGCGCATCATGCCTTGTTAAAATTTGAGGATGAACGGATTAAAAGAGATTTTGTCAATTCTATCACCCGCGTGATGAATATGGAGATCGCCAATCAAAATAAAACATTTGAAGCGGCCAATAAACAACTTAAAAATATTGAAGTTATAGAGAACTTAGTGGATGAATCCACCTTACAAAAAAGCGTTAAAGAGGCGATGTTTTTAAGAAAAACGTATCCCGAGGCTTCCTTGAATGAATTATCTGAGTTAAGTAAAAACCATTACGCTAAACAAATATCAAAATCGGGTTTAAATCATAGGTTTAGACACATTGCAGCCCTTGCTGAGGAGGCCTTATCTTATTATGAAGATTGATGGTATCGGCATTGATTTGGTCGAATTTGACCGTATTAAAACAATGGCTATGGAAAGATTGGCCAAACGAATATTATCAAAAGAAGAAATTAAAATTTATACCGACATGAAATTAGCCAAACAAAAGCTTAATTTTTTAGCGGGTCGGTTTGCGGCTAAAGAAGCTTATACAAAAGCGTATCAGACTTTTGATGAACCTTTGAATATGGTTAATGTCAGTGTATTAAATGATCATCATGGTGCACCTTATATTAAAAGCCCTTATCGAAGTCAAGATAATGTGTTATTATCCTTATCGCATAGCGAACACTATGTCGTTGCTATCTGCATGGTTGAAAAGGTGAAAAAATGAGAACATACATACTATTGATTGGATTTATAGGTATTTTATTTTTAAGTGCCTGTGGGGGACAAGATACATTTGGAGATTATAGTTATTCCGACTTTCAGCGGATTGAAGACTGGGACGACGTTAATGATTTAGGTCATGATGATTTTGCCTTTGTGTTTGTCTATAACCGGGATTACTTTGGTGGCCTTAGCACTGGTACTGAGATGGTTAGTGAAGATATCTTGAAATTTGGCGCAGAAAATCCGATGGGGTATACGATGTATCGTGTGAACCAAAGCGACGTTACCGGCATCAGACCTTCTAATGTTCAAAGGCGAGATCCTAAAGTATTAATTGTAAGGCATGGTGAGGTGGTTGATAAGTTTTATGGCGCACTCCCCATATTTAATTTTTTAGAAGCCCATGAAGAAGATCGTTATATTTATCCCGCCTTGATTCTAGAGCTTGAAAAAGATGCCATCTACGAACCCTATACACATTTTAATAATTGGCGAGATATTCGTGATATGGCTAGAGATTCTAGCGGCTTGGTGTATATCTATGCCCAAGATGCAGAAGGACGCACAGAAGAAACCAAAGCGATTGACGATGTGTTATTGGATTACATTGATTCTGAAGATATCACATTCTTTTTAGGCAATGGTCATACCATGATTGGATTGGTTCCAGCTGAGATGACGCCTGATTATCCTTCGCTTCATATTGTGGAAAACAATGTGATTGTTGAATCGTTTACGACCGTAGAAGAAATAATGGATTTTATCGAGTAACCAAACAAGGTTAGCTTTCATCCAAAAGACTTTATTAAACAAACAACAGACACTTTACTTGTAAAAATTTATGGTTTTGATTAGAATGTGTTTACTAGGAGATGGTGAAATGAAAAAGATATTAACCCTTATACTCATGATGAGCTTATTGGCGACTTTAAGCGCTTGTGGCAGCGAGCTAAATAAAGGCCCAGAAAATACGGCTTACGAAGATCTTCCACATATTAATCATTATCGAGACTTAAAAACATACGATGAGATGGACACGATGTATATTCTCTATATCTATGCATTATGGTGTGGCGCTTGTTTTAGCCTTACCCCTGATATTTTAACGTTTATAGAAGATCATGGTTCTGAGGTACCTATCGTATTTGCTGAAGAAGGCGCTAATGGAACACCGCCGGTTCAATGGCGATCCTATCCTACGATGATTGTGATGAAATCGGGCGAAGTTCTAGAGGGTCCCGTGGTTGGTACAACAGACATCAGAACACTTTTATCCGATATTGAATCAGGCACCTATCAACCTTAATGGAGGCAAACATGGAAGACGTTATTATTAAGCAACTAGCAAATTCAATGAAGATTACTTCATCTCGCGTGCAAACGGTATTGTCCTTGCTCAAGGATAATACCGTTCCTTTTATAGCGCGGTATCGAAAAGAAATGACTGGGGGTATGGATGAAGAGGCTATTCGTGAAATCGATAAAGCCTATCAATATCAAAAACAATTAAAAGAACGCAAAGAAGATGTGCTTCGTTTGATCGATGAAAAAGGCATGTTGAACGACGATTTGAAGGCACAGATCTTATCCGCAAAACAACTAATCGATGTTGAGGATTTGTATCGACCGTTTAAAGAGAAGAAAAAAACAAAAGCAACCATTGCGATTAAGCAAGGTCTTGAGCCTTTAGCGGATATCATGATGACTTTTGATCCTGAAATTGATCCCAGCGTGGAAGCCAAAGCCTTTCTTACTGAAGAAATTACAACGGTTGCGGCGGCGATTGAAGGCGCAGGGTTTATCATCGCAGAGCGGATTAGCGATAAAGCCGATTACCGAAAATGGATTCGTCATTACACCTATCAAAACGGTGAAGTTATCGCTAAGAAGAAAAAAGATGCTGAGGATGAGAAAGGCATTTATGAACGGTACTACAACTATCATAGTCCGATCCACCGCGTTAAAATGTTCCATGTCCTAGCGTTAAACCGGGCAGAGAAAGAAAAAGTTTTAAGTGTGAAAATAGATTGTGACGAAGAAAAAGTCTTTGCTTATCTTGAACAAAAAGAAATCAAAAATACCCAAGCGTCGGTGACGCCTTATATCGTTGCAGCAATCAAAGATGGGTATAAGCGCTTAATCAAACCATCGATTGAACGTGAACTCAGAAGTGAACTTACAGAAAAGGCCGAAAATCATGCGATCGATATCTTCGGTGAAAACTTAAGAAGCTTGTTGCTACAACCACCACTCAAAGGCAAAGTCGTCCTAGGGATTGACCCTGCGTTTCGCACAGGTTGCAAACTTACAGTCGTCGATGCAATGGGCACCTTGCAAGCTATTGACGTCATATACCCGCATCCAAAAATTAGTGGAAAACCACTTAATAAAGACGAAGTTAATAAATACCAAGAAAAAGTTCTAAGCCTTATTAATCGTTATGATGTAGACATAATTGCCATCGGGAATGGTACCGCTTCAAGAGAAACAGAAGCTTTTATCATCGAGACCATCAAACGCTCTAAAAAACCCGTTTATTATACCATTGTTAATGAAGCAGGAGCTTCTGTTTATAGTGCATCCAAACTGGCGAAAAAAGAATTTCCCAAGCTACAAGTTGAAGAACGTAGCGCAGTGAGTATTGCCAGAAGACTCCAAGATCCTTTAAGCGAACTTGTTAAAATTGAGTCTAAAAGCATCGGTGTTGGTCAGTATCAACACGATGTCAATCAAACGAAATTATCCGATCGCTTAGATTTTACCGTGGAAACTGCGGTTAACAGTGTTGGTGTCAATGTCAATACAGCCTCCGTATCATTATTGAACTATGTGGCTGGTGTTAGTAAGACGATATCAAAAAATATTGTTGAAACTAGAGAAAAACACGGGGCATTTACCAACCGCAAACAATTGCTCAAAGTTAAAGGTATCGGCGCTAAAAGCTACGAACAAGCAATTGGATTTTTACGCGTATTACAAGGGGATAACCCCTTGGATAAAACCGCTATCCATCCAGAGAGCTACCATATTGCAAAAGCGATACTCACATCTTTAGAAGCGTCATTGGATATGGTCGGCAGTGAAGATTTAAGAGCTAGACTTCAAGAGGTTAAGGCACAAGATTTCCTTGCCACACTCGAAGCCGGCCTACCGACGATTGAAGATATATTATCTTCGCTAGCACAACCATTAAGAGATCCGCGTGATGATGCACCTAAACCCATTTTAAAACAAGATGTTTTATCTTTAAAAGATTTAAAACCGGGAATGAAGCTTAAAGGTACAATCCGTAATGTCGTTGATTTTGGCGCTTTTGTGGATTGTGGTGTCAAAGAAGATGGGTTGGTACATATCTCCAAATTAAAACGCGGATTTGTCAAACATCCTTTGGATGTTGTACAAGTTGGCGATGTTGTGGATGTTTGGGTTATTGATACCGACTTAGAACGATCGCGCTTGCAACTTTCTATGGTTGAACCTATGGAAAAAAACTAGTTTATATCGTGTTGACAGCAAGTCATTTATGGTTTATCATATAATGGCTTGTAAAGTGGAGTAGTACTCAAGTTGGCTGAAGAGGTGCCCCTGCTAAGGGCATAGGTCGGGTGACCGGCGCGAGGGTTCAAATCCCTCCTACTCCGCCATTTTTTCGGCCCGTTGGAGAAGCGGCTTAACTCACCAGCCTTTCACGCTGGCATTCACGGGTTCGAATCCCGTACGGGTCACCATAGACAAGACCGTCGTTCAATTTTTGGACGACTTTTTTTTATGTTATTTGTTAAAGCATGTTACAATGATTTTGGACTTCTACGAAAGCAGGGATACCGATGGCACATTTCTTCTTTGCCTTTAACGCGCTCATGCCACTTATCATATTGGCTTTTGTCGGTTATTTAATGGTAACCACAAAGCTTTTAAATCAATCGTTTATAGCGCAATTAAATCGCTTTATATTTTATGTTGCTTTGCCAGTACTGATCTTTTATACGCTCAAGGATATTACGGACTTAAGTGATGTTAATGGTTATGTCATTATATTCTCGGTAGTCATGATAGCCATTATTTTTGTTTTGGCTTTGCTTATTGTTCGTCCCTTAAACTTGTCAATTCCGCATAAAGCGGTGGCGACACAAGCCTTTTTTAGAGGCAATTTCATGTTGATAGGGATGCCATTAGCCTTGCGTCTAGGCGGTGTTGAAGCCTTAGCTATCGTGGTTATACTCAATGTTTTTATCATTCCAACCTCTAATTTATTTTCTGTGGTTACATTTAACCTTTACAATCTTAAAGAGAGCTCTGCGCATGCTTTTTATGACTTTGTCAAATCTACCCTTTTTAATCCCTTAATGGTTGCCGTTTTTTTAGGGATTATCGCCGCATTATTGCATGATTACTATCAAGCCTTTGCTGGTGCACTGCCTTTTTTTGATGAAACCCTTGAGATGCTTGCTATCACCGCAACGCCTTTAGCGATGCTTGCCATCGGCGGTCAATTTAAAATGCACCGCAGTAAACAACTTTTCAAACCGCTTTTTATAGGCGCGTTTGCACGATTGTTATTTGTCCCTACGGTGGCTTTATCAGCGGCGATTATCATGACTCGGTGGATTGACTTCACCCATGCTTGGGGTGCGTTGATTGCTATTTTCGCCTCGCCTGTAGCGGTTTCTAGTGTTGCGATTACAAAAGGTTTTGAAGGCGATGATGAACTGGCAAGTCAGATAGTTCTTTGGACTAGTTTATTGGCTTCGCTCACCATTTTCCTTATCGTCAGTGTGTTCAGCTATTTAGGTTTATTATAAACCGCTAAACGGTTTCATAACGGTGCCTCTATGAAAACGCTTTATAATGCATTATAATTAAGCTTGAAATTAACTTATATTTTTAAAAATGCCCACAGGAGATTAAGTCATGACGACATTACCGCTAAAAAACTTAGAAGAAAATTATGGTATCGATCTTATCAATGATGTTTATTTAGATGATGGACGTCATATTCTTTTTTACGTTGATTTAAACGAAAAAGCCCGCCAGATATATATTATTTCTGGCGATTTAACTTTGTTTGATTTACCGGATAAAAAGATTTTAAGTTTTAAAGAGTTCGCTACATACATTGAACCCCACAATCCTTTAAGTGAGGTTGAAGGCCGTGAAACTTTTTTAAGTGATATTGAACAGCGTTTATCGAACATAGATGATACCATGTATCTTTATATTCCAATCAAAAGAGACAAATCCCCTTTATGGTTGATGATTGATTTTCAAAACATATCCCTTACCTCGAAGGACAAACTTTTACTAGGGAGAGTTAATCACGTTATTGAAGACACTCCTAAAGAAATTATTTATTATCGTAAAACACATCAAGACCCTTTAACGAAACTTTTTACGAGGGAGACATTAAAAAAACATCTTGATTACATCAAAGAACCTAGTGGTGCTTATGGCTTATATATCGATTTAGATGGATTTAAACAATATAACGATAAATTTGGTCATCAAGCGGGTGATGATCTATTGATTAGGATTGCCAATCATTTCATTAACCGGTGGGAAAGAAATGTCTTGTACTACCGTTTAGGTGGCGATGAATTTTTTAGTTATGTTTTTGACTACGATAAAGAAAATGTGTTGAAAAAGGCTGGAGACATAATTAAAGACATCCAATCCGTTTCACAGAAACAAGGCTTGCGAATGGGGGCTTCTGTGGGGATTGTACCGATTACTGAGTCTAGTCCTAATGTTAATAGAGTATTGGATTTATCAGACTTAGCTATGTATGAATCCAAAGCAAACGGCGGTTCGACGGTTACCTTAAAAGAAGGCGACCAATCTTATCAACGATCATTTGATCATGAGATAAACATATAAATATTTAAAGGGGGGCTTTATAATGTCAGAAGCAAAAATAGCACAAAAAGGACCATTCAAAGTTGCTTTAAAACAAGGAGAAACGTATGATTGGTGCCGTTGTGGTCGCAGTGATTCGCAACCGTTTTGCGATGGGTCCCATAAAGTGACCTCGCTCAAACCCGTGGTGTTTACGGTGGAAAAAAGCGAAAAAGCATACTTGTGTGGGTGTAAACAAAGTGGTAATAAGCCATTTTGTGATGGGTCCCATCGCGATTTATAATTTGTATAATGAGGGAAACTATGAAAAACAATAATGTATCTAGAATCACCACCATTATCGGTTTAATCTTTGAATTACTTACTGCGGTTTCTATGGCTATCATTAGCCGTATCCTTCTCAATTTACCACAAGGAATTGTCGATGTAATAAAAGCAGAAAATCTTCCTGCTGCTCAAGAGACCTTAATGTTTGATGCTTTAAATCTTCTAGGCATTATTGTAGCGTTTTTAGCGGTTGTTTCTTTTCTTGCATTTCTTGTGAATCAATATTTATTTCGTCGCTTACTAAGAGGAGATTTTAATGTCACCACCAGCAAGAATGTGTTACTTTATCAAGCCATTTGGGGTGGTATCAATATCGCGTTTAACACGATTGTTGGCGTTTTATACCTCATCAGTGGCATCTATGGTCTCAATACGATGTCCGATGCTTCTCATAAATGACATCATGCAATGAAATTAAAAAACCGATCTTTTGATCGGTTTTTTTGTTATTTAGACTATCTCGCTGTTGTTAATGCATTATAGCCACTTATAATGACAAAATAATCAAGACTTAATCTGTTGATGCTTGGTGATGATGTTGGTGCTTCTCGTCGTCTTCAAGATCTTCATGATGATGCTCATCCTCTAGCTCATCACGATGATGCATGAAGCCTTCTTCAGTATGATGGTGAGGATAATCTTCATCATCAAGGTTCTCGTGTGGATGAGTAAAATCTTCATCGGTAACGGCGTGACAATTTGGCGTGAACGATGTGTTGTTATCTGGGAATGAATCTGCTGGGCTATCTGCGAAAATCGAGAAGGCACCAAGAAAGACAAACCCAGCTATTGCAAATATAGTAAGCAATGTTTTCATGAATTATCAACTCCTTTTCTTTTGATTACACAATCAGTTTAATACATAATTGTGAACGAATTATGAAGTGAATATAATTTGACAATCACCAATAAGGGTGTTACTATACGACTGCCCCCTATATAGGGGGGGTAAAAAAAGGAGGAATATCATGAAAACAATCAAACTGAAAATTGATGGTATGTCCTGTGCATCATGTGTCAATAATATCGAAACCGCTTTGAATAAAGCTGCGGGCGTCAGTGAAGCAACGATCAATATAGCTAACGAAACTGGTAAGGTTTCGTTTGATGAAAATAAATTGTCTGAATCCGATATCCTTGAGATTGTCAAAAACAGCGGATATGAAGCTGTTGTCAATCAACCTGAAAAAAATGAAAAAATGGCAATGCGGGTTGAAGGTATGACGTGTGCAACATGTGTCAATCGTGTTGAACAGACATTAAAAAAACTTGCTGGGGTTTCTGAGGTGACGGTGAACATTGCTACTGACATGGCGAGGTTCCGTTACGATACTAAACAAATCCGTCTTTCTCAAATCAAAAAAGCCGTTTCCGACGTTGGGTATACCCTTGTCATGGAACAAAAACAAGATGACGGGGAAGACCCAGAAGTCATCAAGATGAACACAGCGAAAAAGCGCATGCTTTATAGCGCGATCATCGCTGGAACGATGATGCTTATGATGGTTATCCACATGTTGATTCGCCCTATTCCTGGGTACACATATTTTGTGGCTGTCATGGCCATTCCTGTCATCTTCTATTTGGGTCGCCATGTCCACATGGCCAGTTACCGGTCGCTGAAAAATTTACGACCAAACATGGACGTGCTCGTTTCGATGGGCTCTTTACCCCCTTATCTCATCGGTTTATCGGGACTCTTTCTCCCGATTACCACGTTTATGGAAATGGCCACAGCCATCATGACGTTCCACTTGATCGGGAAATTTTTGGAGTCCAGAGCGAAAGGGAAGGCGTCTCAAGCCATTAAAAAACTGGTGGAGCTTGGCGCGAAAACCGCACGTATCGAGGTTGATGGTGACGAACTTGAAGTTCCTGTCAACGAACTTGAAGTTGGCGATACGATGATTGTGCGACCAGGTGAAAAAATTCCAATGGATGGTAAAGTCGTTGAGGGCGAAAGTACCATCGATGAATCGATTGCGACCGGCGAATCGATGCCAGTAAAACGTGGCGTGGGCGATGAAGTCATCGGCGCCACAATCAACAAGCAAGGTTTACTTAGAATAAAGGTATCTAAAACTGGAGATGACACCTTCTTGTCACAGGTCATCAAATTGGTCGAAGAATGCCAAGGCACCAAAGTGCCGATACAGGAATTTGCAGATAAAGTTACGGGGTATTTTGTTCCCGTGGTGATGTTGCTTACAGTATTGACTTTTACATCATTTTTGGTGTTCACCGACTTCCACGTGCGAATCTTAAGCACGTTTGATGGTATTTTGCCTTGGATCAATGTCGATCAATCACCGCTTACACTTGCTTTTATAACCGCAACCGCGGTGCTTGTCATCGCTTGTCCGTGTGCACTTGGGCTTGGAACCCCAACGGCGCTTATGGTCGGTAGCGGTAAAGGTGCCGACAACGGTATCCTTATTCGCAACGGCGAAGCGGTACAGACCTTAAAAGACATTAAAGCGATTGCGTTTGATAAAACCGGAACTTTAACCTACGGTAAACCCGTTGTAACATATTATAAAGCCATTGATGATGACAACTATTTGTTAAAAGTTGCTGCATCATT
>PWMS01000005.1 GCA_003558105.1 Mollicutes bacterium | reverse complement strand
TTTATATAAAAAGTTCATTAAATGCACATAATCTTTTAATAAGACTTTTCGCTGATGTTCATTAAGGGCTAATAAAGAAATAGTTCCCACTTTGCGGCCTCGATAGCTAATTGAACACATACTGAAAGCGCATACTTCGCAATTTGAGAATCTGCTGCATTGCTTGCAATATTCACTGTTTGTAGTGTTTTTAATAAATAAGCAGCTGTCTTTCTCGCTCTGCATCATCTGACTTGAGGTGCTGCTTTGATGATAAACAAATCCAACTTCTTTTTTGTAAGGGCCTGTCCCGGCTATTACTTCTAAATTACGATCAATAATCGCTAACTCAACATCCAAAACGGCGGCAAAGGCATCCGTTACTTGCTGTAAAAAGTCTTTAATCTCTTTTAGTTCCCCCATAATACCACCTTTTCTTAAATTTTCTCTTAAATTATTTAATTCCTCAGATTTTCCCAAAAACCTGCATCACTAGCCAAAGGACTTTACTTTTAACTTAGATCTCTTCTCAAAATGATAATACATAATTTTATGAACATTTTAAGAATATAGTTGGTTTTAACAGGATTTTCTCTAACTAAGGGCTAAAAAAATATACCGGGGCCAAAAGGTGTCAGATTAAGCAAATTTTCACAAAAAGCATTAAAAAGAGTGGTAAATATTCTGCGTACTTTGGGAATCATTGTCATTTGCATACCAATCAATTCATTGGTTTTAATTATTAAAATCTTTTTCCCACAGCGTTATGCTACCTTGCTAGGAGATCAAGTCACAGAAATTGCGTCAGAAAATCCATACCAAGCTTGCTAGGCTTTAGCCATAAGATAAATGACGCTTGCTATCAACACGGACAAAATGCAACTATGAATCTAACATCTAGCGGTCTGACCCCTCGTAATTGGAGAAAAACTTTGCCTTGCTTTCTTTTTCTTAGAATTTGAATTAAGCTGTAAAAGATACAGTTTCAATCTCTTTGTTTTTAAGGGCCTCATAATATCGCTTGGGTGAAGTGTTGTTTAGACTTCCATGTCTACGGCGGTCGTTATAATAGATCATATAATCGCTCACCACTTTATATACTTCTAGATAGCTCTGGAACTCATTCCGGTTATAACACTCATCTTCGAGAATAGCATGAAATGATTCAATATGAGCGTTCATATTTGGCGTTTTAACAGGTATCCTCTGATGATGCAACCCTAACCCCTCACAAAGCCCTCCAAAGGCATTAGAGACAAACTGAGGGCCGTTGTCGGTTCTTATTATCGGGAGCTGCATCCCCTTGGTTAATTCTCTTTTTGCCAATGCCTCTTTCAAGACTCTACAGGCATCTGAAGCCTTACAGCTTAAACCCAGGTGATAGCTGATAATATTTCGATCATAAACATCGATCAAAGAAAGCTGGAAGAAAAATTGATCTGTACCAGCAATACGTCCATATTTCAAGTCAGCCTCCCAAAGCTGATTGGGGCTGTGTACCTTTGTCTTTTGCGCTAATTTTCTGGGATGGTTTTTCTTTCTTTCCCGCTGGGGTCTCAGGATATCCAACTCTTTACAAAGCCTATAGACTTTTTTATGGTTAATTATCAGGAAGTAATCTTCCTTCAAGCACACTGTAAGCTTCTTATATCCGTAAGGAAAGCCATCCCCAGCAATTAGCTCCATTAGCCATTCTTTAATTTGTTCATCGGAGATTTTCTCACCATTGATAGTATAGGAATAACCAAGGGCTTCTTTCCCTTTAGAATTATTGGGCCCACTCTTTATCTTTGTTCTACTTATGTTCTCATAATATGTGGATTGAGATAAGCCAACAAAAGCCAGGACTATTGTTGCATTATAGCCTCTGTCAATCCACTTAATAGCAATAGATACTCTGTCGGCTACTGAGGGTCCGCAGTATCCCTCAACTCTCTAAGGATTGCTAACTCCAGTTCTTTTTCTGCCAGCAATTTCTTCAGTTGATAGTTTTCGGTACTAGTTTTCTCCAGCCGTTTAGCCATTTCTTTAGCTTTCTTAATCTGATTCTGAGGAAGTTGTCTGGTGGATCCATTTTTCCTGGCTCTTCTCTGCCAGCCATATATTGTATTTTCAGAAATCTCATATCTTCGAGCCACCAATGCTACGTTTCCAATTTCCTGGCACTCTTTAAGCACCTTTTCCTTAAACTCTTCCGTGTAAATTTTTGACATTATTTGCAAACCCCCTGTTTTTTAAATTTTTTGGGGGGTGGGGCCCCACCCCCCAAAGACTACAAAACAATCATAACACCTTCAAGGCTTTTCTCCAACCCATGTAGGGGGCTATATAGCTAGAAGACTCTTAACCACTGTATCGCTAAGCAATTACCATTTTGTTTTCTGCCCCAGATACAGTTGAAAAGCGTTGTTAGGCAGAGTTGAGGAGCGTTTGAAAATTCCGTTTTCTGAAATATGTGCAGAAATAGATATTCAAATCCTTGCTGTGGAATGCGACAGAGGCCACTGCCATCTGTTTGTCAAGGCCTTACCAACACTCAGTTTATCAGACATAATGGCAAAATTAAAAAAGTGACCTCAAGAAAATTGCCACAGGATTTTTCGCCTCGAAAGCATTTGCCAAGCTGCTAGACAGGGAACTATTTTGAATCGACCGCCGGAAATGTATCAAGTGAAACAATCAGGCGATATGCAGAAGAACAGCGATGGATGAAAGACAAAGACCCCCAGATTAGTCATCAAATTGTCAACTTTGCTATTGCAAAAGAAGCAGGAACAATACGCTTAGAAAAACTATCTGCCCTACGCTAAAAGGCAAGAACAAGCTGTAATAACGAATTGAATTTGCACACATGATCATTTTATCGTCTGCCACAGTACTATAGATTACAAAGCAATACTTTTCGCAATAACATTTTAATATGTAGTCTCTACATACAAAAGTCAAACTTTCTTGAAATCAACAGAGAAAAATAAGGCCAGAGATAGAAAATACACCTGCTCTTTTAGTATTGAGGTGATTCCGGTGAGAGATATTGATATTTTGGAATTTTAAACAAATCTTCTATTCAAAAAAGAAAAGATTTTAAAAAGCTAGCCAGTTTCTACACGATTCCGACCTCTTTTTTTAGCTAGATAAAGAGCATCATCGGCCTGTTTT
>PWMS01000040.1 GCA_003558105.1 Mollicutes bacterium | reverse complement strand
TTTTTTGTAAAGGGGACTCTTTTCAAATAACCAAAGGCCCATAAATATACTCAGCATAAATATACCAATAGCGAACAAAGCTTGATACCAAGGATCATAAAGCTCTAAAAACAAAAATATTGAGAAAGCATAACCGATGTGTTGAAATTTTCTAACCATCTCTTGTGGGACATGAAAAAATGATTTCAGGATTACTGAAACAACAAACAATATAACGA
Source organism: Mollicutes bacterium (assembly GCA_003558105.1). Classification (GTDB taxonomy): domain Bacteria; phylum Bacillota_I; class Bacilli_A; order Izemoplasmatales; family Izemoplasmataceae; genus B1SED10-225. Next base: position 37,313 of record PWMS01000040.1, on the reverse strand, counting down.
AAAAATAGGCAATAGTTATAATAAAGGCTATGGGAAAGCTCATGATGTCCTCCTGAGTGATTGACGTAAGATTTCATGCACCAAGATTATATCCCTTTAAACATAAAGGCATCGTTTTGTTAAGGTTTTTTGATTTCCATGACTTGAATCTGACCTTTATAAATACGGGTGTAAACCAAGATTTGACGATCATCAAAATCATCGTTTAAGGCATCAATAGCTTCAGACGACATGTGGTAATCTTTTAAGTCAAATTCTACTCTAAGACCACTAACCACCGGCGTGTCTTCAGGGGTATCTCTATTATTATCATAGTCTAAGAAGGCTTTTTGAACCGTTAGATAAAGATTTTTATCATCTGGAACAATCTTATCTAGATATATTGAAGTAACGCGGTTCTCATCATTTATTTCTAGATGTAAGTATAAGGCGCCTGCAAAATCTAATTCGGCGCCCAAAACATTCATTTCGTTACTTTGTTCAATGATTAAGGATTGGATTGAAGATGAAATATCGTCGAATTCAACGGTTTGAATTGCTAAATCATAATCCACTACACCACCGTCCATACGTTTTTGTGCATAGCGATACTCGCCTTCTAAAATGACGTTTTCACCTAAGGTTCTGATCGTTAAAGCGGGGAGGGAAAGCGCAAGAATAAGAAGCATCAAAACACCTAAAGATACCCCGTATTTTATCAGGTTGTTTTTCCAAAATTTAAACAATGGAACCCCCGCCTTTTTTGCGGTATTTCTCAATAAAGTAACCAAGACCTAAAATGATGATGCCACCGATAATGAAAAATAACGCTCTTGGTAAAAAGTCAAATAACGTATCGAAATAATAACGTAAAATCAAAGCACTGATGGTCACAAGTGGAACGATTTGTCGTCTTGAGACCAAGGCAAGGGAATAAATAATCAAAGCAATACTAAAGGGAATACTAAAGGATGAACCCGTATCTATAAAATTGAATTGCTGCCATTGTTCAGGAAAAGTTAAGATAAAGCCCGCAATCCCGATATTTAAAAGACCGACCAATTGAAAAATCACATAATTTAATTCGTGTTTCAGGTGGTATAAAAGGATACCAATGGTGAAGATAATCAGGGAAATAAGCGGGGATGTGACATCAAAATAATTCAAGGTGTAAATAATATAGACCATCATCAAAGCCAAGGTCGCAAAGGTAAGGATTTTCCGGTAATTATAATAATAATTACCCCCAAAGAAGATGACGAGTAAGGCAATGAGCTGAATGAAAATAAAGTCATTTAAACTGTTTAAAACAAAGATTAATGCGAGTACATGAGAGGCTAGGAACAACAAAATATCTTTGTGCATCGAAGATAGCAAAACCGCGCCTAGTGTCCATACAAAAAACAAGGTATTGGTCGCAATATTGAAATTAAACCCTTGGTTGATTAAAAATAGACTGGCGCCAAAAATCAATAACGCTAAATAAAGTAAGGCATGGGCCGTCATCGGTTTATTCTCTTTAAGATATAAACTGGCGCCCATGGTCGTACTTAACAAGGCCGCAAGAATAGCTAGCTGACCGAAAGCAGGCAATGCCGCCCAGTTGCTGACGATGATCAACAAGATACCTAGACCGATTAAGATGGCGCCAATTGTCACTAGGACTTTAATAAAATCAAGCCCTTCTTGGACGTCATAATAAGCCAATATATCTTTTTTCTTTGTCTTTTCAATAATACCACGATCAACAGAATCATTGAGCGTCTCCTCTAAAAACCGGTATTGTCTTCTACTGATTTTCTTACGCATGTTCATCTCTCCTAATCAAGGTATTGAATTGCTTAAAAACATAATCTTTATCAAAAGTACTAATCCAACGAAAGCCATTACCATCGATAAGACGGTAGTGGTTGGAGAGTAAATTTTTTTGAATTTTGAATTTACCTTCTTGTTCGATGGTTTTCCAAAACATTTTCCCCCCACCGGTCATTTTTTTTGGCAACAACATCTTTTCAAAACTGATGGCTTCAACGATAGGCAAGGGATCATCACCAAGTGTCATCTGTAAGATTTCGCTTTTACGAAACAAAGCACAAACACTGATGATGGTTGACCAAGAAGCCAGCGTTCGTTCTTTTTCAATTTGGATTAGGGTTTTTTTGGAAACGCCAATCGTTTCTGCCATCTTTTCTTGTGAAAAATGGTATTCATTTCTTAAAAGGCGCATCTTCTCAGAAACAACGCGAATTAATGTTTGTTTTTCCATAGACGTCCTCCTATAGTGTAATATTACACTTTATGGGGGTTAATGTAAATAAAAAAGCATATCATTTTAATTAGATATGCTATTTTTATAAAAGTTTGACTATTTTTCAGTCTTTTTGAGGACTTTCTTGTAAGTTGTACATTGCTTCGACATCTTTATCCCCACGCCCTGAGAGGTTGATGATGATAATTTTATCGTTGGACAAGGTTGGGGCGAGTTTCACGGCTTCTGCGATGGCATGTGCCGTTTCTATCGCAGGAATAATGCCTTCTTTTGCGGAAAGTAGGTACATCGCTTCAACCGCTTCTTTGTCTGAGGCGTGTACATAGTTGACGCGTCCGGTTTCTTGCAAGTGGGCATGTTCTGGGCCGACCCCAGGGTAATCTAAGCCTGCTGATATGCTATAAACAGGACTGATGTCTCCTTGCGCATTCAAAACAACTTTAGTGTTCATCCCATGGATGACGCTTTCTTTGCCCAAGGTCATTGTCGCTGCATGTTGATTGGTCTGGATGCCTTTACCAGCGGCTTCGACGCCGATGATGTTAACATCTTGATCGGCTAAGAAGGTTTGAAATAACCCAATGGCGTTTGATCCACCACCAACACAAGCGATTAGATAATCAGGCAGCCGGTTTTCTTGCGCTAAAATTTGTGCTTTAGCCTCTTCACCGATAACCCGTTGAAAATAACGTACCATAGAGGGGAAAGGGTGTGGACCAACGGCGCTGCCGAGTAGATAGAAGGTATCATCCAAACGTTCAACCCAAGCATTAATGGCGACATCCACGGCATCGGATAGAGTCGCTGTCCCTTGTGAGACACCGGTGACTTTCGCACCTAGCATTTCCATTCGATAGACATTTAATCGCTGTCTTTCCATATCGATTGACCCTTGAAAAATTTCACATTCCATCCCAAATAAGGCTGCCGCAGTCGCAGTCGCAACCCCATGTTGCCCTGCGCCCGTCTCTGCGATAACCTTTTTTTTACCCATTCTTTTCGCGAGTAAAATTTGTCCGATGGTGTTGTTAATCTTGTGGGCACCTGTGTGGTTTAAATCCTCTCTTTTTAAATAGATTTTTGCGCCACCTAAGGATTCACTTAAGTTTTTTGCGTAATAAAGGGGATTTTCTCTACCGACATACTGTTTAAGATAATACTTGAATTCTTCCTCAAAACTGGGATCTTTTTTTGCGGCCTCAAAAGCAGTTTCTAATTCGTTTAATGCTGTGATAACTTGCGGTGGTACGAATTGACCACCAAAACGACCAAATTGTGTTTGCATCTTTCTTTCTCCTTATTTTTATTTGATCGATACCTAAACCATGAGGAAATAAAAAAATCCCCTACACAAAAACTGTGTAGAGGACGGTTGTTTTCGCCGTGGTGCCACCTCATATTTCGCTTATAAAAAGCGCTTAATTCAGGTACAATCATACCTTAGCTTTGTAACGGAAGCACCCGTGACATCTTACTTTTTTCAGATGTCCTCTCGTAGATCCATTCAGTTAAAACAAGCGTTACCGATTCACACCACCATCGGCTCTCTTAAAACGATGTTAAAACATACTAATTCTACTCATCAATTTATCTTATAGTAAATGATGCTAGGGTTAAATGCAATGGTTATTCTTTTGAAAACGTTTTATAGGTTTGATTAAGCAAGTATAAATCCACTAGCGCAAGCGCTAAGGCATTCTCTAAAACAATCCCAATGCGGCGTGCAATACAGACATCATGGCGTCCTTTAATCTCAAGGGTTTTTGTTTGGTTTTCTTCTTTGTGATAGGTTTCTTGTGCCTTTTTGATACTGGAAGTGGGTTTGACCATGACACGGATTTTTAAGGGGTTGCCGTTGGAAAGACCCCCACTAACACCGCCACTATGATTGCTTTTGGTTTTACCACTGGCATCGAGGATGGGATCATTAAATTCACTACCCTTAAGCGTGATGCCGCTAAAACCTGTGCCGATATCGACGCCTTTGACCGCGGGAATAGAAAAGAGTATTTTTGCGACTTCCGCATCCAATTTTTGGAAAAAGGGTTCGCCTAATCCCATTGGGAGCGGTGAGGTTTTAAGTTGGATAATCCCGCCGATTGAATCGCCTTCCTCTGCAATTTTTTCCAAATATTCATCGAGCTTTTCTAGATTGGTTAAGGTGCCTACTTGAATTAATTCATGGGTAATTTTAAAGGGCAGTATTTGTTTGGCAATCGCACCGGCACATACCAACGCTGCTGTGAGGCGACCTGAAAAGCGTCCCCCGCCGCGATAATCGTTATACCCTTGGTATTTGACATGGGCCACATAATCGGCGTGTCCGGGTCTCGGATGTTTTTTTAATGCGCTATAATCTTTAGACCGCACATCCTTGTTTTCAATCATGATATGGATGGGAGAACCGGTGGTATGTTGATTGAAAAGGCCCGAGGTAATCTCGTAGGCATCTTCCTCAATTCTTGTGGTTGTCCCTACAGCGCCTGCTTTACGCTTCAATAAGTCTGCTTGAATGATGGATTCATCAATTTTAATGCCGGGAGGGACGCCATCAATGACGACACCAATGGCTTTTTGATGGGATTCACCGTATAAGGTTACTTTGAATAATGAGCCATACGTATTCATAGTCAAACATCCTTTCTCATTGTATCTTTTTGGATGATGCCACCTAAAGCTTGATAGTCATCGAAAAATTTTGGGTAAGATTTGTTAATCGCGTCGGCTTGTTTTATGGTAATGGGTCCATCGGCTTTTAAGGCAGCGATGCTTAAGGCCATGACGATTCGGTGATCATCGTAACTTTTGAAAGTCTGATGGCCTTGAAATTGTTTGGTTCCTTGGATTGTTAAGGTATCCTTGTTTAAGGTTGTTTTAACCCCTAAGGTGGTTAAAATATCGATCATCGAAGCGGCTCGGTCGGATTCTTTTATGCGAAGACGATCAATTGATGTAAAGGTTGTGACGCCCTTACTAAGCGCTGCGAGTATCATTAATATGGGACCTAAATCAGGAATTTGAGCCAAATCAATATCTGTGCCCTTGGTTTTAGAGGCCTTGATATGATACCACGCTTGTGCTTCGTCGTATGAGATGTCTCCACCCATTTTTTTAATGATGTCAACGATGGCTTTGTCGCCTTGTTTTGAGTTGGGGTTTAAGTTCTTAAGTTTAACATCGCCATTTAAAAGCGCCGCAACCATAAAGAAGGCCGCTTGTGAAAAATCGCCTTCAATGGTGACATCTTGAGGTTTATACGTTTGTTTACCAGGAATCATAAAACAATTATCTTTTACCTTGATATCGATTCCGAATGATTTTAACGTATCCAAAGTTAAATCGACATACCCCTTTGATTCTAGGGGGGTTGAAAGATTCAAGACGGAATCACCATTGAGTAAAGGTAAGGCAAACAATAACCCAGAGATAAACTGTGAACTGACGTTGCCAGGGATGGTGAAATGATCACTTTGCAAAGGGCCTTGTACTTTTAAGGGCAGTGAATTTTTACTTAAGGGTTGGTATTTAACTTTTGTTTTAAAGATATCTTGATAGACATCTAAAGGTCTTTTTACAAGTCTTTTACGCCCCATAAAGGTTATAGGCTTATCTAAAAGCAAGGCTATAGGAATCATAAAACGCAACGTTGAGCCGGATTCTTTGGCATCGATGGTACTATTTTTAACGCGCCATGTTCCGCCATAAATGGTCTTTTTTTCAATACGCACACCTAGGGCTTTTAAAGCGTTTTTTGTGGCGGTTAAATCATCACAATCCAAAAGATTATGGATGGTACTTATTCCTTGGGCCAAACCGGCCGCAATCAAGGCGCGGTGTGATAGGGACTTTGAAGAGACTACCGCTAAACTACCTTGTAGTTGACTTTGACTTAGGGTGACATTCATCAAAGATCACACGCCCTTAAAGTTTGCCATGTCGCCTTACCGATGGCTTCTAATAGTATAAAGCGGATACCATCCGATAAGTTTTTCTTATCGTTTTTTATGTATTTTAGGTAGTCTTTGGCTTCGAGTAAAGGCTCAGTGATTAGCTCAAAATCAAGCAGTAGTTGTTTTAATATCGGATAGATATCTTTTGGTGTGATGCCTAAGTTCATGCCTGTTTGAAGCGCCATCAACATCCCATAACTGATCGCTTCACCGTGTTTGTAGGTTTCATACTGGTGTGCTTTTTCTATCGCATGTCCAAAGGTATGTCCAAAGTTCAAAAGCATACGGTCTGCTTGATCGTAAGGATCTTTTAAGACCAAATCCCGCTTGACATCTAAGGCTTTAGCCATCAGCGTTTCATCTATGGTAGGGTCTTTAACCAGGCGGTCAAACAACGCTTTATCTTTAATCAATCCAGCTTTGATGATTTCTGCTAGACCGTTGTTTTTTTCTCGTTTGGGTAGCGTTTTTAAAAAGTGGGTATCGATAAAGACGAAACAAGGGTCGTAAAAAGCCCCAACTAAGTTTTTGCCTGCTTCTAAGTCAAGTGCGACTTTACCACCAATCGAACTGTCAACTTGGGCTAAAAGACTTGTGGGAACTTGCGCATAGCGCATTCCGCGAAAAAGCGTTGCGGCCACAAATCCAGCCAAATCACCAACCACCCCACCGCCAAAGGCGAGGATAAAATGATCGCGTTTGATGCCTTTTTCCATCAGGCTGTTGATAACGCTGTGATAGGTCTTTAAACTTTTAGACCTCTCGCCTGGTTCGACCACGATAAAATGACAGGTGAAAGAACTTAGTGTTTGTTTTAGGTCTTGTTGGTAAAAATCATAGACATTTTTATCGGTGATGATAAAAAGAGGCTTTTGCTGATAGGTTTTTTTTAAGACATCATGCAAATATTCTAGGTTTTGGTTGGTGAGGGTAATGTTGTAGGTGGGCATGGTTTTTTTAATCATAAGATTCACGTCGTTTCTTTGCGTTTTTTAAAAATTGTTTCAAGCCGGCTTCATCGTCACGCTCAAGTAGGCTTTCGATTTCGCTTAAGGCTTGTTTAAATTGCGAGATAGCTTGTAATAAAGGTGTTTTATTGTTTAAGAAAAGCTCGCTCCACAAAGGGGGATGGATTTTAGCGATACGGGTTAAATCTCTAAAAGAATTGCCGGTTGCTTTGATGGCATCATCATCCTTTGAACTCAGGATTAAACTACTGGCCATCACGTGGGTTAGTTGACTGGTATAGGCAATCAACGCATCGTGTTTTTGGGGGGTTAGAAGCGAGATTTGCCCAAAGTTGAGATCGTTTGCAATATGTTCTAATCGTTCGAGGTCTCTTTTGTGGGTTTTTGCGGTTTTGACGATTAGGAAGTTGGCATCCTTAAAGAGGGTTTTATCTTTTGCATCAAAGCCTGGTGTTTCTTTACCCGCCATCGGATGATGCGAGGTGTAGTTTAGCTGAGCTGGAAGGAAACGTTCAATCTCAGTTAAAAGCCAAGTTTTAATCCCGCAGACATCGCTTAGGGTTTGGCTTCTATTAAAACGATGTTGGTGTGCTTTCAAAAAAGCGATGGTCGCCTCAGGATAAAGTGCGATAATCACAAGATCGGCCGTTTCGATATCGTTTATGCTTGTGTCTTTTTCAATGATGTTTTGAACTTTGGCTTTGGCCATGGTGGTCTTATCTTGATCATACCCATAAACACGGTGGCCTTTTTCCTTTAAACCCTCGGCGTAAGAAGCCCCGATTAGGCCTAATCCTACGATAAAGATTTTCATTTTAAGGTCTTTCCAAACATGGGGGTGAGCGTTTCAATATGATCCATCAGTTCATTAAATTTAGGGATTTTTAACGATTGGGCGCCATCGCTTAGAGCTTCTTCAGGGTTGGGGTGGACTTCGATCATTAAACCACTCGCACCTACCGCTAAGGCAGCAAGCGATAACTTATCGATCATCTGCCAACGCCCTGCGGCGTGAGATGGGTCGATAATGACGGGCAGATGGGAGAGTTCTTGAACCGCTAAGACAGAACTGATATCTAAGGTGTTTCGGGTGTATTTTTCAAAGGTTCTAATCCCACGTTCACACAAGATTACATTAGGATTGCCACCGGCCATGATGTATTCAGCACTCATTAACCACTCTTCAATCGTAGCCGAGAGGCCCCGTTTTAACATGATGGGTTTAGATGATTTACTGAGGGCTTTTAAAAGATGGAAGTTTTGCATATTTCTAGCGCCCACTTGAATGATATCGACATACTGTTCGAAGGTATCGATTAAATCGGCACTGGGAATTTCGCTAATCGCGGCCATCTCAAATTCATCGGAGATTTTACGCAAGAGTTTTAACCCGTCCAACGCCATGCCTTGAAAGGCATAAGGTGAGGTTCTTGGTTTGTAAGCCCCACCACGCAAGATGTGGGTTCCTTTTGCTTTTAAGTGTTTGGCGGTGGTGCGCAGTTGGGTTTCAGATTCGATAGAACAAGGCCCGGCAATCATAGTAAATTGATCTTTACCGATGGTGGTGATGCCATTGATTTTGATGATGGTATCTTCAGCCTTAAAAGCCCGTGAGGCATTTTTAAAAGGGGTGGATACACGGGTGATTTTATCGACGCCTTCAAAAGCATAAAGATCGTGCGGGTCAATCGCTGAGGTATCCCCGATGACGCCAAAAACAATGACGTTTTCACTGCGGACATCTTTAATTTTGAAGTTTCTTTCTTTTAAATAGTTTACAATTTTTTTGTATTCTTTTTGTGTTGCTTGTTGCTTTAATTGAATAATCATAAGTTTCTCTCTCCTTGTATTATAGCTTATTTTTGATAATAAAAAAATCCTTGGGCGTCTCTCCCAAGGATAAAATATCTTTGTTAGGTCGCCTGCCTTTTCGCATGAGTCAAAAAGGAGTGCGCGCGGCAATCCTTTTATCGATATGCGTAATAATAGACAACTAAGGTTAATTTAAACATATAGCATCACCTAACTAATTGCTTTTATCGTATCATAGGGAGGGTTAAATAACAAATAAAAGTCAATTATATATTGTTGAAAGCGTTCTTGTAATTTTATAGTTCAATGAAATAGGGTTGTCGGGCTTTAAATTCAGTGATATAACGGAATCCAGCTTTTAAAATCAAAGCGATGGCGTGTTCGAAATCGCTGTAAAAATCATCAACCTTATGCGCATCTGACCCAAGGGTGATGATTTTACCCCCAAGGGCTTTATAACGTTTTAAAATGGCAAGGTTTGGATGCATCACACCGAGGTTGTAGCGAATCCCAGAGGTATTGACTTCGATGCCTTTACCATTTTTGATAATGGTGCTTAAAATGGTATCGATCAAGGGTTGATAATCATCGATATCAAAGGCTTTATCTTCAAAATCGCCATAGCGAATAATATAATCAAGATGGCCAAAAACCTCGTAATCCTGAAAGTTTTCTACCGATTCTAACACCAACTCAAAATAACGTTGATAGGCTTCTTGTTGGGTTTTACCGATAAAGAAATCGCCGTTATAAAAATCGAGTTTATCCCCGAGATGAATCGAACAGATCACAAAATCAAAGGGATGGCTTTGAATGAATGTTTCTATTTTTTCTTGAATGTGGGGTTGATAGCCTATTTCCACCCCCATACGGACGAAAAAATCGGGGGTATTAAGGGGTTTGATATTTTTGCTATAGGTTTGATAATCGGGGAAGGTTTTGAAAAGTTCGACGGGGGTATCCATATCGACGTGATCGGTGAAGACAACGCCGGGTATACCCATTTTCTTAGCCTTATCGATATACGCTGTCATGGTCGCATCCCGATTGGCATCTGGCGAAGCATTGGTATGAACATGTTGGTCGATGAGCGGGCGTTTCATGTTATTTCCGCCTTTCGTTTAATTCATTTAAGACCTCGTCGAATTCAAGGTTTTCATTGACCATTAAAACGATGAGATGGTATAGTAAATCGCTGATTTCATTTGTCATTTCTTCGGGGGATTGGTTTTTGGCGGCGATGATGACTTCACTGCTTTCTTCGCCGACTTTCTTTAAGATTTTATCAAGGCCTTCTTGAAAGAGGTATTCGGTATAAGAACCAGCTTTAGGCCGGTTTTTTCTTTCTTTAATAAGATTATATAAAGAAAATAAAATATTGGAATCAAGGGTTTTATCTTCGTTGAAGATGGGATTGTGAAAACAGCTCATTTTGTTGGTGTGACACGCAACACCGCGTTGTTTGACTTGCATTAATACCGCATCGGCGTCACAATCATAGCTTAAAGCTTCAACGCTTTGGGTGTTGCCACTGGTTTGTCCTTTTTTCCATAGCGTTTGTCTTGATCGGCTGAAATAGGTAGCTTCTTTGGTGTCTAGGGTTTTTTGTAAGGCTTCTTTATTCATATAAGCCATCATCAATACCGCTTTTGAACGGATGTCTTGTACGATGACGGGGATGAGATTATCTTGGTTGAAGGTGAGTTGTTTTAAATCGAATGTTTCTATCGTTTTTTGCATGATGTGCCTCCTTAAATTCTCATGGTTATGTCTTGTTTCGATAAGTAATCTTTTAAATCGTTAATTTTGATCTCGCCGTAGTGGAAAACAGAGGCGGCTAAGATGCCATCGACGTTGGCTTTTTGAATGACGTCTTTAAAGTGAGAAAGTTTGCCTGCGCCGCCTGAGGCTATCACAGGGACATTGACTACATCGGTAATCTGTTTTAAGAGTGCGATATCATAGCCGTTTTTCATACCGTCTTGATCCATGCTGTTGATGACGAGTTCGCCTGCGCCTAAGGCGACGCCTTTTTTGGCCCACGCGATAGCTTCAAGATCGGTTTTTTGTCTGCCGCCGTTAAGATAGACACGGTAGCTTTGATCGGGGTCTTGTTTCACGTCGATGGAAAGTACCACGCACTGTGAACCATAAACCTCGGCTGCTTGTTTGATTAGCTGTGGATTTAAGATCGCCGCGGAATTAATAGAGACTTTGTCAGCGCCTTTTCTTAAGATGCGTCCAAAATCTTGAATGGTTTTGATGCCGCCTCCAACACAGAAGGGAATTTGTAAGGTAGCGGCGACTTTTTCGATAAATTCTAAGGATATCTCACGTTGTTCACTTGAGGCTGTGATGTCGTAGAAGACCAATTCATCGGCGCCTTCTTCGCTATAGATTTTTCCGAGTTTTGCGGGGTCTTCTACGTCTTTTATGGCTTGAAATCTTTGCCCTTTGACGACTCTGCCATCTCGGACATCTAGGCACGGGATGATGCGTCTTGCAAGCATTGTAATGCCTCCTTTAAATCAATTTTTTCTTCATATAGCGCTTTACCAATTATCGCCCCAAAGACCCCAATGGCCTCTAAAGATTTTAGATCGTCTAGGGTAGTGATACCCCCAGCTGCGATAATTTCAAGGTTGGTCTTTTCAACCAAGGTTTTATAGGCTTCTAGATTAGGACCTTTAAGCATCCCATCTTTTTCAATATCGGTATAAATGATGGTTTTGATGCCGATATTCTCTAAGGTTGAGGCAAGGTTTAGTGCGGATATATTGGTATCTTTTTGCCAGCCATGGCTTAAGACCTTGCCTTTTTTAGCATCGATCGATACGATGATTTGCCCGGGGAATCGTTTTAAGGCTGTTTTTAACATGGCCATATTATCGAGGGCCATGGTCCCAATAATCACGCGGTTGATGCCTTCTTTTAGAAGCGTCTCGATTCGCTTTAGTGAGCGTATGCCCCCACCGACTTGCATGGGAATCGATAAGGTATTGATGTTTTTAATGGCGGGTAAGTTTATCATGTCGTTGTCTTTGGCCCCGTCTAAATCGATGATGTGTAAGAAAGTGGCACCTTCATCTAACCATCTTTTTGCGACCTTGAAAGGGTCTTGGTCATAGACTTTTTCATGTTCGAACTTACCTTGGCTTAAACGGACACAGCGGTTGTGTTTTAAATCGATGGCCGGGTATAGTTTCATGAAATCACCTCTTTGAATGCTTGTAAAATTTTTAGGCCGACCGCCGCGCTTTTTTCGGGATGAAACTGGGTCGCATAAATAGGGCCCTTGGCGACGATGGCGGGTATCTTTGTTTCATAATCGGCGTAAGCGATGACGTCATCTAGATTCGTTGCGGCGTAATAAGCATGCACAAAATAGACGTAATCATGTTCTTGAATGTATTTTAATAAGGTATGATCAGGCTTTTGAAAGATGAGTTGATTCCACCCCATGTGAGGGACTTTTAAACGTATATTCAGGGGTTTTATCGTCCCTTTTAATAACCCTAGACCTTCGGTGTAGCCGTTTTCTTCACTGGCCTCATAAAGCAGCTGCATTCCTAGACATATCCCTAGGAGCGGTTTGTTTTGCTTGATGTGTTCAAATATATAAGGAATCAAGCCAGATTGTCTTAAAGATTTCATCGCTTCATTGAAAGCGCCGACCCCTGGCAATATTAAAGCGGTGGCCGCTTGAATGATAATGGGGTCTTTTGAGATTACACTTTTAATCCCGACGCGTTCAAAACCGCGTTTGACAGAATCGAGGTTCCCCACATCATAATCGAGAATCACATTCATCTATAACACACCCTTGCTGGAATTCACCGACTTACCCTCGATGGTTGTAGCTTCTTTTAAAGCTTTACCGAAAGCTTTAAAGACAGCTTCAATTTTGTGATGATCATTCTCACCATAAAGCAAGTCGATATGGAGGGTCAAACGCGCATTTGCGATCAGGGCTTTGAAAAACTCTTGTACGTTTTGTGTATCCATCGTCCCAACTTTTTCGCGGTTTAGGCGCATGCGATAACCTAAGTATGGACGGTTAGAAATATCTAAAACGATGCGTGTTAGGCTCTCATCCATCGGCATAAAGATGGAGCTATAGCGTCTTAAGCCTTTTTTGGTGTTGATGATTTCTTTGATGGCATCCCCAAGCACCAACCCAACATCTTCAATGGTATGATGATCATCGACGTCGATATCGCCATCGCATTGGATGTTTAAATCAAAGTTACCATGAAAGGCCATCAACGTTAACATATGGTCAAAAAATGGAATTTTTGTATCAACATCGATTTGGCGCGTGCCATCGATATTTAGATATAGTTGAATTTGGGTTTCTTTGGTGTTGCGGTTTAGTTTAGTCTCTCGCATCGGGGGTAACCTCCTTTAAGGCGTTGATAAATTGTTCGTTATCTTCAGTTGTTCCAATACTGACACGGAAATAAGACGCAAGCGGTCCTTTAAAGTCTCGGATTAAAATGCCTTGGTCTAAAAGTTTGTCAAAGAGATGGGTTTGATGACTTTTAAAGAATACGAAGTTGGCATATGAGGGAAAGACTCTGATATTTAGGTTCTCAAGTGCCTTTGACATCTTGGCCCGCTCCTTTTTAATAAAGCTTAGATACGCTTCAACGCGTCCAGATTCATCCAAGGCATGAATGCCAAGCGATTGGGTTAGGATGTTGAGGTTATAAGGTGATTTGACGGTGTTTAGGGTTTTTATGATATCGGGATTAGAAAAAAGAAAACCTAAGCGAATCCCCGCGAGCCCAAAGGCTTTTGATAAGCTTCTTAAGATGATGAGTCGGGGATAAGTCTTAAGGAAGCGAATCATGGAAGCTTGCTTGTTATAAAATTCTATATAGGCCTCATCGACCAACACCAACGCGTTGGTACTTTCGATGATCGTCTTGATGGCTGTTTCACTAAGGATATTGCCGGTGGGGTTGTTGGGGGTACACAGGATGATGATTTTGGGTTGGTAGGTTTGCGCTGCTTGGATCATAGCTTCTGTATCAAACGCAAATGGCTCGTTGGCTTCAACGGGCATATATTGTCCTGTATAGATTTCTGTAAAGACGCGAAACATGGTAAAACTCGGTTCAAAGCCAAGCACGACATCGTCTTTTTCTAAGTAGGTTTTTAGTATTAATTCCAACATCTCACTTGAACCATTGCCGGCGATGATGTTTTCGGCTTTTGTGTTGTAGTAGCTCGCGGCTTTTTGTCTTAAGGTTTGCGCATGATTGTCTGGGTAGCGAAAATAGGACGTGGGCAGCTTGTCTTTAAAGTCTTTTAAAACATCGCTGGTTGCTTCGTTGGCATCCAGTTTGACCTTGTAGTCGATGTTTTTGGTTTGATAAGTGTTTAAGGCTTGGACACTTTTTTTAGGTAGCATGTTCATCCTTCTTTCTTAGACGCACTTTAATCGCGTTACTGTGGGCGGTTAATCCTTCTTCATCGGCGATGTTGATAATCGCCTCAGCATCGTTTTTTAAGGCGTTTAGGGAATAGAAACTATAGGCAGATTTCTTTTGAAAATCCGTGGTTGAAAGCGGCGAAGAAAACCGGGCGGTGCCACTGGTCGGTAAGGTATGGTTGGGTCCAGCGATATAATCCCCCACAGGCTCAGGGGTATTTTCGCCTAAGAAGATGGAACCGGCGTTTGTAATATCGTTTAAAAGGCTGAAGGGGTCTTTGGTTAAAATTTCTAGATGTTCAGGGGCGATGGTGTTGGAAAAATTAACCGCACTTTTTAAATCTTCGCTAAGAATAATGGCCCCGTAATCGTTTAAGGCTTGTTTGATGATGTCGCTACGGCTTAAGGTTTTAATCTGCGCGGATAATGCCTTTTTAACCCTTTTTGCCAAGGCAGAAGAGGGGGTGATGAGAATAGCGCTGGCTAAGGTGTCGTGTTCCGCTTGGCTCATCAAATCGGCTGCGATGTAATCGGGATTGGCCTGTTCATCCGCAATAATTAAAATTTCGCTCGGTCCCGCAATCATATCAATGCCGACTTTGCCGTAAAGATATTTTTTGGCGATGGATACATAAATATTGCCTGGACCGACAATTTTATCGACTTTTGGAATGGTTTTTGTACCATAAGCTAAAGCCGCAATCCCGTGCGCACCTCCTAGTTTATAGATGGTATCGACGCCTGCGAGTTTGGCGGCGACTAAAATTGAGGGTTGGATGGTACCATCCTTTTTGGGTGGGGTAATCATAACAATGTTTTTGACCCCAGCAATGCGCGCGGGAATCGCATTCATCAAGACCGTCGAAGGATAACTTGCGGTACCCCCGGGGACATAAAGACCCACAGTTTTTATAGGGGTGACTTTTTGACCTAAAATGGTGCCGTCGTCTTTTTCGTATTGAAAGCTTTGATAACCTTGTTTTTCATGATAGCGGGTGATATTGTCGATCGCTTTTTTTAAGTCATTGATCAGCGTTTTGTCAAGGGTTTCAAAGGCGTTATCAATTTCTTGAACGGATACCTTGAAGTCGGTCAATTCGACGTTGTCAAATTTTTTTGAATAGCTCCTCAAAGCGTCATCTTGGTTTTCTAAAACGTTTTTAATGATCGCTTCAACGTTTTGGTTAACCGCTTGATAATCGAATTGATTGCGTTTAAACAAAGCATCAATCTCGAGTGTATCTTCTTTCATATTGAGTATTTTTATCATTTATTTAACCTCCATGGATGCTTCTAAACGCTTTGTTAATCCGGTGATTTTTTGGTATTTAAAACGATAGCTACTGCGGTTGACGATGGTCTTAGCACTGATTTCAAACATATCTTCAATGACGACTAGACCATTGGCTTTAAGCGTATTGCCGGTTTCCACAATATCGACAATCACATTCGATAACCCAAGCAAGGGGGCGAGTTCCACAGAGCCATTGATTTTAATGATGTCGATTTTTTGTTGTTTGTTTTGAAAGTACTTTTTTGCGACATTAGGATACTTTGTGGCGACTTTGATTACTTCATCGGGTTTGTACAAAGTCTGATCTTTTAAGCCTGCTATCGAAAATTTACAGAGTCCAAACCCTAAATCCATAATTTCATAGACATCGGCTTCTTGTTCTAAGATGACATCGCTGCCGATGATGCCGATATCGGCGATGCCGTTTTCTACATAGGTGATGACATCGATGGGTTTGACCAGGATATATCGAATGTTTTCATCGTCATCAAAGACGAGTTTTCTCGATTTTGGGGATATCTTTTTTGCTAGGCCGATTGCATGTAAGCGTGCAATCGCGCTATCGCCTAATCGACCTGTTGGTAGGGCCATCACTAATTTATTATCCATTGTTCTTCATAACCTCCTGAAGCAATGCGGCAAGGGAAAATGAGAATCCGATGGCCGGCACGCTTTTTTTATACCCCATCGCTTGCGTATTGTATCTGCCACCATTTAATACCGCACTTGGCACATTGGCCAGATAACCTTTAAATATTAAACCACTGTAATAGTCGTATTGACTTAACATGCTTAGATCGAAGGTTACCGCATCGTTTTTAAACTGACTTTGATAGTTGGCTAGTTGCGCTAGGGTTGTTTTTATATTTTCAGGTAAATCGATGTTAGCTAATTTGTCATCTATTACCTCAAGTGTACCCTGTAAATCAAAAAGGGTCGCAAGGACTTGTTGGGAAGGGTTTTGATTGAGGTTCTTATCAATAAATTTATTGAGTGCATAGCGGTTTTTGTGATAGATGATATCTTTTAAGGTATCGATCTGTTCATGATCTAAAGCGAGGTTATCGATGAGTTGATGTAAGAAATCTGCATGGGAGACTTCTAAGATGAAGGCTAGATTAAAATCGTTGAATATCTCTAAGATTATCGCGATAAGCTCGCTGTCGGTGGTCGGTGTTTGCGGGCCGAGGTATTCAACGCCAAATTGTTTTTGTTCTTTGATGCCCGCTTTGGTATTGACAAAAACTGTGGTGTTGTAAAACAGTTTCAGCTTTAAGCCATTATGCCACTTAGGAATCAAGTCTTTCATGATACTAGTGGTGATATCCGGTCTTAAAACCCGAATATTACCCTCGGCATCGATGAGTTTTACCATTGAGGTTTTTTCGATGCGTTGATGCATCTTAATGAAGTGGTCGTAATTTTCAAAATAGGCTGGTTCAATCATCTGATAGCCTTGTTCGGTGATGATGGTTTCGAGTCTTTTGATGACTTCGAATTTTTGTTGGTGATAATTTAAAGCATCGTTTAGGGTTGGGAATGTCATAATGTCCTCCTTTTTTTGTATAAAAAAAATCGAGCGGCGTGCACCACTCGATTGATTATCATCGGTTGATACAAGCACTTATCCACATCGATAAAGGCTTGTATCTAACAGTATGTTAAATAGCAAACCTATATTTTATAATGATAATGATGGGTATAAGTGTTGTTCATAAGGGTTAAGGGTTTCATGTTGTTACCTCCTGGGTATAAAAAAAGCTGGATAGACTTATCTATCCAGCTAATGATGATTTAGTGGTAGATACAAGTCCATTTTTACATATACGTAAACAGGCTTGTATCTAAAGAACGTGCGTTCTTTGATCAAACCTTGGTTTTATAATGATGGACATGTACTAAATAATTTTTGTTCATAGTCGAGGCCTCCATAGGCTTTCGATTTTTTTTCATTGTAACACTATAAAAATGTAAATACAACCTTTTTGCTGCAGATTATATAAAACGGGCTAAAGGGTTATGTAGACTGAATCTCTTTATATTATAGTGATATAGGGTGTGACAACGCTATCATAAAAGCATAAAAAAAGACGGATAATTTTTATCCGTCTTTTGATTGTGTTAGCTTATGGTAACCAGGTTTGGACTAAATCTTGATTTTCATCCATCCACATTCTGGCAATTTCTAATTCGGTGTAATCATCACCATATTCATTCATCATACCCATTAAGTTACCGAGTTGTTCACTATCAAGGTAGAAGTTTTCAAAGAATTCTGCGACTTCAGGCATATCGTCAGCTAAGCCAGCTCTAGCAACGGTATGGATATTCTCAGATTCGCCGAAGCTGCCTTCAGGATCGTCTAAGAATTTAAGGTTGTAATCGGCAAATTTGAAGTGTGGTTCCCAACCGGTCACAACGACCCATTCTTCATTTTCAATTGCTTCAGCTAGGGCTTGGACCATAACGGGACCACTGGATGTTTGTAATTCGATGTCGGTTAGGTCATAAGCATCTATGGCATCGTTAGCCGCTGCCATGATACCAGCACCAGGGTCGATACCAACAATTTGGCCATCGAACTCATCGGCATAGGCATTCATTTCTGCGATGCTGTCAATCGTCACATAGTCTGGAACGACTAAGCCGATTTTAGCGCCTTCAAAGTTGTACCCAAGGTCGACGATTAAATCGCCATATTCCTCACGGTAGGTTTGGTGGGTAAATGGATACCAAGCATCTAAGAATGCATCGGTATTGCCACTCGCGAGTGAACCATAGATCGGTCCAGCATCGGCCATTCTTGATTCGACTTCATAGCCGAGTTCATCTTCTAAGATAGCGTGGGCTAAATAGTTCATTGCCACACCTTCAGCCCAGTTAACATAACCAAGCTCAACAGTTTCTGTGTCAGTGTCACATGCAGCTAAGGTGAACGCAAATGTGATTGCGATCATAAGTGCAAATAATTTTTTAAACATTAAATATTCCTCCTATAGAATTTTTATAATTTTGTCTTTATATCTTAAAGAGATGCACTATCTCTTTTCAGATGTTTTATCGCCAATGGCTTGTGTTGTGCGGTCTAAGATGACTGCGAGTAAAACCACGGCTACCCCTGATTCAAAACCAACAGGGATATTGTTCGTGCCGACGGCACCATAAACGATGGTACCAAGTCCTCGACCACCGAGCATCGCTCCGATAACGACCATTGATAAGGCTAGCATAATCGTTTGGTTGATACCGGCCATGATGCTTGGCATGGCAATTGGCAATTGGACTTTTAATAACATTTGCTTATCGGTTGAGCCTAAGGAACGTCCCGCTTCGATAACTTCACTGGAGACTTGCCTAATCCCAAGGTTAGTCAATCTAACCGCTGGGGGCATCGCAAAGATAATGGTCGCAAATACCCCTGGTGTCTCTCCAATCCCGTACAATGAAACCGCGGGGATTAAGTAGACGAAAGCTGGCAATGTCTGCATAAAGTCAAGGACGGGCCGGATGAGGTAATCATGGAGTCGATCGTTTCTTGAGGCCAATATCCCAATCGGAATCCCGATAATTAGCGCAATGAACGCTGCGGTAATCACTAAGGAGAAGGTATAAAGCATATCTTCCCAATACCCCATCGATACGACAAAGAGTAGGGCAAGTACCATAAAGACCGCCAGCCCAATCTTTTTGCTGAGCCAATAAGCGCCTAAGGTAAAGAGGACAATATAAACCACATCGGGCATCAATGTCAAAGAGGCAAAGATAGCATCGGTTAAGATGGAGATAACAAACTCAAAGCCATCAAATATAAAGCCGAAATTATCACTTAAAAAATCAATGAGGGCATCGAACCATGTGCCAATCGGAATATGAGGGATGGGTAAAATACTGCTAAGCATTGTCCTCATCTCCTTCCTCGATGCCTTTGATACCAGCGATTACCGATACTCTAACCACCACACCGAGCAGTCGTTTTTTCTCATCCACAACCGCAATCGGATAGTTGGCTTTCGTTGCCATCGGTAATAAATCCGCGATTAAGGTATCGGGGGCTGTCTCAAATTCAACGGGTTTAATGGCTAGTTTCAAGTCATTGTTACCTTCATCGACAAGCTTAGAAGCATCATCGACAGAAACAACGCCTTGTAAGATGCGTTCTTTATTGACCACAAAGACACTTGAGATGCCTTCTTTGTCCATTTTTCTAAGGGCGGCTTTCGGCCCTTCTTTGGTGTTGACCACCGTTAAAGGTTTTTTCATAATGGATTCTGCGCGAATAACACGTGCGCGGTTGACGTTTTCAACGAAGTCACGGACATAATCGTTAGCCGGCGTAGTCAAGATCTCTTCAGGGGTACCAATCTGTACGATTTTCCCTTCATACATGACCGCAATCCGGTCTCCAAGTTTTAAGGCTTCATCTAAGTCGTGGGTAATAAATACAATCGTTTTTTGCATTTTTTCTTGTAAGGCAATCAGTTCATCTTGCATGTTTTTCTTGATGAGTGGGTCTAAGGCACTAAAGGCTTCATCCATGAGTAGAATATCAGGATCGATGACCAACGCTCTAGCCAGTCCGACACGTTGTTGCATGCCGCCACTCAATTCACTTGGATACATGTTTTCATAACCTTTAAGGCCGACGAGTTCTAAGACCTCTTGCGCGCTTTTTCGTCTATCTTTTAGTTCAATCCCTTGAATTTCTAAACCATAATCTATATTTTGAATAATGGTTTTGTGGGGGAATAAACCAAAATTTTGAAAGACCATACCCATTTTTTTACGTCGAATGTTTCGTAATTCTTCTTTGTTTGCATCTAAAATGTTTTTACCTTCTAGTAAAATCTCACCGTGGGTCGATTCATGAAGGCGGTTTAAGCAACGGATCAGCGTTGATTTACCACTACCAGAAAGACCCATAACCACAAAGGTTTCGCCCTCTTCAACATGAAATGATACGTCTTTGACACCGACGGTATTACCGGTTTTTTCAAGAATTTCTTCCTTTGAGACACCATTCATTGACATTTCTAATGCCTTATGGGGTGTTTTACCGAAGATTTTATAGAGGTTTTTTATTTCCAGGTGTTTCATGATGTACCTCCAATTGTTTTCAATCCAAAATTTGTCACAAAAAAAGATGGTAAGTTATTTTAGTAACTTTATCCATCTAAGACGTATCATAACATATACAAAATATAATGCAAACGATTTGTTTATGGTTGAAAAATCATGAAAAACGTCTTTTTTAAGGGCTAGATAGACATAAACAACCTAATATCCACGGATAGGTTTTTACATAAATTCTATTCTTTAAACCCTATATTTTGGTCAATACGGTTAAATCCTATCTTAGGGGTTGTTAGAAAGCGCATAATTCATTTATCAATGAGATGATTTCTGTGTCTGCCTTGGTTTAAGTTCGTATGGTTATATATAATAAGTGAACGTATAATTATCAATTCGCCTTTGCACTTTTTATAATTTTTTTCATTATTTATAATTTATGGTGTATAATGAATTTATAAGATTATCAAAAGAACATATTGATTTACGATACCGGTCGTTCTGTATAACCTTTAAACGCCTACCTCATGTGCTTAATAATATATTGCATATGTGTGTAAGAACGTTTAAAGGTTTTTTATATTTTTAAATAAGGGTAAGCCAATATAGAAGAAGGGGGGGATAAAGGATAGCGGTATATCCTAATGATAATGGACAATATAAAAGCCAGTTACAAACTTAAAGCAAGCGATAATACCTTATTAGAGGCATCATCATGCAAAGTGAGTTTCGATCAGGAACGTTTGACGGTATCATCACAGTTTGGCCAACCGATTTATATAACCCTTAGAGATATGATGGATGTAACTGAAGAGGATTATCATATCTATATTACCTTGATGGATGGTAGTACTTTGATCATTCATGATTTGGGTTACAAGCATGATGATTTTTTTAGACAATGTCTCAAGATTCGCAACACCATCATCCTCAAAGACATGTTGGCCGAAGAGACGTTGATTAAATCTGGGGTTAATGCAGACATCAAAGTGATTAAAGACCAACAAGAAACAGAAGTGATCCCAGCATGCGAACTGCGGTTATATGAGAGTGCCTTGATTATCTTTTCGTCATTAAAAGCACCGATTCGAATACTTTATTGTGATATGGAAGAGATTTTCACAAGCGACTATGAAATCAATATCAATACCGATACCAATGAAACCTACGTCATCGCAAAATTAGGGAAGAAGTTTGAGGCTTTTACCCGTGCCTTTTCAAAGATGCATAACGAGGTTTTACTAAGAGCACAGACACTTTTAAAAGCGTTGCTTCCGGGTGTTTCACCTTTAATCATTCGCGAAGCCTCACAACATTTAAAGGATGGAAAAGCAGCTAAGAAGACAACCCTAGATGACATCTCACCGATATTATGGCAAGAATTAGAAGAAAAATTAGAGCTAATTGGCGTTAAAGAAGACTACGATTTTTTAAAAGATTTCGCAGAATCAAAGAAAATGTGCATGGGTATCAAACGTGGTCTTTTAGGTGATATGACGGGAGAATATCTTTGGTTTTTATTTCCTATCTATCATCAAGATAACAAAATACCCGGCAATGTCATTGCGATGGAAGCCATGAACACAGAAGGTAAAAGTCAAGCGACGTATTTCTTTAAGATGATGTCGAGAAAAACTTACGCAAAAAAGCAATCTAAAGACGTTTTAGACCAACAAGCCGATTGGTTTTTAGATCGTATTAACCGGTGTATGTTGGCGATAAACTTCAGGCGAGAACCTATCTATTTAAGTGAAGAGAAGTTAAACGATCCCCGCTATGAAAAATATAAAACATCCATCGCGTTAATTCCAGAATTGCGTGATTTAAGAGATGCGTTTATCGGTAGAGTCATTCATGGAAGTTTAGCGCAGTGGCAAAAAGATGTGTTGGCTTTACTTAAGTTCAATGTTCAAAGTAAAGTTGACAAAGAAAAATGGGAAAAATAATCAAAAACGGTTGGCTTTTTTATGACATGCGGATATTAAGGAGGTAGAGCTATGCCTGGATATAAGCACCCGTGCCGCTATTGTGAGGCACTCATTGACAAAGATTCCAACGTTTGTCCGATTTGTGGTAAAGATAACCCTGCAACCCCGATTCGTTGTCCTAGATGTCGGACCCCGATTCGAAAGTCATGGCAACGATGTAATGTGTGTGGTTTAAAACTCAATATCGAGTGTCCCTTTTGCGGTAAAGAAACCTTTTTTGACAGCTATTGCGAGCACTGCGATAAACGGTTACTCGTCGTTTGTCCCCGTAGAAGATGTAAAACCAAGCAACCCCCAATCAGTGAAAATTGTATCAAGTGTGGGAAACCACTTGAAAGATAAGGAGGAAAAGTATGACATTAAAACCGTTTAGTGATAATTTTGCGGATAATTCAACGGATTCAGGGTTTCAATTCACATTTTTTTGTGATCTTTGTAAGGAAGGCTATAAGACATCGTTCATTACATCTAAATATGCAAAGAAAAAAGGCATTATGCGGATGTTCACCGGATTGGTATCCGCGGCCACATTTATGACTGGGAAGTACCGTGCGGGCTATTCTGTTCGCCGCGGTGGGGACGCTATTACTGGCACCCATCATGGTAAATCACCTAAATGGCACAAAGAGCATGAATCGGCTTTTGAATTGGCTCAAAATGAGGCTAAAAAACACTTTCATCGCTGTCCAAAATGTACAAAGTGGATGTGTGAAAACGATTGGAATGAACAAGAAGGGCTTTGTATATCTTGCGCACCAAGGGTAAATATTGAGGTAGCCGCAGCTAAATCTAAAAAGGCGATTGATGATGTTTATGCCAAAGCCTCAAAAACACAGGTTTTTGATGGCGAGATTGAAAGTAAACAAACACTTTGTCCGGCTTGTAATAAACCAGCTGGAGAAGGAAAGTTTTGTAATAACTGTGGCGCATCATTAGATTTACTTAAATGTCCTAAATGCGGCGCGGAAAATGCGGTTGGCACAAGGTTTTGTGGTGGCTGTGGTACGGGGTTAGAAAGCTAAGTTTGTGTCAAGTTACAAACGCATAATCAAAGTTTTTCGGTAAAAAATCTCTTTTACTGTTTTTCCTTGGCTATATCGTTGTAAGAAAATATTTTTAAAAAGAAATTTTCAAATTAAAACCGGATAATTATCCGGTTTTTTTATTTTTCACTTAATATACAAGAATTCTTAGATAGCCCTTTACAAATCGATATGTATCACATACAATAAATGATGTTGGGAATGTATGCGCTTTCTTTATCAAACATCCAAAGACGTTTTAGGCATGGTATGTACCTGCAAAATGAGCGTATTCAAGATTCCTATCAGATGCAATAAAGGAAATTAAGACTATTAAAATATAAGAGGTGTTTTAGATGTTAACGACGAAACAATGTATGGAATTAGAAGCACAATACGGTGCGAAAAACTATAAGCCTATCCCCGTGGTTATAAACAAGGCTGAAGGTGCTTGGGTATGGGATCCTGAAGGCAATAAATATCTTGATTGTCTCTCGGCATATTCTGCGGTAAATCATGGGCATTTACATCCGCGTATTCTCAAAGCTGTGGAAGATCAACTCCACACCTTAACCTTAACCTCACGGGCATTTTATAATGACCGTTTAGGCCGTTTTTTGAAAAGACTTTGCGAAGTTTCTGGCTTTGATATGGCGCTTCCGATGAATACCGGCGCTGAAGCGGTAGAAACGGGCATTAAGATTGCAAGACGCTATAGTTATGCGACTAAAGATATACCGGATAATCAAGCGGAAATCATTACCGCCCATCAAAATTTCCACGGACGGACCACGACGATTGTTAGTTTTTCTAACGATGACAATGCGACCCAAGGTTACGGGCCTTACACCCCAGGCTTTAAACATGTGCCCTTCAACGATACCGAAGCGCTAGAAAAAGCGATTAACAAAAATACCATTGCCTTTTTAGTCGAACCTATCCAAGGTGAAGCTGGGGTCATCATTCCAGATGAGGGTTATTTACGTAAAGTTAGAGAGATTTGTGATCAACACAATATTTTACTGATGCTCGATGAAATCCAAACAGGCTTTGGACGAACCGGTAAGACATTCTGTTTCGAACATGAAGGCATTAGACCCGATATTCTCTTGGTCGGGAAGGCTTTGAGTGGTGGGGTTATTCCTGTTTCTGCGGCTTTGACCAGCAAGAAGATTATGGATGTTATCACCCCCGGTTCACACGGCAGTACCTTCGGCGGCAATCCCTTGGCTTGTGCCGCAGGCGAAGAAGCCCTAAATGTTTTACTCGATGAAAAATTATCCGAGAAATCCCTCGAATTGGGTGCCTACTTCTTAAAAGGCATTCAAGCGATTGATGCACCGATCTTTAAAGAGGTACGCGGGAAAGGCTTGTTTATCGCCATCGAACTCAAAGACGAGGCTGGTGGTGCCCGTCAATACACCGAATTGATGAAAGAAAAGGGCATCTTAGCCAAAGAGACCCATGTTCATACCATTCGTCTCGCTCCACCGCTCGTCGTTAAAAAAGAAGAAATCGACTGGGCATTAGCCATCCTTAAAGATATCTTTACCAATCATTAACTTGCCTCTTATAAGCTGTGATGTTAAAATACCCTTGCATCACGGCTTTTTTATAGGCTTAGGAGGCAATAAAAAATGCATAAAAATAACGCTGAATATTTTAATACATGGGCTAAGGCTTACAATCAATCAATCAAAACATCCGAACAAGATAATAGCTATCCGTTTTCTGGTTATAGTCTGATCAAAGCCTGGATCATCGCTACGTTGCAGGATGATACCATCACATCAATCTGTGATATGGGGATTGGAACGGGACAGATCAGTTCGCCTTTATACGATAAGAACAAATCGATAACAGGAATAGACTTCTCAAAAGAGATGTTAAAAAAATCGCGTGATTTGATGCCTAAAGCGACATTGGCTCACAGCGATTTTCAAAGCTTTATCTCGCAGTTAAAAACTGAAAGTTTTGATGCTATCATCTTTAACTACAGCATCCATCATATGCCCTTGCAAAAACAAGTGGAACTTCTTTTAAAGCTGTCTAATCATCTTAATGATGGGGGTATGATTTTAGTTGGTGATGTGATGACAAGCACCGATAAAGCCATGAGAAAACTCAAAATACAGTATCAAAAAATATGGGACGATGCCGAATATTATCCGGTGGTAGATTACTATAAAGATTATCTTAAGGATGCCTATCAAGTCATTTTTTATCAAGTTAGTCATTGTTCAGGTATGATGCAGTTAAAAAAAAATAAATTCTTGTAGATGTTTTTTCTTAGTCTTAAAGACTTTGTGCTATGATAAAAGTATAATGTCAAACGATAAAGGTTTAATATGAAAAAAGAAATTTTTGATGTGATTGTGATTGGATCGGGTTTTGCCGGTTTGCGAGCGGCGATTAAAGCGGCTGAATCTGGTGCTAAGG
This sequence comes from Mollicutes bacterium, assembly GCA_003558105.1. Lineage (GTDB taxonomy): Bacteria > Bacillota_I > Bacilli_A > Izemoplasmatales > Izemoplasmataceae > B1SED10-225. Next base: position 11,088 of record PWMS01000040.1, on the reverse strand, counting down.
TTTTGGTTTTAGAAAAAATGAAAACCCTCGGTGGTAATTCAGTTATTAGCGATGGCGGTATGGCGGCTGCGGGGACGTCTTTTCAAACAACATTAGGCATCGAAGATTCCGCGTTGTTAATGAAAGAAGATATTTTAAAAAGTGGCGGAAAAGAAAGTGACCCAATTTTGGTTGAAACCTTAAGCACGCATGCTTTGGCTGCGTTTGATTGGGCGAAGGATGTATTGAAAGTCCCCTTCCGAGATGACGTGGAATTGTTTGGTGGGCATGCTAAGCCACGGTCGCATTCACCTCAGGGCCCCCCGAGTGGCCGCCCTTTTATTGTTCGTATGGAGGCCTTATGTCATAACCTTGATATCGATATTCGCAAAGCGCACTATGTTAGCGATTTTTATTATGAGGATGGTGATTTGGCGGGTGTTAAGTGTAAAGCGCCTTATCGTTTCAATCAACCTTTACCTACGACAGAAAGTCTTTTTATCGCCAATAAGGGGATTGTGATAGCTACGGGGGGTTTTTCCGCCGATGTCGCTTTTCGAAAGCGTTACGATACGCGTTTAGATGAGACTATTGATACGACAAATAAACCAAGCGCTACTGCGGAAATATTACGATTGGCTGAGAAAGCCGGGGCACAGTTTAAAGGGATGGATCATATTCAACTAGCGCCTTGGACCTCACCAGAAGAACACGGGTTTGGCGATGGACCGTTGTTCGCTGATTATATTGCTTTACCAAAAGGCATCTTAATCAATACAAAAACAGCTCAGCGGTTTGTCAATGAACTATCCGACCGCCGAAAAGTGGCTGAAGCGATTTTAATACAAAATTATCCTGTTATAGCAATCGCGGATCAAACGGCGCTTGACCAAAGTCCGCGCGATATCAAAAAAGCGCTTGAAAAGAATGTTGTGAGACGCTATGATGATTTGGCTTCACTCGCTAAAGGAGAAAAGATCACAAACGCTGCCTTTTTAAAAACGATTGAACGCTTTAACGGCTTTGTCAAAGAAGGCAGAGACCTTGATTTTGTTAAACCGATAAGCGATCAGACAACGCCCATCGCAACACCGCCTTTTTATGCGATGCGCATTCAACCTAAAACGCACCACACCATGGGCGGCTTAAAAATCGATGCCAAAGCCCGCGTCTTGGATCAGCACAACCAGCCCATCAAGAAATTGTATGCGGCAGGCGAAGCAGCGGGCGGGATTCACGGTCAAAGTCGCCTAGGCTCTATGGCGATTACCGATTGTTTGGTATTCGGTGCTATCGCCGGTGAAAGTGCGGCTTTTGAAGCATCATAAGAGATATGAAAAAGATATAACGTCGTATGATTTTGACGTTATATCTTTTTTTTAGTTTATTTGTGATAATTCGGCGCTTCTTGCGTCAGCTCGATGTGGTGTGGATGGGATTCTATATAGCCCGCTTGGGTGATTTTAACGAGTTTGGCGCTTTTTTTAAAATCGGTTAAAGTTTTGGCGCCACAATAGCCCATACTGGAACGCAGGCCCCCGATCAATTGGTAGATAACATCTTCAACTTTGCCTTTGTAGGGGACCCGACCTTCGATGCCTTCAGGGACCAATTTTTTTGATTCTGTTTGTTCGCTTTGGAAGTAGCGGTCGTTTGAGCCGCGTCTCATCGCGGCGATAGACCCCATGCCTTGATAGACTTTGTATTTTCGACTTTGATAAAGAATTTCTTCACCTGGTGATTCTTCACAGCCTGCGAGTAAGCTGCCGAGCATGACGGTATCAGCCCCGGCCGCTAAGGCTTTAGCGATATCACCACTGTATTTAATACCCCCATCGGCAATCACAGGAATGCCTTTGTCTTTCGCGTAAGCATAAACATCGAGAATCGCGGTGATTTGTGGGACGCCAACGCCCGCGATTACGCGCGTGGTACAAATTGAGCCAGGTCCAACGCCAACTTTTAAGCCGTCAGCCCCAGCCTCGATTAAGGCTTTTGCGGCGTCTTTTGTAACGATGTTGCCGGCGATGATATCCAAGGTGGGGTATTGTTGTTTGATGGTTTTAACCATGTTAATCACGCCTTCAGAATGGCCGTGGGCAGAATCGACGGTGATGATATCAACCCCGGCATTAACCAAAGCCTTCACCCGCTCTAAGGAATCCTCAGAAACCCCGATCGCAGCCCCAGCTCGTAAGCGTCCATCTTCATCTTTGGCCGCATTTGGATACGTTTTTATCTTTTCAATATCCTTGATGGTGATCAAACCTTTAAGTTTATGGTTCTTATCAATAATCGGAAGTTTTTCAATACGGTTTTTAAGAAGAATCTTTTTGGCGGCGTCGAGAGTTGTGCCAACCGGCGCGGTGATAAGACGTTTTTTGGTCATCACCGTCTTAACGTTTAAGCTAAAATCATCTTGAAAACGGATATCGCGGTTGGTGATAATACCGATCAGTGTCCCGTCATCTTCAATGACGGGGAAACCTGAAATTTTATAATGGGCCATCAAATTTTCGGCTTCTTGCAAGGTTTGGTCTTGTTTTAGGGTAATCGGTTCTTTTATCATGCCCGCTTCACTTAATTTCACTTGTTGGACCATCTTGGCTTGCGCTTCGATGGCGAGGTTTTTGTGGATAAAACCAAGGCCCCCTTGCCTGGCTATAGCGATGGCCATCGGACTTTCGGTGACGGTATCCATGGCACTGGAGAGAATCGGGATATTGAGTTCAATATGTTTTGTGAGTTTGGTTTTTAAGATGGTTTCCTTTGGTAAGATATTTGAGTAATGAGGAACCAATAAGACATCATCATACGTTAGGGCTTCTTTTAATACTTTCATTTGGCACATCCTTTTATATTTATTCCCATTCGATGGTACTTGGGGGTTTAGAGGTGATATCGTAGACGACACGGTTAATGCCGCTGATTTCATTGACGATTCGTCTGGATAAGGTATCTAGGACGTCGTGTGGTATTTTCGCCCATTCGGCGGTCATACCGTCTAAGGACGTCACGGCGCGGATGACCAAGACATGTTCATAGGTGCGCTTGTCGCCCATCACCCCAACGGTTTTAATGGGGGTTAAGACGGTGAAATATTGCCATACTGATTTTTGTAGGTTATAAGCTTCAAAGACTTCATGCAAGATATGATCGCTTTGACGTACCAAGGCTAATTTTGTTTCATCGACTGTACCAATGATGCGAATCGCTAATCCAGGGCCTGGGAACGGTTGTCTTTGAATCATGTCTTTAGGCATGTCCAATGCTTTTCCGAGTTTCCTCACTTCATCTTTAAAGAGTTTGTTTAAGGGTTCGATTAAGTCAAGTTTCATCTTCTTAGGTAAGCCACCAACATTGTGGTGTGATTTAATCGTTGCGGCGGTGGCGGTACCAGATTCGATGGTATCGGTATAAAGGGTACCTTGCGCGAGATAGGCGACGTTATCGATGGTTTTGGCGGCTTTTTCAAAGACATCGATAAAGGTTTTGCCGATGATTTTACGTTTTTTCTCAGGGTCTTTGACGCCTTTTAAGGCTTTTAGAAAGGTTGTTTTTGCATCAATTTTTCTCACGTTTAAATCAAGGTGTTTAGCAAAGGTTTCCATGACTGATTTTGCTTCGTTTTCACGCAGTAATCCATGATCAACAAAGATACACGTTAAGCGTTCTTTGATGGCGCGATCGATTAAAACCGCGGTCACACTAGAATCAACCCCACCGCTTAAGCCTAAGATGACGTTTTTACCGTTTGTGGCGGTTTGGATGGTTTTTATTTGATTATCTAGATAGTTATCCATCGTCCAGTTGGCTTTGGCCTTACAGATATCAAAGACAAAGTTTTTAAGCAGGGTTTCGCCTTTTAAAGTATGCTGGACTTCAGGATGGAATTGTACGCCGAAAAGGGTGTTGTTTAGGTTTTCAAATGCGGCGATTTCACAAGCGGGACTTTTTGCTGTGATGGTATAAGCTTCTTTGAGACTTGTGACATGATCGCCATGTGACATCCATACTTGTTCTTGTTTGTCTAGACCTTTTAATAAAGGACTGTCGTGGACTTTTTCTATGAAGGCCCCACCGTATTCTCTTTTCGGGGTTTTTTCAATCGTACCACCAAGGTGGTGTGCAAGCAACTGCATCCCATAACAAATCCCTAAGATCGGCACCGATAATTTAAAAATTTCAGGATCGATGTTTAAAGCATTTTTATCATAGATACTCCCGGGTCCACCGCTTAAGATGATTCCTTTAATATGGGTTAAGGCTTTGATGTCCGCGGCTTTGATAGTGTGAGGGTATAACTCACTATAGACCCCTAAATCTCGAATGCGCCTTGAAATCAACTGATTGGTTTGACTGCCGAGATCAAGGACAATGATTTTATCGTAATGCATAGGCTCCTCCTATAAAAATAGACGTTCTTTCGAACGTCTATCAATGACAAAAAAAGTCATTCATAGTCTCAAAATTTAAGGTTTTGAGGTAGAGACGTTCGAACCGTATTATCGAAACTATATGAATATGCATGATGGTACTAGATGCCTGAAAAAACGAAACGGTATATCATAATTTTCAATATATAAACCTATTTTAAAGGGTTTGGCTTTCTTTGGCAAGTGGTGGTTATTCTTTATTGTATGAAATCGTGGTAAAATGGTATTGAGTGGATTAGGTATTTATGATGTAAACTAAGTTTATTGGGGGCATATGATGGATTATAAGAAGATTTTACCGCATCTTTTTGAAGGTGCTTATATTGTTGATGATAACCGCAAGATTGTACATTGGAACCAAGAAGCTGAAAGGATTACGGGGTATTCTCAAAATGAGGTTATTGGTAAATATTGTTATGACAATATTTTACGTCATATGAGCCATGATGGGACTTTGCTTTGTCATCAGGGCTGTCCGCTAAAAAGCAGTATTGAAACCGGTGATATCAATGAAGCCTATGTGGCCTTGCATCACAAAAAGGGCTACCGTGTGCCTGTGTTTGTGCGGACGATACCGTTTATGGACGATACGACCAAGCAGCGGATGGCTTTAGAATTATTTAGTGAAACCCACCGGCGGAAAAACATGGCTGAAGAAAATAAGAACTTAAAAAAAGAATTATTACAAGATCCTTTAACCCTGATTTACAATCGCCGCTTTATGGATTATCAATTGGAGCTTGCGATCGATGAATTCAAGACCTTTGGAACGACGCTAGGGTTATTGTTTATTGATATTGATCATTTTAAACGTGTCAACGATCAATACGGCCATGATGCAGGGGATAAAGTGTTATCGGCGGTAGCCCAAACCCTGGCGTTAAACGTTCGCTCTAGTGATTATGTTGGCCGTTATGGTGGGGAGGAGTTTATCGCTTTATTGCGTGGGGTTAATCCTCAAGAGATGCGACTGATGGCTGAGCGATTGCGACTGCTCATCGCTGAGGCTTCAATGGAGATTGACGCTTCAACCAGCATCGCTGTGACGATTTCAATTGGGTGTGCTTATTATCAAGATGACGGCACAAAAGCGTCTTTACTTAAAACCGCCGATCAAAATATGTATCAAGCTAAACAAACAGGAAGAAATAAAGTTGTCTCAAGTTAAGCTTAAGCCAAGTTTTAAACTTGTCAATAGCGATTTAGGTTGCTATAATAAAACCATCATCGTATTATTTTTTTAAGGGAGGCTTTATCTTGGAAGAGATGCAAATGCACTATCGTAGGATGTGGGAGAATTGGTCTGATTTTTCTTCTCGCTCTACGCGTCCAGCGTTTTGGTATCCTTGGTTAATGCATTTAATCATTATTGTGGTGCTTTCACTTTTAACTAGAGTAACCGCTATTGGTCTGATCGCCTCTATTGTTGGTATGATTTATTCGTTATTGTTGATTGTACCAGCGATTGCCATCTCCATTCGTCGTTTGCATGATATCGGTAGAAGCGGATGGTGGTTATTACTTTGGTTTTTACCTATTATTGGTTGGATTATGCTTATTGTTTTCTTTGTTCAACCAAGCCAAGAAAGTTAAACCATGTATTTAAGTGCCTTTTTAAAAAGGCACTTTTTTTGTGCATGTAGGATATTGGCATGCAAAGCTTATGATAGATGTTATAATAAAAATAGGAGGTCGATTTTATGGAAAATTTTAATTTTTACAGTCCCACAGAGTTTGTCTTTGGCAAAGATACAGAAGCCAACGTGGGGGCGTTACTTAAAAAGTATGGCGCCAAAAAGGTTTTTCTTCACTACGGTGGGGGTTCGATTAAGAAGAGTGGACTTTATGACACCGTGATTAAATCCTTAGAGAAGGAAAAGATTGATTATGTCGCTTTGGGTGGTGCCAAACCCAATCCGGTTGATACCCTTGTTTATGAAGGGATTAAGCTTTGTAAAGAAGAAGCATGTGACTTTGTATTAGCCGTTGGTGGCGGTTCTGCGATCGATTCGGCGAAAGCGATTGCGGCCGGGGTCAAATACGACGGTGATTTTTGGGATTTTTATGATAGAAAAGCCATCATCAAAGACGCTTTACCCGTTGGGGTTATCTTAACCATTCCTGCGGCGGGTTCTGAGGGGTCATCTGCGACCGTTATCACAAAAGAAAGTGAAGGGTTAAAACGCGGTACAGGCTCCAATTTGTTGCGTCCTAAGTTTTCTATCATTAACCCAGAGTTGACGTATTCACTACCGATGTGGCATACCGCTGCGGGTATTGTCGATATGATGGCGCATATATTTGAACGTTATTTATCCAAAACCCAAGATGTGATTTTAACGGACCGCTTGTGTGAGGCAACCCTCGTTTCTATTATGGAGGCGGCCAATAAAATTATGCAAGACCCCAACGATTATGAAGCACGTGCAACGATTTGTTGGGCCGGAACCATTGCCCATAACGGCTTCTTAGGGGTCGGAAGACAAGAAGATTGGGTTACACACGGCTTAGAACATGAGTTAAGCGCTCTTTACGATATGACGCATGGAGCCGGGCTTGCGATTATGTTCCCTGCTTATATGGCTTATACCTTAGATGAGGATCTCGAACGCTATTATCGTCTGGCGACCCAGGTCTTTGGCGTGCCACAAAATCATTTTGATAAAGTCGGTGTCGCCTTAGAAGGGATTGAACGGTTGAAAGACTTCTTTGCGATGATTGGTATGCCGACAAGTTTAAGTGAAACCGATGCCAAAGAAGCAGATTTACCTAAGTTATTAGAAACATTGAAGAAAAACATGGGCGAAAGCTTTGGATCTTTTAAAAAGCTTACCATTGAAGATGCAAAAAATATTTATACCCTAGCTTGGGAATAAAGCTTAATTAAATAGTTAAACGTTATAAAACAACAAAGAAGAGGTTGATTATGAAAAGAATATCTATGGATGCTTTTTTAAATTTTCGTTTTTTAGGTAATTTAAAATCATCCCCTGAAGAAACAAGATTTGCGTTTCTTGCGGCCCAAGCGAATCTAGACAAGAATGCATACCACCATACCCTTTATATCGGTGATACTTCAAGGGTAGATAAGCTGATGAAACTCAAGAAAAACCAAGACTTTTTATTTCTAAATGAAGATCGTTTATTGCTTAATTATCAAAAAAACAAGAAAGAAGAAAAGGCGTTAAAAGAAGCTTCACAGCAAAGCTACTATAGCTATGACCTTTCGACAAAAAGCTTGGATAAAGCTTTTGACATGCCCTTTCCTGCCAAACTTGAAGCTTTGATCGATGAACATACGCTGCTGATCTCTGCGACTATGCTCAAAGAAGATCATATATTGTATGAAGGCGATGAAGACGCACGCAAGGCTTATTTGAAAGAGAAGAAAAAAGATAGCGCTTATGAAGATATCGATGAGATTCCGTATTATTTTAATGGGATGGATTTTACCGCGAATAAGAAAAAGCAATTGTTCTTCTACGATATCGTGGCTAATAAGGTAACCCCGGTTTTTGATCAATCGTTCTCTATGGGCCATTATCTTCTTTCAGAGGATAAAAAAACCCTATATTATACAGGTAAAACCGATGAAAAAGTTATGTCGATGACCTCAAAAATCTATGCTTACGATATCGAAACAAAGACCCATCAAACGCTTTATGATAAAACCGATTATGATATCGTTAAGATGGTAGAAGTGGGCGATGAATTGTTGGTCGTGGCTAAAGATTTTAAAGACCATGGCTTAAATCAAAATCCTGATTTTTATTTACTTCAAGATGGTGCTTTAAACCTTTTGGCTAAATATAGACAGTCATTTGGCAATACCATGGGCACTGATGCTCGATTATTGGGCTCAGAATCGACATTTGTTAAAGACGACCAGTTTTATTTTGTGGCAACTATCGATGATCACAATGACCTAAAGACCGTTGATCTAAACGGTAATATAAAGACGGTTTACACCATGGATGGTGCCATTAACGGTGTGTTGTTGCTAAAAGATGATATCTTTATGATTGCGATGCATAAACAGCGTTTAGAAGAGTTATATCGCTATGATTTTGATAAAAATAACATCTCGATGATGACGCGCTTAAACAGCCGCGTCTTAAGCAACCACTACGTGGCCAAACCTAAAAAAGTGGTGGTTAAAAAAGATAATCATGAAGTTAAAGGCTTTGTGTTGTTGCCGAAAGATTATGACCCTAAACAAAGCTATCCTGCGATTTTAGATATCCACGGTGGCCCTAAAACCATTTACGGTCAAATCTATTACCACGAGATGCAGTATTGGGCCAATGAAGGCTATTTGGTGTTCTTTGCCAATCCCAGAGGCTCCGATGGTAAAGGCGATGACTTTGCCGATATCCGTGGTAAGTACGGCACCATTGATTATGATGACCTCATGGATTTTACCGACCGTGTGCTGAAGAAATATCCTGCGATTGATCAAAAACGTCTCTTTGTGACCGGTGGGTCTTACGGTGGGTTTATGACCAATTGGATGGTCTCACATACCGATCGTTTTAAAGCGGCTGCGACGCAACGTTCGATATCCAATTGGCTATCTTTTTACGGGACCAGCGACATTGGTTACTTCTTTGCAAGTGATCAAACGGATGGCCATCCTTTAAGAGATTTGAATAAACTCTATGAACAATCGCCCATCAAGTATGCGCTCAATATTAAAACCCCGTTGCTTTTTATCCATTCTGATAAAGACCATCGTTGTCCGATGGAACAAGCCCAACAACTGTATGCGGTTTTGAAAACCGAAGGCTTGGATACGAAATTGGTCTGGTTTAAAGGTGAAAACCACGGTTTATCAAGGGGCGGTAAGCCACACGCAAGGCTTAAACGGCTGAATGAAATAACCGAATGGTTCAATAAATATAACGCTTAAATATCAATTTAAAAAGACCTTCACATTGTCGTGAAGGTCTTTTTTGTAGGGGTTAAATTTAATCTCGGGCATCGCCATAAATTAGTTCGTAAGTGTTAAAGTGATCAGGGGTATAATAAACAATTTTTTCATCAGGAGAGAAGACAAATCGGTCGTTACCTCGTGACCATCCTGCGCCCCAGATATTAATATCAGCAATATAGAACATCGTGTAGCCTGGTAGTTGACCAGCGTGGTTGGAAAAGTGCCAATAACCAAAGTAAGAATCTTCGCCGTATTCTTCTCTTAGTCCAGTCAAATCACCAAAATATTCATGATCATCATAGAAGTCGGGGACGTAACCATAAACATTTCGGTATAGATTAACATCATTTTCGTATCTTATAAAATAATTTGGCGGCAGTTTGCCAAAAGTACGAATGTATAACGCGACATCATCTTGGTCGGTATAATGGGCATCTTTGTCTAGGGGTGGGTGTTCTTCGTTGCCAAATAGCTGTTCAAAGGAATCAAAGGCATTGGTAGTGTAATAAACCAAGCCATCATCGCTATAGACAATGTAGGCATCAGCGATATCATCATCGACTTCAAGGGCAAAATAATCACGATCGCCGCCTGGGATGGCTTCGTGCTCATCGGGATCAAAGACGATTAGATCATCATCGCCGTAATTACCCGGTGGGGTTTTGAAGGTATCAAGATAAAGGGCGACATCTTCATAAGCGGTAAAGCTACCTTCTGGATCGATCGGTACTCTCGGCGCATCTTCTAAATCCTCATCGTCCTCTTCTAAACCGCTCGAAACAATAACGGAGATGACTTGACCACGTTCAACTTCTTCGCCAACCGATTTATCCATATATCGAATAAAGACATGGGGACGATCACGCTCAACTGTATCATCGACGAAGAAATACACATCTAAATCTTCTTCATCTAATCGGTCCCGAATTTCTTCTTTGTCCATAAACAATAAATCGGGTAGTTCTACGGTATTGTCAAACAAAGCACAACCTGTCATGATGGTTATACTTAAAATCAACGTTAGCAACATCAATAATTTTTTTAACATAGGATTCACCTCGTTTTTAATATATCATTGAATAATACCATAAACCAAGCGTACTTTCAAATCATTCAGTCTTATATACCTAAACTACAACAAATCATTGGACAAGCTTTCGATGATTCTTTACAATTAGTGTATGTTTGAATAATTAGGTGAAGCCGATGAAAAAAACGATAAAAAAGGCTGTCATAATTGTCTTAGGGGTGCTTTTGCTTGTTTTGGTGGTGGTAGGCATCTCATTTTACCGCATGACCAACCGCGTAGATGAAGCCATGTATGATGAGATTTTATTGGATTATGACAGCACCCGTGATTACATCGAAGTGAACAGCCCAAATCCGGTGGCCCATTTAATCTATTATCCCGGTGGCTTAGTAGAAGCAGAAAGTTATCTTTATCAAGCGTCTTTACTCGCCGAGGCGGGCATCCATGTCATCATTCCTAAGATGCCTTTCAATTTAGCCATTTTAAACCGAGATGCGTTCTTGGATTACTATGAGACTGATGGATTGCCTTGGTATATTGCTGGTCATTCTTTGGGCGGGGCGAGTGCTACATATGTGGTTGCAAGCGATGCCGATAAAATGGCCGCTTTGATTTTGTTGGCCGCCTATCCTCCCGCAAGTATCGATTTAAGCGATGTAGATATCGCGGTTTTATCGATTACCGCTAATTTAGATGGGGTCATGGATACG
>PWMS01000054.1 GCA_003558105.1 Mollicutes bacterium | reverse complement strand
GTGTAATCGGATAGGAACCAAGGAACAATGTACGGCCACTGCGCTCAGATGCTGCCAGCAGCCCCCATGCAGTTGCAACGTTTCCGGTAATGTTACGGTACAGTCCTTTTTCAAGCGGAGCTGGCTCAACCCTGAAGGTCTCACTGATAGTTTCAGTAGTTTCGCCAAAGTTATAACCAGCCTTAAGTGCAGTCTGGTTTGCATTTATTACCTTGGGCTTGTCCTTGAATTTTTTACCGATAAAGTTTAATGGTAATTCCAGGTCGCGCTCGAAAAGATAAAACAGCATTCCGAGCACAAACATATTCTTTGTCCTTTCTGCAATCCTCTTGTCAACACCAAGTTCGCTAAGGGCCTCTTTCGTAAGATCCGTAACCGGGGCACTGATAACCTGATATCCAGCAAGGGAACCATCATCCAGTGGATTTTCGGTATAACCTGCTTTCTCAATTGCTTTCTCATCAAATGTTGAAGAGTCGATTACAAGCGTCGCCCCGGGCTTCGCCCATTTCAGGTTGGCCTTGAGTGAGGCCGGGTTCATTGCTACAAGTACATCGCACATGTCACCAGGGGTATATATCTTCCTTTTGCCCATATGCATCTGAAATCCACTGACACCGGCAATGGTGTTGTGCGGTGCACGGATCTCAGCCGGAAAATCGGGGAAAGTTGCAAGGTCATTACCTGCCAGTGCTGCAACATCTGAGAACAAAGTCCCTGTAAGCTGCATGCCGTCGCCTGAATCACCAACAAATTTTACTACGACATCTTCCAGTTCCCGCACAGCATTTTTTTGTACCATAACGATCTGTAAGTTTTAGTAGAGATGGAGAAATATTTAATTCGTTGCGAAGTTATAGTTAAAAAACATATTGCCTCCAAAGTTCCTAACTTTTTTTGTAACAGGAAAGAATAGATGCGCATTTTGCGGATCAGCGGTTTTATTTAAATCAATTACAAATTGATATGACTCAGGCAAAAAAGCATGTTGTGTTCGATTAAAGGAATTATATTTGCAGTGGAATTAACCATTTTTAGAAACCATAAAAATCGTATAGAGATGGCTTATGTAATTAATGAAGATTGCACTGCATGTGGCAGCTGCATTGATGAATGCCCCGTGGATGCTATTTCTGAAGGTGATATCTATAAAATTGATCCTGACGTATGTACAGACTGCGGTGCTTGTGCAGATGTTTGCCCGGTAGAAGCAATTCACCCGGAATAGGGCCTTCTGGCCGGCTTCATATGGTCAGCTTATAGGTTTGCCCGTATCAAAGTGTACGGGCTTTTTTTATGTCCATTTTTGAACTATTTTTGCTTCTCATTAAAAACGGAAAATCTCCTTGTCTGACAATAAAGGCAAATATCCTGAACCTCCTGATGGGACCATGACCTTTTGGAGTCATCTGGAAGAATTGCGCGGACACCTGATTCGCTCGGCAGTGGCAGTTTTTGCTTTTGCCGCAATAGCCTTTATATCAAAAGATTTTTTATTTAACAAAATAATCCTGGCCCCAAAAGAGCCATACTTTTTGACAAACAGGGCCTTCTGCTGGCTTTCTGACCAGCTTTCAATACCGGCGCTCTGTATAAATGCAGATCCCGTCCAGCTCATAAACATTGAGCTGGCAGGGCAGTTCACAACGCATATTCTTGTATCCCTCATAGCCGGGATAATTGTATCAGTTCCTTATATAGTCTGGGAAGTCTGGCGTTTTATCGGGCCGGGACTGAAACCCAGGGAAAAGGCAAACTCAAGGGGTGCAGTAGTTGTAATATCCGGGCTCTTTCTTCTGGGGGTGGTTTTCGCATACTTTCTGATAGTGCCCCTGTCTATAAACTTCCTGGGGTCCTATCAGGTCAGTGGTCTTGTTGCTAACCAGATAGCGCTGCGATCCTTTATAACCACAGTCACGACCATAACATTTGCAGCAGGGTTACTTTTCGAGTTGCCGGTATTCGTATTCTTCCTAAGCAAGGCGGGGATAGTTACACCAGAGGCATTACGCAGGCAGCGTAAACTAGCCTTTGTCATAATTATTGCACTTGCAGCCCTTATCACGCCACCTGACATATTCAGCCAGATAATGGTAGGTATACCCCTGTTCGGCCTCTATGAGGTAAGCATACGCATTTCACGCAAAGTAGCTGAAAAGGAAGAGGCTGCAAGCGAGTAAGAATCAATAGCGCCGGATATTAAACCTTTAGGCATTATTCATTGTTAAGCTCATAAAGGCGCCAGGCCGTTACCAGTTTGTAAATCAAAAACATATTATATTATGAATAACGCACAGTTCTATTATTCCCGTCCTGAAAATGAAAAGGTATTGCCTTACACGAAAGGAACAGCTGAAAGAGAGGCCCTTGAGGCCGAACTTGAGAGGCAAAGCAGTATTCAGGTTGAGATACCGCTTATCATAGGAGGCCGAGAGGTTAAAACAGGTAATACCGGCAAGGTTGTAATGCCGCATAACCACAAGCATGTACTTGCGGTCTACCATAAAGCCGGGGAAAAAGAGGTGAAGATGGCAATTGAGGCAGCGATGAAGGCTCATCAACAGTGGGCTGAGATGTCATGGGTGGAAAGGGTTTCAATAACACTGAAGATAGCAGAACTGATAGCCACCAAGCACAGATACCTGATGAACGCCTCAACCATGCTGGGACAGGGCAAGAATGCCTACCAGGCCGAAATAGAAGCTGTTGCAGAAGCCATTGATTTCCTTCGTTTCAATGCACATTATGTCTCTGAAATATACGACGACCAGCCACACTCCGAAAGGGGCAACCTGAACAGGATTGAATACCGGCCCCTGGAGGGCTTCGTATTTGCAGTGAGTCCTTTTAACTTCACCGCAATTGCATCCAATCTGTCGCTTGCACCTGTCGTGCTGGGCAACACGGCTGTCTGGAAGCCCGCTTCCACTGCACTGCTGTCAAATTATTACCTTATGAGAATATTCAGGGAGGCGGGCCTGCCCGACGGAGTAATAAACTTCCTTCCCGGAAGCGGAAGCCAGATAGGTGATATTGTTCTAAAACACAAGGATCTCGGCGGGGTGCATTTTACAGGTTCCAACAACACCTTCAATCATATCTGGAAAACAGTTGCCGAAAACCTTGAAAACTACCGTTCTTATCCTCGTGTAGTTGGAG
>PWMS01000032.1 GCA_003558105.1 Mollicutes bacterium | reverse complement strand
GCCGCACGGCTAACATCAAACTGGGCGAACTTTATGAAAAATTCCAGGACCGGGGTTTTGAGATTTACGGCGTTTCCCTTGACCGAACAAGAGATCAGTGGCTTAATGCCATTGAAAAAGATAACATTACCTGGCAACAAGTAAGTGATCTGAGGTTTATGAATTCGCCGGTAGTAAACCTTTATAATTTTTCTGAAATACCACATACAGTTCTGATAGACAGGGAAGGTATAATTATTGCGAGAAACTTTTCTGTTGATGAGTTAGAAGATCTGTTGCTAAAAAATCTTTAACAATTGCAATCAAAACGTAATTAAAAGAAATACCGGAGAATGATCCATATCATTTCTCCGGCATTTTTTTCTTCAGCACTATTACCATAGGTTCACTACAGAAAAAGCTTTCTTTTCAATTTTTGAATAATGATCTTTAGGATGGTCCCATGAAACTCTGTTAGCTTTTTCATTCATCCACGCCATTTTTTTCTTTTTAATATCAAAAATCCTTACCCCATTATAATCCATTATTGATGGATGATAAATATGCGCTGTTACCAGCGGTTTTGATGGTGATGGATTCTGAATATGATGAATACCATTCAATGGCTCAAAGATCACTTCGCCTTTTCTGTAGTTTTTGGGTGGATGACAGGAAAGCTGATTTTTCTCCTCTTCAAAAACAAATGATGTTTCGGTAAGAAGTCCTTTCAAAACTGCTATATAGCCCCAGTAATTATTATGCTGATGCACGGGAAGCTGATGTTGAGGAGGCCAGATATTTAAAAATACCCGCAAAGGTGATTCCATGATGTAAATCCGTGAATATTCTTCGCAACCTTTGCCTTCAAGAAATGACATATAATCCACATGAGCAAAATCAATGGTATTGAGGGTGATTTTAAGAATATTGGGTTCAATCTTTTCCGGATCCAATTTTTGAAGTTTTTCAAGTACTCTTTTCATAGCTCTTTATTTTATTTCATTTTCCTGATTAATGATATTTTATACTCTATTCTGATAATCAAATATTTGTAAGTTAAGCATTCCCACTCATATTCTTTGTTTCCCGGGAGTTTAAAGATAACAAAATTTAAGAAGCCTGCAATCATCAACTCTAAACAACGCCAAAAATGACATTTGGTATTACGAGTATTTATACCTTTGCAAAAAAAAATCTTGGAGAAGCCACATCGCATATACTTTGTTTCCGACGCCCACCTGGGAGTCCCATCCCGCGAATCAAGTCTTGAACGCGAAAAACTTCTGGTACATTGGCTTGATAAAATCAAGAAAGATGCAACCGAGATCTATCTTCTTGGAGATATTTTTGATTTCTGGTTCGAATACAAAACAGTAGTACCCAAGGGCTACGTTCGGTTGCTGGGAAAAATAGCAGAAATTACTGATTCAGGCATACCGGTATATTACTTTACAGGTAATCATGACATGTGGATTTTCAGTTATTTTGAACAGGAACTTGGTGTCATTATGCACCGCGATCCACAGGAAAGGGAAATCAACGGCAAACTATTCTTTATTGCCCACGGCGACGGCCTCGGACCAGCCGATCATGGTTATAAATTTCTGAAAAAGGTATTCTCCAACCGGGCATGCCAGAAGTTATTTTCATGGTTGCACCCCGGATTCGGAACCGGACTGGCACTATATTTTTCGAGAAAAAGCAGAATGGCTAATGGAGCAAGGGATGAGATTTTTCTCGGAACTGAAAAGGAAAGACTTATCAGATTTTGCCACGAAATGGTAAAAATAAAGCCCTATAATTATTTTATTTTCGGGCACCGACACCTTCCACTTGATATTGAAATCGGTCCTGGTACAAGGTATATCAATACAGGCGATTGGGTAAGTACCTTTTCATACGCTGTTTTTGATGGCGAGAATCTCGAACTGAAATATTTCTCTCCAAATAGTTAATTACCATTCTGAAATATAACTTCAGCCGCTATACTTTATTTTTTTTACCATAAATATAAACTTTTTTGCGGTTTATGTCGTATAATTATATAACTTTACATTCAAATATTAGGATTATTTTATGAATCGTCAGTGTTCGATGATCGGTAAATGCAATCTTTTCAGTGGGGAGCTTGAAATACCGGAAGACTCAAGAATCAGATATAAATGTTTTTTCTGTCTGTGTGAGGAAACTCGCTGGAGCAGTTGTAAACGTTTTATGGTGATTGATAAAATCGGTTTTTGCCCGGATTTTGTATTGCCCAATTCGCTTCTATCTTCAGAACAGATTATGAGCCGGATCAGGTGGACTAAAGTGCCAATATGAAAGTTTAAACAATCTCAGCAACAACAAAGGTACTGCCACCTATAAATACAAGATCATCATCTGCAGCCAGTGACTTTGCCTGGCTCAGGGCCTCTTTCACACTCTCAAATTTCATCCCTTTAAATCCAAACTTACCGGCTTCCCGTTCCAGTTCATCAACTGAAAGACCCCTGGGCACTTCGGGTTTACAATAGTAATAAGTAGTATTATCGCGGGGTAACAATGCAAGGATTCCGGAGATATCTTTATCGTTCATCATTCCGAGAATAAAGTGCAGATGGCTGTGGGGTATAAGCTTAATGTTTTCTATAACAGATCTGATGCCATCAACATTATGTCCAGTATCGCAAATAACAAGTGGCTTTTGTGATATGAACTGCCAACGACCGGCCATACCGGTATTTTTAATTACATTCTTCAGCCCTTTTTTCATCTCAGATTCAGAAATCGCAAACCTGCCTGTCCTGTTTATGACATCAACAGCCTGTGCAACAGTAACAATATTTTCCAATTGATAAGTACCGGTAAGCGGACATTGGAATTCATCTAACCCCGTACTTCCATTTATTGAACCCTCCATCAACCTTTCACCATTCAAAAAAGTGAAACCTGCGGGTTCTACTTTGAAATTCTGATCTGCAAAAAAGATCTCTGAGCCGGTTTCCGTAGCTTTTTCCATAAAAACCTGCATGGCTTCACTCCTGCTTTTTCCTGCAACCACAGGTATTCCGGGTTTAATAATACCTACCTTTTCACGGGCAATTACTTCAATAGTATTTCCCAGCAAATTCATATGATCAAGTCCCACATTGGTTATCACAGAAAGCTCCGGAGTAATGATATTGGTTGAATCGAGCCGGCCACCCAG
>PWMS01000087.1 GCA_003558105.1 Mollicutes bacterium | reverse complement strand
TACAACATCATGAAAGGGTACTACAAGATGCCCGAGGCCACCGAAGAGGCCATAGACGACCAGGGATGGCTGCATACGGGCGATCTGTCCACGGTGGATGCAGACGGCTACTACAAAATCGTCGGGCGCATCAAGGACATGATCATCCGGGGCGGCGAGAACATCTATCCCAAAGAGATCGAGGAGTTCCTCTACACGCATCCGGACATAACCGACGTGCAGGTGGTAGGCCTGCCCAGCAAGGAGTACGGCGAAGAGATTGCCGCCTTCATCATCCTCAGGGAAGGAAAGAAACTGACCGAAGAGGAGGTGCAGGAGTTCGTCAAGGCCAACATGGCCCGCCACAAAGTACCCAAATACGTGCGCTTTGTTTCATCGTATCCGACTACGGCAAGCGGCAAGATCCAGAAGTACAAACTCCGTGAACAGGGCATAGAGGTCTACAACCTGCAAGAGGACGCCGGGATCGAAACTGCATAGCCAAAGCAACAGCGTTCACCATTGCGATACCCTGTGCGGGAAAGCCCGTTGCCTGATCAGGTAAATTGATCCTCGAACAGCAGAACTCGGCAGAACTCAGAAGTACTCGTCCGCGGACCTACTTTTTCTGCACGAGATAGTACACTATGGCCGTCAGTATGCTGAAAATCAGTGCAAAAATGGTCCACACGACCTTTTTTCCGGCACTCATGGCCTTCTGAACAGCCCATACATCATAAATAACCCACACGGCACAGATCAGTGCAATAATCCCAAGTATGGCTTCCATAGTCTGGTATTTTGGTTAATGTTTGGGATACCCTCAACTGATATCTGTGATATTACAAAAAAAATGTTCTAAATACAGTAAACTTGTGCAAGCGTCATCAGTGCAAAAACCTTGCTCCTTTCAGCCATTTGAGATACATTGATTCCGGCTAACAATATCCCCCCCTGTAAACCAACACGTTGTGATAGTTCGATATGCACTTCTTTCGCTCACACTGCTTCTCATCACCATTGGATGCAGCTCCACCAACACGGTAACCCTGAGCGTGCTGGAACCAGCTGCGGTCACACTCCCGCGCGACATGGAGCAGGTAGGTGTCATCAACCGCAGCCTCCCACAAAGCGAGACCGGTGTCATGGAGGCGGTGGACCAGGTTTTTTCCCTCAAGAGTGCGGAAATGGACAAGAAGGGAGCCGCATCGGCATTGGACGGCCTCACTGAGGAATTGAAAAAAAATGATCGGTTTACCACCGTCAGGTATGTGGACGTTGCCCGGATTGGAAACACAACCTACGGAGTCTTTCCCGCGCCACTGGCATGGGATAGAGTGGATGAAATATGCCGGGAGCATGATCTGGACGGACTGTTCTCGCTGGAGTTTTATGACACGGACAGCGCAATCGACTACAGCACGCGAAGGGTTACCATCAAGGGTCCGCTTGGTGTTGAAATCCCCGCCCTTGAACACCACGCCGAGGTCCGCACCACCATTAAAACCGGATGGCGCATCTACTATAATACCGGAAAAAATATCATTGATGAGTTTACAGCGGTTGAGACTGTGGTCACGGGTGGACGTGGATTGAACCCGGTCGAAGCGGCGAAAGCCATAACCGGCAGGACCGAAGCCGTTCAGACTATCAGTGGTCATATTGGCAGGAATTACGGCCTGAGCATCCTGCCGTACTGGACCCGGGTAAGCAGAGCGTATTACGTGCGCGGCAACAACAATTTCAAGATTGCAAAACGCAGGGCCCAGACCGGAAACTGGGACGGAGCCGCCGAACTTTGGCTTATGGAAACGGATAATGCCAAAGGCAAAATAGCCGGCCGGGCAATGTACAACATGGCCATAATCAGTGAAATCAACGGCAACCTTGATGATGCCATCGAATGGGCAAGTATTGCCTATGAAGATTATGGCGATAAACGCGCCCTGAGGTATGTGAGAACGCTGCAGAACAGACAGGTCAGGGCAGAGCGGCTTCGTTATCAGAGCCCTCAGGAGTAACTGAACTTCCCCGTGTCATCATATTCCAGATCCATATCCGTTCGTTAGGGAGTACTAAATCGGTAACGGTGCGATGATTTAGCCTCTGCAAAGCCGTATCATAAGATGGTTCGGAGTTGTAATTCCCGATAAACTAGTGGATGAACTCCAGCTTCAACCAGCCATGAAGCTTTATGTGCAAAGAAAGGACAACGGCATCAGCATGCGTGTTCTCACAAAAAGCTTCAGCGACTGGATGCAATGCAAAACCTGTTCCGGAACGTTTTACAAAGGAAGATAACCGCATTATTGCGCCGAACCAATGCGCCGCGGGAATCGACAGAATCGAGTAGGAAGATTAAAGTATCTGGAAAGATACTTTAATCTGTCCTCTCACACCACCGTACGTACGGTTCCGTATACGGCGGTTCATGAAGTCATTGAAAGTTTCAGGTGATGGTTGGTCAGGCGAATAAGCCCCAGTGATTCAAAGAACTTTGCCGGATAGGCCTGATTCATGTGGCTGGCTCCGGCGTTCCACCATGGACCACGGCCGTTGGTGGCCGATGTCCAGGCTCTAACCTCGTCCAGTCCAGCTTTCATCAGGCGTTTTGCCCGGGTGAAGGGGCGCTTCCACTGCCGCCACAATACACACCGCAAGCGGCGGCGTATCCATCCGTCGAGCTGCTCGAGGATACCTCGCAGCTGTGTGTGCCGGAAGTAATTCATCCAGCCTCTTAGTACAGGCACAAGTCTGGCGATCAGTTTGGGCATGCTTTGTCCCTTCCCGGCCCGGAATATGCTTTTGAGCTTGGCCCGGAGCCGTTGCACCGACTTGTCGGCTATTTTCAGCCGCGTCTTGTAGTGCATCGTTACCGAGTAGCCTAGAAATGTCCGGTTCCACGGGCGGTCGACCGCACTCTTTGCACGGTTGACTTTCAACCGGAGTCGCTTCTCAATGAGGCGGGTGACCGAGTCCAATACCCTTTGTCCGGCTATGCGAGACTTCACGTAGATTGTAAAGTCGTCGGCATAGCGGCAGAAGGCGTGGCCCCGGCGTTCCAGTTCCCTGTCCAGGTCGTCCAGCAAGATGTTTGACAGCAGCGGAGACAGCGGACCGCCTTGCGGGGTACCTTCTCCGCGCGGGCTTTCCACCCCTCCGGCCATCATCCCTGCCTGCAGATACCGGCGCACAAGCC
>PWMS01000078.1 GCA_003558105.1 Mollicutes bacterium | reverse complement strand
TAAGTATCGCGGAGCTATTTGGTCAAGGGATTCTCAACATCATTTATGATAAACCATTAAGTGCTTTATTTGAGCCAAAAGACCATTCTAAATCATAGAAAATAAGCAACCAATATCGTGTTAGTCAAAACGAATTGGTTGCTTTTTATATGGAAATATAAGGACAGGCCTGCTCACTTTGTGTGAAGTAAAGCCTGTATAATATTTTTTTAAAATAAGAACAGTAAATTTCATATAGCACGAGAAGAGATGATTTTCAAACCCGACCAAAGTCGAACATTACACTTCGTAGTGCTTTAATTTATTCTTGATGGCGATATCGACTTTTGCTTTTATCTTCACACTGTTGTTTTCGTAACTAGTGTTAATGATTTCGGCGTTTTCATTAAGATAGTTAATGATATCCCCCTTATTTTGAGGGATTAGGTAAATAACGGTGGTGTCGCTTTTAAATAACAAATGTGTTATTTGGTTTATCAAATGATCGATATTGGTGTTTTCTTTTAAAGAAACTTTGACAGAAGGTTTGTAAATCTCGGGTAAAATGGCATCTGTGCGATCGATTTTATTAAAAATATAAAGCGTTTCGATTTGATCGGCACCTAGTTCGCTTAAAACTTGTTCGGTGGTATGAATTTGATCCAAATAATAAGGGTGTGAAAAATCAACCACATGAAGCAATAAATCCGCTTCTGTAATTTCTTCTAAGGTCGCTTTGAAAGAATCGATAAGCTCATGGGGAAGTTGTGAGATAAAACCGATGGTATCGGTTAAGGTAAAAGGTTTCTTATCTTTAAGTTTAATCCGTCTAGTAGAAGTTTCTAAGGTTGCAAATAAACGGTCTTGAACGTGTAAAGCGTCTTTTTTGTTTGCGTCGGATAAATCATATAAGGTGTTTAGTAACGTACTTTTACCAGCGTTGGTATAACCGACGATGGCGACGTTTTTAATGGTTTTATTTTGACGCAAAGAGCGATTGGCTTTACGCACTTTGGTCATCGCTTTTAATTGTTTATCTAATTTATTGATATCATGTTCAATCTTGCGTCGGTCCAATTCCAATTTTTTCTCTCCAGGCCCTTTTTGACCGATACCACCTTGTTGTTGTTCAAAAGATGCGCGCATCGCACTCAATCTTGGTTTAAGATATTTTAATTGTGCCACTTCTACTTGCAACATCGCTTCTTTTGTCTTCGCGCGTTGTGCGAAAATTTCTAAAATGAGCAAAGTTCGATCTATGACGGGTAAATCCAAGGCTTCTTCAAGGTTCCTTATTTGTGAATTTGTGAGTTCATCATTGAATATGACGTAATCCACAGGGTGATTTTGGGTATATTGTGTGATTTCTGTTAGCTTTCCTTTGCCAACTTTTGTGGCTGGATTTGTCATCTCAGCGCTTTGCGAAAAGGTATGAACAATCTCAATACCAAGCGAATATGCAAGGTTATTAAGTTCTTCAACATAATAGGCCAACACGCCTTTTTTATAATGATCAATACCCACAATTATAGTTTTTTTCATGTCATCACCTCTAGTTATATTTTATCATGATTCAGATAGACTTTAAACTAAAAAAGGTGGTATGATAACCACCTTTTAAGCATTTATAAGCCGCATTTTAATTGTGCGTTACAGTTGGTACAGGTATGACATCCGCCTAAATTCTCCACGGTGCCCTCTAGACAGATTGGACAGATATCGCCGGCTTCAACGCCTATGTTTCTATCTTGTCTGTCGCTTCTTAAACCTTTGGTTTTGGTTTCTTTCTTCGATTCGATTTTTTCTTCTTGAACATCTAGACCAAAGTCTTTGATTTCAGTTTGTTTTGGTTTGCTGGATTTATCGTCTTTGGTTAAAGATAAGACTTGTGCATCTCTAGAACCATCAACGTATACGGTGCCACCTTTAGCGCCGCCGTAGTATAGTCTTTTATAAACTTGTTCAACTTCTTCAACGGTATAACCTTTAGGGGCGTTCACGGTTTTTGAAATGGAGGAATCGACCCAGTTTTGTATCGTACATTGAACATCAACGTGTTCTTCGGGGGCGAGTTCTTGGGCGCTTACAAAAGTTTTTGGTAAATTTTCTTTGTTATAGCCAGGGTAAGCCTTGAGGAAGCTATCTACAATGGGTGCATTGACTTCGATGAATCGACCAAGCCGTCCACTTCTAAAATAGCTGAAGGCAAAATATGGTTCTAAACCAGTTGAAACCCCTACCATGGTACCGGTGGAACCGGTTGGTGCTATGGTTAATAGATGAGAGTTTCTAATGCCATGTTTCCTTACGCCTTCTTGAATCGTTTTTGGTAGTTTTTGCATAAAGCCACTACGCAACATTTTTTCACGGTTTTTCTTATCCTCTAAGAAGGGGAAGGAACCTTTTTCTTTGGCTAAATCAATACTTGTTTCATAGGCTTTTGTGGCGATAAATTCAAACAATTTTTCGATAAAAGGCATATCTTCTTTGGAACCGTAACGACGGTTGCACCAAATCATCAGATCATGCAATCCCATGACGCCTAAACCAACACGTCTTTCACCCAAGGCTTGGGTTTCGTTTTCAGCAAGGAAGTAATGGGTTTTATCGATGACATTATCTTGCAAGCGTACGGCGGTGCGAATCGTTTTTTCTAGTTTATGCCAATCAACATCTTTTTTCTCAAGATCGACCATGTTGGCAAGGTTTAAAGCTGCTAGGTTACAAACAGAGTAGGGAGCGAGTGGTTGTTCTCCACAAGGGTTCGTACAGACCACCTTTTGGTCATAACCGGTAGCGTTGGTCATTTCATTGGCGTTATCGATAAAGAAAATACCGGGTTCAGCTGAATAAGTCGCACATATATTGATTAGATTCCATAGTTCTTTGGCTTTGATGGTGTTGTAAACTTTAGTCGACATACCTTTATTTTCCCATTCTCTAACATCGCCTACGTTTTGCCACTCATCATCATAAAACTGTTTTTCTTTGTCGTTGTAACGGTCGATATCAGGAAACTTAAGCTCCCACATTTCATCGTTTTCGACCGCTTGCATAAATTCTTTTGTGATCGCCACAGAAATGTTGGCCCCGCTTAAGAATTCAGGATTGTTAACTTCGTAGTGACCGCCTTTATTTAAGCGTTCAAACGCGGTATCAACAATCTTTTTACTAAAGGCATGACTATCTTTTTTGCTTTCTTCTAAAATGTATTCATTGATT
>PWMS01000117.1 GCA_003558105.1 Mollicutes bacterium | reverse complement strand
CAAGGGATGCGTTGAGAGTTGATAGGCTCATTGAAAAAGTTTGGACGCTGATAAGTTTCATGGAGCCTCAACTCCACCATATTAAAAGCATAGGTTTGATACATTTTGTATCAAGCCTTTTTATATTTCTATTGCGTATATGAAACAAACATGATAAACTATCAATGACCAATAATTAAAATATAGTCATTGAGGTGAATGTATGCCTAAAGCTTTTACAAAAGAAGAAAAAGAAAAAATCGATATAAAATTAGTAAATGCAGCAATTGAATCACTTAAACTAAAAGGCATTAAAGCAACGACAGTATCTGAATTGACGCAGTCTGTTTTAATTTCAAAGGGTGAATTTTATCAGTTTTACCCATCAAAAGAAGCACTTTTTTTTCGTGCCTTAGAAACCATCCAAAAAGATTTAAAAGCATCACTGTTTCACATGTTATCAAGATCTGAAAATCCCAAAAAAGAACTAATACCCATACTCATGGCTATGAAAGAAAACATCGAGCAACATCCATTTATATTGAAGTTTAAACCAGAAGACCTTAAGCAATTACAAAAAAAGCTTGATCCAAAGCTTTTAGAGCAACACTTTTCTGATGACGATGATGCAGCTAAACTATTAATCTCACTGATTGATGATACTAGACTTGACCCTATCTTATTATCTGGGGTGTTAAGACTATTGTTTTTATCACTATTGCATAAAAACGATATTGGTGAAAACCTTTATGATGACGTCTTTGAGTTTATATTAAAATCTATATTTAAGGAGATACACCATGATTGAAGTAAAAAACTTAAGCTTTTCGTATGTGAAAGAACGTCCTTTTATGACTGGTTTACATTTAAGCATTAGCCCAGGAGAGATTTATGGTCTTCTAGGGCCTTCAGGTGCTGGAAAAAGCACCTTACAAAAAATCTTAACGGGGATGTTAAGACACTACCAAGGCAGTGTTACCTTGTTGGGTGTTGAAGTAAGTAAAATGACTTCTGATGATTACAAAAAAATTGGAGTTGCGTTTGAGTTTCCAAACTTTTACTTAAAGTACACTGCGTTTGAAAATCTCACCTATTTTGGTTCACTTTATGATGTGAATCAAAAAACCATTGAAGACTATTTAAGAGAAGTAGGATTATACAACGATAAAGATAAACGCGTAAGCGATTATTCTAAAGGTATGAAAATGCGTCTTAATTTTATTCGGTCCTTGCTTCATGCACCTAAAGTGCTGTTTTTAGATGAACCCACCTCAGGATTAGATCCTTTCAACGCTAAAATCATGAAAAACATGATTTTAGATTTCAAGAAAAAAGGTGGTACGGTAATTCTTACAACCCACAACATGCATGATGTAGAAGAACTGTGTGATCGGTTTTCGTTTATCGACCAAGGAAAGATTTTAAAAACTGGGACCTTGTCAGATTTCATTCCTAAAAGTAATCAAAACCCCCTGAGTTATGTCATCTCTAAAAATAACCAAGAACATACTATTGCAACCACGATTGATGCCTTAGATGAAACCTTTTTACATGCTATTCTAAATAAAGAAGTTATTTCTATGCATAGTCATGAAATAACCTTAAACGATGTTTTCATCGCATTAACCGGAAAGGATTTACATGCTCATGAAAACACAACTTAAACACACCTATATGTTTGTAAAAACGTATAAAATTCTTCATATATATGTTTTAATTTTAGCGTTTTACACATACATCTTAACACTTTTTTCAGATACTGCTTTACTTTGGGTAAAACTTTTTATGATTTTCAGTGATCCGATTATGCTAGGGTTGTTTTTTGTAGGAGGGGTAGTTCTTATTGAAAAACAAGAAGGTGTATTAAAGAGTTTAGCCTGTTCACCGCTAACCTTGCATCAATATTTAATAAGTAAACTCGTTATTTTATCACTGTTGGCGGTGATGGTTGCGGCAGTTTTAAGTCTAGTTAGAACCAACCACTTTAATCTTGTAATGATGCTTGGTGTACTACTAGGTAATGTGTTATTTACCTTACTTGGTCTTTGGTTGGTTGCGAAGATTCAAACTGTAAACCAATACATTCTTTATGCAACACCACTCACTATGTTTATCACGATACCCTTTATTATGGGATTGGTGTTTGAAGTGCGTGTCTTAACGCTTAATCCTGTCCATATGATATATGAGATGATTGCCTATAGCCACATTACACCGTCATGGCCGTTCATTATCCAAATTACAGTTTTGGTATTCTCTTGTTTCGTTTTATATAACATTGTTTACCGTTCTTATAGACGCATGTTTCATGAGGGACGCATATGAGAAAACTTCGTATGTTGTATACCTCAATGGTGCGCTTGTTACTCAGTGACACGATTTTAATAGCCATCCTTATTGGACCACTTATAATGGGAGTTGCCTTTCGATTAGGAACACCACTATTAGATACATTGCTAATTCAAACTCTTGATTTTACCTTAGAACCCTATCTTAAACATATCGACTTTTTCTTACTTTATATGACGGCCATGATGCTTGGCATGTTACTTGGTTTTTTCATGCTTGAAGAGCGTGATGAAGGCGTCATCCAATATTATTCCATTACACCAATGACTGGCAACACATATTTAATCAGCCGAATCACTTTACCTGGGATTAGCGTTTTGATTTACATCGGTATTCACTTTTTGTTGTTCACACAAGCAAGTTATACTGCAATTGAAGTGTTATTTTTATCAATGTTTCTTGTATTACAGTATTTATTAACAGCGATGCTTTTACTAGGCTTAGCGGGAAATAAACTCGAGGGCTTAGTTGTCTCTAAAATGCTTGGGTTGATTTTGCTTCCCTATGGCATAGCTGCATTCACCGATGGACCTATACGCTTCGTTTTTTCTATATTTCCATCCTTTTACATCGGATTAGCGCATAGCGAACAACCACCGTTATCTTACACGCTCTTAGTAGTGCTTGGTATGATAGTAACCATTGGATTAATTGTGTTTATGAAAAAACGTTTCTTTGCGAAACTATATCATGTACCCATTAGTGAATAAAAAGACGAGTCTATGGGTTCATTTTTATTGAATTTTATCAATAGTCTTTTTGGAAAGTATCCTTGTTAAGACATTTTCATAGGGGTGCGTAAAAATAGGTCAGAGGTGCGTAATTGTATTAAAATAGGTTACACAACCCAAATTTACCTGTATCCTGAGAATATGTAGTAAACATCATTGTTTATATATT
>PWMS01000039.1 GCA_003558105.1 Mollicutes bacterium | reverse complement strand
AGCGTTGGATAAATGGCGCTGGCAGTGGCTAAAAGAAAAAAACATCGTGGTTGAAAAATATACGCCAAGTGCGGTGATTGACGGGTTGGTTAAGAAAGGCCATCAGGTGATGATTGCACCACAGGAAACCGCCTTTGGGGTGGGTCAGATTATCTTAAGAAAGCCCCACAACAACGTCTTTGTTGGTGGTTGCGACAAACGGTGTGATTCGGCGATTTTAGGGTATTAAAAAACCGCAACCCTCGTTGCGGTATGATAAGCTTATTTCTGGAGCTAACGGGGCTCGAACCCGTGACCTCTAGCATGCCATGCTAGCGCTCTCCCAGCTGAGCTATAGCCCCTACTGTCAAGATTTTACACGAAAGCTTTAAACTTTTCAAGCAGTTTCACTAATTATTTTAGAATGGATGACACTTACGTGTGTTTCCATGTATACCAATAAATATCAGTGACAAACAAGCGACGATTATATATAATGAAGTCGTAATCACGAATCACGATACACTATTTCTATTAGGAGTGAGAGCATGGCCACCATTAAGGATGTTGCTAAAAAGGCTAACGTCAGTGTCGCTACCGTTTCAAGAGTCTTAAACCAATCGGGTTATGTTAATGTTGAGACTAAAAAATTGGTGGAAGCCGCGATTAAAGAACTCGATTATGTGCCCAACGAACTGGCGCGATCACTTTATAAAAAACAATCCAAGATTATCGGTTTGGTGGTGCCCCATTTATCGACCTATTTTTTCAGTGAGTTAATTGAAACGATTGAAGAATATTTTGTTGAAGATAGTTATAAATTAATGATTTTTAACGTTAGGGAAGACCTCTCTCAAGAAGAAAAGATTATGCATGTCTTCAGCCAATACAATATCGATGGTTTGATTGTTGTGGCCCATATTCCTGAAATAGAGAATTTTATTAAGCTCGGGATTCCGATGATTACCATCGATCATCGTAATGAAGATAATGATATTACCTCGATTTCCAGTGATAATGTTGAGGGTGGGCGCTTAGCGGCCCAACACTTTATCGATAATGGCTGTCAGCATTTCTTACATATTCGTGGGCCTTCGGTTCTTCTCACAGTACAAGATCGTTCTAAGGGTTTTGATGAAGTGTTAAAGAAACACAAATTAAAACGCCATATTTTGGATTTAGATTTTCGTAAACCGAGCTTAACCGATATAAAAGCCTTTATTCAAAAATATCCTCGTACCGATGCTATCTTCTGCGATTCAGATACCATGGCCATTATGACGATTCGCGCCTTGCATTTAATCGGTAAACGGGTCCCTCAAGATGTCCAAGTCATTGGCTTTGATAATATTGAATTATCAGAATTGATTTCACCTTCGCTTACAACCATTCAACAATCGATCAATCACATCGCCGAGAAGGCCCACCAAATATTACTGGGCATGATTGGCGATGTACCCTTAAAAAAACAACATCACACCATCCCTGTAAAATTAATTCAAAGAGAATCAACGATGCGAAAAACAAAACGATAAAGTCTTCGAAGGAGGACTTTATTTTTTTGTAAATAAGTAACCGCTACCACAGGGTTTTACTAATGTTTGTAAAGGGCTTTCATGCTATAATACCTATGTATTTTATAACTTTTGAAAGGGCGTATTTAGATGAAACATTTATTAAACAAATTAATTGTGATGGTTTTAGGGGTCATGATGCTTTTTACCGTATCGCTAGTCAGCGTACATGCCTCAGAAGCGACCACTTTAATCATTAACTATTACCGTTTTGACGAAGATTATTCAAGCTGGAATCTGTGGCTTTGGCAAAACCAACCAACGAGTGAACAAGGCCAGGCGCACAACTTTAACGACACGCATGAAACGGGGGCAACCAGATTTGAATATGATTTGGAAGGCTCCTATTTAGAAGAGGCGACTGAAGTTGGCTTTATCGTTAGAAAAGGGGCATGGGAATCGCGCGAACCAGGCGGTGACCGCTATATCGATATGAGCAACCCCAACGCCGCTGGTGAGGTGGAAGTCTTTATCATCACCGAAGACACCAATGTCTATTATGATTTGGACGATATCGATCTTTCTGATCGTGTCTTACGCGCCGATTTTTACGATACCGATGAACTACAATTTGATGCAACCTCACTTAGCATCGATCACAATCAGATTAAAGTATTTGAAAATGATCATGAACTTTCTATCGATACCATCGACCAAGATGCGTTTCAATACACCGTGCATTTAGACGATGCTATCGATTTGACCAACAGCTATCACTTGGAAGTTGATTTTGAGGATGGTGACGGTTTTAAAACCTATGAGATAGGCTTTATCGGCATTTACAATAGCGATGCCTTTAACGATGCTTACTATTATGATGGTGAGCTCGGAGCGATTTATACCGAAGAAGAAACGACCTTTAAACTTTGGGCACCCATTTCGTCGAATGTGACGCTTAAACTGTATGAAAAAGGCCATGATGCGGATATGGAAAGTTTTGATGGCACCCCTGGGGTGGATGAAGCTTTTGAAACCCATGAGATGAGCTATAAAGACCGCGGCGTTTGGGAAGTCAGCGTTTCAGGTGACTAGCACGGGGTTTATTATACCTACGTTGTGACCAATGGGGCACAAACCCACGAAGTCGTCGATCCTTATACGCGTTCTACGGGCGTCAATGGCTTGCGTGGTATGGTTGTTGATTTTGATAGACTCAACCCCACGGGTTGGACGTATGATAGACCCGATAATATTACCCATAAGACCGACGCGATTATCTATGAAGCCCACATTCGCGATTATACCTCCCATGAAACATGGAATGGTACGGAAGCATGGCGTGGGAAGTACTTAGGTTTCGCAGAACCTGGTACCACGTATGAAGGGGTGCACACCGGATTTGACCACTTGAGAGATTTGGGCATCACCCACGTACAGCTTCTACCGGTTCACGATATCGGAATGGCGATTGATGAAACAAAAATTGAAGATGAAGATTACAAAGGCGTGCAAGATACCATCTTTAACTGGGGCTATATGACTTTGCATTTCAATACCTTAGAAGGCTCGTATGCGACCGATCCTTACGATGGGTCGGTGCGGATCAATGAATTTAAACGCATGGTACAAAAATTCCACGATGCGAACATGCGGATTGTTTTAGATGTGGTGTATAACCATACCGCCACCTCGGATGATTCCAACTTTCAAAAAATTGTCCCCGGTTATTATTTCCGTTTTGATGATGAGGGCAACTTCTCCAATGGATCAGGAACCGGTAATGAAACCGCCTCAGAACATCAGATGATGCGTAAATTCATGGTCGATTCTGTGGTCTTTTGGGCCGAGGAATACAACGTCAGCGGCTATCGTTTCGACTTGATGCGTTTGCATGATGTTGAGACGATGCAAGCGATTGAAGAAGCTTTACATGCGATTGATGAGACGTTTTTGGTTTTCGGTGAACCTTGGGATGCCGGAGGCAGTGAACTCGACGCAGAACTTGCGGCTGATAAAACCAATATGGACCAAATGTTTGGTATCGGTGCCTTTAACGATGATATTCGAGATGGTATCCGGGGTGGTGTTTTTAATGCCGATGATGCTGGCTGGGTTCAAGGCGTTGGCGGTAATGTTCACAGTGTCCGTATGGGTATTGTAGGCGCGATTCCACATCCTGACACCGCTTTTGATTGGGCACTTGAACCTTACCAATCGGTAAGCTATGTCTCTGCCCACGATAACAATACACTGCACGACAAATTACAATTATCTACTGAAGATGCCGATTTTGAAACCATTAAGGCGATGCAAAAATTATCCAACGCGATTGTTTTAACCGCACAAGGCATGCCGTTTTTACATGGGGGCGTAGAACTGATGCGCACGAAACCTTGTACCGTGGTTGATGGTGAAGCTCAAGGCGAATGCGACGCGGATTTACGTTATGATCATAACTCTTACCGTAGTCCCGATGCGACCAACCAAATCGATTGGAACTGGAAAGTCGACAATTACGATGTCTTTGAATATTATCAAGGTTTGATTAAATTGCGACGTCATACCGATGTCTTCAACATGGAAACGGCTCAAGAAGTTCGTGATAACTTATTCTTTATTTCAGATGGACAAGGCTTTATTGCCTATATGATTGATCATCCAGATTCAGCTTGGGATTATACCCTTGTGGCGCATAACAACACGGGTTCATCTCGTTCCCTAGATTTATTTAACATGGAATGGCAAATGGTCGTCAACAAAGATCAAGCAGGCACGGATATCATTGAAACTCTCAGTGGCAACAGTATCGATGTCAGTGCCCATGAAACTGTCGTTTTATTCAACTTATCTAGCGGCGCTGAATGGCCGGTAGAACGAGAAATTGATACGCTAGATCCAAGCGTTGCATTACCAGTGCATGAAGAAGAAACCGCTTTGCCTTCAAGCAACGCCACCACCATCCTTGTGACCACCGCGATTACCATCGTTGTTTTAGGGGCCGCTGGTTTCACGATTTTCATCCTCAGTAAAAAAGCATCCTAAGTTTGGAGGCACAACCTATGCAAAGACAACATTTTCACCACGAAGCCAAATCCGCGATGGCGTATATGGTCGATCAAGACACACTCCATATACGTCTTCGCGTCACAAAAAATACCACCGATCATGTCAAAATGATTTACGGTGATCCGTTTTTATATAAACACCATAAGGATAGCGACCGTCATGCATGGCATCCCTTTGAAGATGGTGCCACCATGGAGAAGACCTATCAAACCGAAGCGTTTGACTACTTCTTCATCGCCGTTAAACCGACATTTAAACGGATGAAATATGCTTTCTTAATTGATGAGAAATATTTGTTTGGTTCACGCGAATTCATCGACTTAAAACAAGAACCAAGCCTAAGGTATAATTTATTCAACTATTTCAACTTTCCCTTTTTAAATGGTGAAGATCGTTTTAAGGCACCTCAATGGAGCGAAGACCAAGTGTGGTATAGCATCTTTCCCTCCCGCTTTAACAATCAAAACGAGGCAATCAATCCCAAAGGGACGAAAGCTTGGGACAGCGTTGAGGACTTTTCTAACAATGACCGATTCGGCGGTGACTTAGAAGGGATTATGGCTAAGTTAGACTACATTAAAGATATGGGCTTTACCGGCATTTATTTAACGCCAATCTTTTTTGCCAGCAGTGAACATAAATACGACACCATCGATTATAAAATGATTGATCCTTCGTTTGGCACCAATGAAGATTTTAAACGCTTGGTTGATGAGGCCCATAAACGCGATATTAAGATTATGCTTGATGCGGTTTTCAATCATACCGGCTTAGAACATCCCTTTTTCTTAGATGTCATCAAAAACAAAGAAAAGAGTCCCTATTTTAACGGCTTCTTCATCAAGGATAAAACCAAACCCATCCTGCCTTTATCTTTAGAAGCCTTGCGCCAAAAGGATCGCAAAACATTGAAAAAGATTTTTAGCGATCCAAAGAAACTCAACTATCACACCTTTGCGTTTACCCCGTTTATGCCAAAAATCAATACCATGGATGAGACGATGCAAGCTTACTTGATGGATGTGACGTCTTATTGGATGGAAAATTACAATATCGATGGTTGGCGGCTTGATGTTTCTAATGAAATTCCACACGCCTTTTGGCGCAAATTCAGAAAACACGTTAAAGCCATTTGTGAGGACGCTTATATCGTCGGTGAAAACTGGGATAACTCAACCCCATGGTTACAAGGCGATCAGTATGATGCGGTGATGAACTATGAAATATTGTTTCCCATCTGGCAATATTTTGGTCTCCACGAGGACTTCCCACCTTATGATGCCCATGAATTTATCCACCGTATTAATCACGTCTTAACCACGTATCCAAATCATGTTTTAAAAGCGATGTATAATTTGGTTGATTCGCATGATACGGCGAGAATTATGACGATTTGTAATCACGACCAAAGACGCGTTCAACAAGCTTATCTTTTCTTATTTGCCTTCCCAGGTTCACCCTCGATCTTTTACGGCGGTGAACTCGGCATAAGCGGCGAACACGATCCTAAAAATAGACGTTGCATGCCTTGGGATGAAAAGAAACAAAATCATGAGATGAAAGCGTTCATGAAAAAATTGATTGAACTTAGAAAAACAACCGATGCCTTTAAACAACCCAAGTTCATTTGGCATAAACAAAACGACCGCCAGGTTTTAATGTTTGAAAAAGACCGCGTCCTCTTTATCTTAAACACCCAAGATACGACCGCTAGTATTGCGCTTCCTAAGCCGTTTATCAACCAAGAAATTTATGATTTATGGTACCAAAGAGCCCTGACGCTTGGGGAAACCTTAACCCTTGATGCGTTTGACTTTATGATTATCAAGCGTTAAAAAACGCTTATCCAACCTTAGTTGGATAAGCGTCTTTTTTTTTTGTTTAACCTTTGTTGGCGCCAGCGGTGATGCCTTCGATCAAGTAACGTTGGAAAGCGATATAAAGCATGGTAATAGGAATCGCTACCAAAATCGCCGAAGCGGCGAAAGCTGGATAATTCAATCTAGTTTGGTCTTCAATAAAGGCGAAGATACCAACCGCGAGCGTCCAGTTTTCCTCAGAGATAATCAAGAAGGACGGCAAGATATAATCCATCCATGGGGCCATAAACTGCGTGACCGCCACAAAGCCGATAATCGGCAAGGATAATGGTAAGATAATCTTAAAGAAAATCGTTAATTTCGAAGCACCGTCAATTTTGGCCGATTCATCAAGTTCTTTTGGAATACTTTGTAAGTACCCTTTAATAAGCCAAACATTGAAAGGAATGGCCCCGGCGGTATAAACAATGACAAGCGCGAGGGGTTGGTCTAAAAGCCCAAAGGTGTGGAATAAAGTGAATAAGGCAATCAGAGCCAAGAAGCTTGGGAACATCTGTAAAACCAAAATCAACAGTAACCCAGTTTTCTTGCCTTTAAATTTATAGCGTGAAAAGACATATGCGGTACCGGTGATAAACAAGACCGCAAACACCATCGTAAAGAAGGCAATCTGTAAGGTGTTCCAATACCATGACGTGAATTCTGTGGTGACTTCTTGTCCAGCGTATTCACCCACGCCCGATAATAAGAACCGGAAGTTTCTAAGGGTTGGCTCATCGGGCCAAATCGTTCTAGGTAAACCACTCAGTGGGTTTAAGGATGCCCCGATTACATAAACGATCGGCACCAAAACAATAAAGCCTAAAACAATGAGTTCTGTATAGATGAACATGGTTCCTATAATATTTGAGGGGGTGAAGACATGACGCAAAGAACCTTTAGCGATATTACGTTTAGATTTTTTTATCTTAATGTAATAATACATACCGACCCCAGGTATAAACCCAATCAACCCTGGCAAAATGCCTTTGTAGCCTTTTCTCTCTGCCACAGAAACCGTTAAACTCTGAGATGTAAAGAGTAAGATTAGTACCACCATAATAGAGAATATCAAAGTGAAATTCATAATTACATATCCTCCTTAAAGGCGCGCGTACGCATGAAGTTCCATGCGGAGACGGTCCCAATAATTAAGAAAATTAAAATCGAGAAGACACTGGCCATCGAGTACCAACGAATCGTTTGATCTGTGGTCAGTTTGTAAATCCACGAAATCAAAATATCGGTGTGCCCCGCGTAGGCCGTTGCAAAGGAGCCACCCGGACCACCGCCGGTCACGAAATAGATCATACCGAAGTTATTGAAGTTCATCGCAAACGTCATGATTAATAGCGGTGATGTTGCGACCAATACTAGCGGTAAGGTAATAAATTTAAATTGTTGGAAGTTAGAAGCCCCATCGATTGAGGCCGCTTCATAGAGGTTTTTATTAATAGAGGTCATGACCCCAGTCATCAAGGCCATAAAGAAGGGGAAACCTAACCAAATATTGAGAATGATTAAGAATATTCTTGTAAACCAAGGGTTGTTAGAGTTGGTGAGCCACTGAATGTGTTGATTTCCGAAATATAAAAAACGAGA
The DNA here is from genome assembly GCA_003558105.1 of Mollicutes bacterium. Classification (GTDB taxonomy): domain Bacteria; phylum Bacillota_I; class Bacilli_A; order Izemoplasmatales; family Izemoplasmataceae; genus B1SED10-225. The sequence continues at coordinate 4,669 of PWMS01000039.1, read as the reverse complement.
TAAACCCTCACCGACTTCGGATGGTGAGCGTCCGAGCATACCATATTTCATGAAAAAATCGTAGATGATTGTTTCAGATAAAACACTATTGATATAACCACGGTCTTGGAACATGACTCTAAAAATCATCTGTGAGATAAGTGCTGGGACGGCCCATGGTAAAATTAAAAGTCCCCGCCACGCTTTTCTAAATATAACGCGTTTGTTGTTTAAGATGACCGCTTGGAATAAGCCACCAAAGAATACCGTAACGGTCGTCCCAACCGCCCAGATGATGGTCCAATAAAAGACCCTAAAGAACATCTCACCAAACGGCATACCGCCATCTCTAGAAAGGGTGAAAATGGCTTTAAAGTTATCTAAGCCTACCCATTGAACCAGTTGGCCTGGGGGTAAATTTTCAGCATTATAGTTGGTAAAGGCCACAAACATCCCAAATAAAATCGGCATCATTGAAATAAAGGTAACCAAGAATAACGCGGGCATTAAAACAATATATTCAAAAGAGTTTTCGTAAAGGTCTTTAAAGTATTGTTTTTGCGATGGGACTTTGCGTTCTTTACGAATCACGAGTGCTGTCTTATAGGCATCTTTGATATTCCAAACCCAGATGACTACAAAGTAAAAAAGCAATAATGTCGAGATAATCCCACGCAAGAGAAGCTGTGTGGAGTGGTGTCCCGCAAGTTCAATCGTTCTAGCTTCATAATTGGTCGTTGGTGATTCAGGTAGTAAAAACCCTAAGATGGTGTGATCGCTTAAAGAGCGTTGCGGGGTTTCACCGAGGGTGAAAACGCCCCAAAGACCGCGGATAAAGAAACCGCGATTATTGTAAAAAGTGTTATCAAAAAGTTCGACAAAGTATTCATTACGATCGGGTTGATACGCAAAATAGATATTAACCAACATTTTATTATACGCATCATTCCCATAATTATCACGAGAACCCATGCCCCCTTGAAGCGAAACTTCAAAGGCTTTAATATCATCATCTTCTAATAACAAATCAGCGTAAAAGCTATTTAAAGCTCGATTAAAGCGATTTTGATAATAACGTCGATATTGGGTGTCAAAGGTTTGTTCGTAGTGCGGGTCTTTCATCTCTTCATAGTAGGCATCAAAGACAATATCTTCAGCATCTTGTCTTAGACTGACGTAGTTTTCTTCCACATAATTATCAAGCAATTGTTGGAAATCCTCTGCCTCTGGGTCGTGGCCATCATCAAGCAAAGCTTGTTCGGCAAGTTCAATGGTCTTAACTTCGACACGTTGCATCGCATCGGTATCCGTAAAAAACGCATTGTTCACTAAGTTTAAATAAGCACGGTCTGTTAAAGTTTCAACATCTTCTATCGCAATTTCATGCGCTTGTTCTTCATATTCCTCAAGATTTAAAGCTTCTTCTAAATAGCGTATACGCTCCCCTAAATATGTGTATAAATCCTCAGGGGTAAACTGTATACGGTTGCTTTCAGGTTGAACTTCATTACCGTTTTCATCTAAAAAAGCAAATACATCTTCATCAAAGGTAAGATCATTGAGTTTAGCAGCATACGTTAAAATTTCAATAGACTCATATTCACCAGCACGGGCACGATAATAATAATCATTGAGATGACCTTTAGAGGTTTCATAGGTCATATCTCTTCCTGGTATCAAATCATAAAAGTCAAATTCATACGTATAAGGCGAATTAAACTCGAATCCATCAAAATCGTATTCGGCATCTCTTTTTATCGATATTTCTGTGGTCTCAACAAAAATTAATAAAGCAAAAACAAGGAAAAATAATAAGGCTTTTCCCCATTGTCGGTTGAATAGTTGGCCAAGCCCCCAAATAACCGAAGAGGCTAAAGCTTTAAGTAGTGCGATGATTTTATCTTTTCTTGGCAACATTAAAACACATCCTTATTAAAGCAGAGAAGAAAGGCCACGAATATTGCTTCATTCATGGCCATTTTCATCTCTAAATAACGTCTAAATTAATTAATTTGCTGCAGCTTCGTAGCCATCTTGAGCTTCATTAGCCGCATCTTCTGGTGTTTCGTCTTCGTTCCAAACAGCGCCGTACATACTACCAGCGTTATCCCAGAAGAATCCCATCTCAGGAATAATTGGCATTGGAATTGAATAGTTCAATTGATCAGAAATGCCTTGTAAATATTCATCATCGCCGACGCCAGCAATACCACTAACGTCTTCTAATGCAGGCAGACGATTACTGGTTTCATACATGATTTCTAAGCCGCGGTCAGAAGCCATGAATTCAAGTAAGGCAAACGCAGCATCAGGATGTTGGGTACCAGAATATACCGCACCCATTTGTACACCTGAGAACGTTTGTGGTTGAACACCATTTAACGTTGGCAGTTGCATAACACCAAAGTCTAGATCTGCATCAACGTAACGTTGGATTGACCAAGGGCCATCCACGATATAAGGTAAATTACCTTCTTCAAATAACGTCCGGTTAGATTCACCGTCTAAGTCACCAGAATTATAACCGGCAAGCGCTGGTTTTAATTCTTCAACCATAAATGTCAAGGCATCAATCATTTCTTGTGAGTTAAGGTTAACAGCATCACTATCCAGGCCATCAGGACCAAAGAGTTGATACCCAAATGCCGTTGCTAAGAAATGCATATCATAAGCGTTGCCAACGTCTAAGGCAATCATAAGGTTGCCATAATCTTCTTCTAAAATATCTTGATATTCATAATATTGAGCCATGATATCTTCAAATGTCATGCCTTCTTCTGGTTCTGGAGATCCAGTCAGTTCTTCAAGTAACGTTCTGTTATAAAATAGCGCCACAGATTCACCAGAAAGTGGGACACCATAGAGTGTGCTTTCGCCGCTGTCTTCATCCACATAGGTTGCGGTTTCAACACCGGATAGAATCATCCGCATTTGAATATCATCAGCAAAGCTACCTTAGATTGGGTAAAGCAAGTTGGATTGTAAAGCAGCACCGATATGGTCATGAGGGAACATCACAACATCACCAGCTGCGGTTGAGCCACTATAAAGTTCTAATTGTTGACGAACATCAACACTACCGACTTCGTTAAAGCGGACACGAATACCAGGGTTTTGTTCTTCAAATTCAGAAATAATCGCATTGGCATAATCTTCATTATCTAACCAAAGTGTAATGGTTACAGTTTCCGTTTGGTCTTGGTCAAAATAATACTCTTGGCCTTCATCCGCACGGTTTGTACATTCTTCTTCACCATTACCGCCACATGCAACTAAAACAAAGGATAATACAAACAATAAAGCGATACTAAATATTGTCTTTTTCATTATTGACGGCCTCCTTTTGCACGACGCGCAATAAACCAAGCGCCCGCAAGGATAATTGATAATCCTGAGAACGTCGCATAAACAACATTTTGAATGGTATTGTTATTTAAGTGTGCTTCAGGATCGCAAGGGTCGGTTACCGTGACCGAAATCGTTTCGGTGGCAACGTTACCAAATGTATCGGTTGCTTCAATGACGATATCATAAACCCCAGCTTCACGGGTGCTTAAGTATCCATGTCCTTCTTTAACATAAACATCGTATAAAGGACGTGATTCTTCGTTGATTACCTCTGTTGCACTAAATGCGGGTAAGCTGTATGAATCGCCAAGTTCTAATTCAGGTGATGTGCTACCAACGATTCTAATGGTTGGCGCTTCATCACTGATTTCAAGCGTTGCTTCTGTACGGGTTTCTTCGTTGTCTGGATCAGATTGGAAAATGATGGTGTAAGGTGCATCCGCAGCGTTCAATGCATTATTATCATCAAAAAGCAAAACAAACTCAGAAACACTTTGTTGACCTTGGGTAAAGGAAACATCTTGGATGTCCACTTCATTGCCATCATTATCTAAAACAGTAAACCAATCAAGATCAAAGATTTCAAACATTTCGCCTTCATCGTCTTCATCCAAAACAGTAATACCTTTATTAAATTCAATTAAGGCAGAATTTGGATCAAGAGCGGTGGTATCAGTAATTTCCGCAGGCATTGCAAAGTTTTCTAGTTCTTCAAAACTACTAAAAATTTGTTCACCAGCCATGAAAAGTGTTTGATGCCCACCACCAGCAATATCACTGACATCAATATGCACATCGTTGGTTTGCTCAATCCAACCACCTAACGTACGGAAAAGTAAGCCGATTTTACCTTCAAGATATTCTTCATCGTCTTCAAATCCTGGGTTTTCACCGATTGGAATGGTCGCAACGCGGAATTGTGCTTCTGAATAAAGTTGTCCATCGACACCTAAAATCGTGTCCATAGGAACGCCGCCATCATCGTCGTTGGCCTCAAAACCATCGTCACCAGCTCCCCATGTCCAAATTTCCCAATCTTCAACATCTGAATAATCATTCGGATCGTAAAAAACCACAGTTAAAGTTCCTGTATCTGGAAGCATAGGACCAAACATTTCATCCTGATAGATAACCTCGTTAGTACCTTCATAGACAAAAATATGTTTTTCCCCGTTTTCATCAAATCCTACAAAATCGCCATCTTCTTTAATGGTGATGAATTTGTTCGGCGTATCACCAGATGGATCATCGTCTGATACTAGGCCATCACGATCGTTTTGACCGTCGCCCCAGCCCATTTCATAACGTAAAATGAGACCGATTTCGTCATCAGCGTCTTCGT
>PWMS01000035.1 GCA_003558105.1 Mollicutes bacterium | reverse complement strand
GTGATAAAGGCAGCGGATTTCTTTTGTTGTCTAATGGTGATCAAGCGAGATAACAACCCTTTTTTAGGCGCAAAAATAAACGAAATCATAAAGTTAAACATAACCACTGTAGCGATCATGCCAGATATGGTAACATCTAGCATAATAGAGAGTTGATATCCAACAACCGTATTGATCATGGCAATCAATAAAGTTAGCAATATTGTCTTAAACAACGTTTTTGTATAAAAAAGCGCGGTAATCGGCGGACCGATCATCAAAGCAATAACCAAAATCGCGCCCACAGCGTCAAATGCTGCTACCGCCGTTAGTGAGACAAAGGTCATCATAACATAGTGGAGAAGAACAGGCGCAAATCCAAGCGCCTTGGCCAGTGCATAATCAAAACTAATCAATTTAATCTCTTTATAAAACAACCCTATCAGCACTACGTTAAGCATCAATACCGTGGTCATAACCACAAGAGAGGTTGGTAAGTTAAAGGGGCCAATATGGGTTCTATTGAAAATCGTAAATTCTAAATTCCCCAATAAAACCATATGAACATCTAAGTGCACATTACGATATTGCGTATTAATAACAATGACCGCGATACTAAAGAGCATCGTAAAGACAACCCCAATAGCTGCGCCTTCATTGACATGTTTTACTTTTAATATACTCTCAATTAAATAGACCGTCAAAACACCCATAAGCGTAGCCCCAACAAGCAAAATAGGGCTGTGTAGATCCCCCACAAAATAATACGCGATGACAATCCCCAAAAGTATCGTATGTGATATCGCATCGGTCAGCATAGATAATTTCCTCAACACTAAAAAGATGCCGATTAAAGATGTCGCTAAAGCCGTTACCAAAGCAATCAGTAAGATCTCAATACTCATCATAATTCACCCCTTTAATTGAGTGAATTTTTTTTAGTCCTTTTTGTGTGATTTTCAGTGTATTTCTTTCTTTTTCCATGTAGTTATGATCAAGAAAATATTGGTAATTATCCGTACCATTTGCCAGTTTTTGAGGATTTTCATAAAAATGGATAAGTTTGCGGTACTTCTTAATTTTTATCACGTAATTTCGATTTTTTATCATGCGTACAATAATGCTTGTGTGAGGAGAAACCATAACGCTAATTATCACCATCATGCCTAGAACAACCGCAATCACAGGTCCCGTTGGCACATTGGCCGCGGTTGAACTTAAATATGTTCCAATCGCCGCTGAGGTTGCCCCGACGATGCCGGCGAGAAAAACATTGAAAACAAAGCGATTTGAAAATTGTCGGGCAACAACCGCAGGCGCAATGATTAAGGCGCTCATCAAAATGACACCAACCATCCGAATCCCAATCGTAATAATGACCACAACCATAAACGTCATCAAGCCATTGATAAATCGACGACTGTATCCAATCGAGTTAAAAAACGCTTCATCAAATATATAAAGCTTTAGTTCTTTCCAGAATAAAAGCAATAAAACAAATATAAAAGCCGCAACCCCGGCAATAACATAAACATCGCGCACCAATAATGTCGCAGCTTGACCAAAAATAAATCTCGAAAGGCCGGCTTGTGCAGAAGCGCCTGTCTTTTGTAGATGCGAGAGCAAAACTTGTCCAAATCCAAAAAACGCTGATAAAATCAATGCCATCGCGGCGTCAAATTTAATCCGGCTAAAATTTTTAATCACATCCAAAAGAATCATCGCGATAACCGCACTAAAAAACGCACCAACCAATAAAACTTCAAGACTACGGACGTTCATGAACATAAAGGCCAAGGCTACCCCAGGCAACGTCGCATGAGACAAAGCATCCCCCACTAAAGCTTGTTGTCTTAAAACTAAAAGCGTGCCCAACATACCGGCAATGCCACCTAAAATCATCGTGCCTAAAATCACCACAGTTAAAGTATAACTAAAATCAAACATAATGATCTTTCTCAACTTCATGCAAAGCATGCATTCGATAGGTTTTAGCAATATTTTCCTTTGTATAAACCTCGTTGATAGGACCACTTGCGATAACCTTAACGTTTAATAGCGTGACCCAATCAAAATAGGCCTTTACCGTATTTAGATCATGATGCACGACGATAACGGTCTTATTTTTAGATTTTAGTTCATTAAATAAGGACACAATGGCTTTTTCAGTTTTAACATCCACACCTTGAAAAGGCTCATCCATAAAATAAATGTCTGCCTCTTGAGCCAAGGCTCTAGCGATAAAGACACGCTGTTGTTGCCCACCAGATAACTCTGAAATTTGACGATTTACATAAGGCAACATATCCACTTTTTCTAACGCCTTATGGGCAATCTTTTTATCTTTTGATCTTGGTGGTTTGATCCATCCTACATGACCATAGCGTCCCATTAATACAACATCAAAAACCGTGGTTGGAAAATCCCAATCGACGCTCCCTTTTTTCGGCACATAACCGATTTTTTTATACATTTTACGGTATGATAAATCAAAAAACGAAGTATAACCACTCAAGGGTTTTATCAAACCTAAAGCCGCTTTTACCAACGTTGTTTTACCCGCACCATTAGGTCCTACAATCCCCATAATTATACCAGAAGGAACTTCTAAATCGATATCCCATAGAACCGGTTCACGATCATAAGCAACCGTTAAATCTTCAACTTTAAACGCATGTTTCATCTCAATCACTCCATTAACGCATCAATAATAGTATCCACATTATTGCGGTATGTTCGTATCAATGTTTCATGGCCATCATCCCAACCCCCGGTAGAATCAGAATACAATTCACCACCGACGCTAACATCATGATCCAAGGCTTGCGCAGCCGCAACCAAAGCATTCACCGTTGATTGTGGTACAGAGGTTTCCCAAAACACTTTATTGATATCTAAATCCACAAGTAATTGGGCCAACTCATCAATATCTGAAATAGAAGCTTCTGCCTCAGTAGAGATACCTTGAACGGCATAAACATCAAATCCATATGACCGACCAAAATAAGCAAAGGCATCATGAGCAGTGACCAACACATGTTTATCTTCAGGCACCACATCGATACGATCTTGAATATAAACGTCTAACATTTTTAAATCAAGGCTATATTCCTTGGCTCTTGTTTGATAATACAAATGATTATTTTCATCCAATGTGCCTAGTTTCTCAGCCACAACCAGTGTCAATGATTGCCAAATCTCAAGATCAAACCAAATATGAGGATCAACCTCATCATTCTCTTCAAATAATAAATCCGCTTGATCCACATAATCGCCTAATACCAAAAGTTTGTCATCGCCAATTTGACGAAAGACCTCGCCCATCATTTCCTCGAGATTCAAGCCGTTAATCACAAGCAAATCAGCTGAGGCAATTTTTTCTGTATCGCTTTGTCTAGGTTGATATTCATGCGGGTCGACACCAACATCCATCAAAACTGAAACCTCAACCAAATTACCACCAACATTTCTTACCATATCCCCAACATATGTCGTTGTAGCTACAACTTGCAATTTATCCGAATCACGGGTTTCATCACAAGCACTGAGGGTGATTGCCATAAAACCAATGATGATTAATAATAATATTTTTTTCATCATTCTCTCCTTCTTAAGGTATGCCTTATATTTTTATTAATGATAGCAATAATAATAATAAAAGTCAACCAATATCCTTTTAGATTTTAGAAGTAAAAACCCTTGTTAAAAATCACATCTTCAAAAGTCAAATATCAATAATCACTTAAGCCATTATGATATCTAGCCCTGAGATTGATAAGAAAAAAAGAAGACTTCCCGAGGAAAATCTTCTAATATCATTTAACAGATAAACCATATCTAGATGCGTTAGGGTTTGTAGTTTATGAGACGATCGATAGATGACTTGACATCAACCACCCAAATCATGTGATAAAAATTATGATTAGGGGCTTTTTTATTATATTTTGGTTCCCCAAACATACGCCGCCAAATCGCCTTGGATGTTTCATAGATTGAATCGAAACATACGGTTTTAACCCCTTGATCCAAAAGATCTTTTAAGGCATAGATTAATAATTTACGGCCGTAACCTCTTTTTTGTTTAGATGGGTCTATATACAAAGAACCAAGTTCAACGGTGTCTTTTAACTCGTTACCGGTTTGTTTTAAAATCCCTCTATTAGGTGGAGACCCATACGCAATTGTACCAACAAGCGTATTGGCCTCAAATGCCAAAAAATAAGTTGATGATTGGTTTTTAAAAGCCTCATCAAGCTGGTCCATTTTAAATTTTAGTTCTCGCTTAGGGGTGAGACGCTCATCAAACTGTTCTACTTTGAATGCTTCGACAATCACTTTGTACCACAGCACTTCAATCACATCGCGGTCTTTGGCTTGTGCTTTTCGAATCGTAAGATTTTCTTTAGCCATCCTTACCTCCTGTTTGATACGTAAATTTTTGCAATCATTGTTATTTAGCCTTGGCTTTTTAAACGCTTTTGATGTTGCAAAACATCGATGATGATCAATACCACGATAACAATCACAGCCACAAACGTAAAATTAAAAAACGCATCCCGGTATGCATCTGGGTGTAAAGAAGTGAATAATCCCGTAATAAAGACCATGACAAAAATTAAGGTTTGTCCAATCGCATAAGGGACTGCATACCTTAAAGGATATATTTTTGGTTTGTAATGAAAAAACATGATGGTTATGATGGTCCCTACCAAAACAAAGCCACCACGCATGAGGATATGGGCGTGTGTATCCTCTGTTTGACCCAAACTTAAATTAAGAATACTGCTAAATAAGGTGATGCTCGTGAATAATACAGAAAAAAGTAACACACCTTTAAACATTAAGGTTTTCATCATCATAGCCTCCATTGCTTTATGCCAAATATAATTTTATGTTATTTAAGATAAAATTACAAACTAAATAATAATAAACTAAATTGTGCGTTCTGTTTATGTTTTAAGATGCCGTTTAACAATAACACCAGCCATTTCAATTGATGGCATGGCTTCAAAATGTTATAATTAAGCGAAATCATATTTAATCAATGGAGGGATTATATGGCTACAGATCAATACCATGAACCAATTGAATTACTTGATGAGAAAACACGAGATTTAACCCGTATCATCAAAAGTATTATGGAGGAGTTTGAAGCCGTTGATTGGTATAACCAACGGATGAGTGCCACCAATGACGATGAACTTAAAGCTATTTTAAAACACAACCGGGATGAAGAACTCGAACATGCCGCCATGGGCATTGAATGGTTACGCAGACAACTGCCAGAATTTGATGCAGAACTAAAAGAAAATCTCTTTAAAGAAGGCCCCATCGGTCATCATGACGATGAAGAAGGCGAAGAAGAACCAACCAATCGAAACAAAAGTCTCAACATAGGCAAACTGAAACGCTAAGGAGGCGATTTGATGGATTTATTTAAACAATCATTAGCACCGATTCCCACAGAAGCATGGGCAGAAATCAACGACCGTGCAAAGGAAGTTATCCTTTCACAGTTAACCGCCAGAGGCGTTCTTAACGTTGTAGGCCCTAAAGGTTTAGCGGCAAACAGCATCACTCAAGGTCGCTTAAAACCCATTAAAGATATGAAAAAAGGCGAGGTTGGCGCAAGCCTTTATGACGTCGTTCCCTTGATGGAAACCCGCATCGAATTCGACCTTGCTCGCTGGGAACTCGACAACATTTTACGCGGTGAAAAAGATGCAGAACTCGATAACTTGGAAGATGCCGCTGAGAAACTCGCTTTCTTTGAAGAAGATGCCATCTACAACGGTCATAAAGCCGCAGGTATCAAAGGCCTAGATGAAGTAGCCGGAACACGTTTAAAACTAACAAAAGACCCCAATGACATCCTAAAAGCTGTTAGTAAAGGTGCAAACACCCTTAATGACGCCTACACCGAACGTCCTTACGACATGATTGTATCCGATGAAGTATTACAGCGTCTCAATCAGATGTACCAAGGCGGATTGCTTCGCAAGAATGTTGAAGCGATCATCGGTGGCGATGTTATTCGTTCTAGAGTAATCAAAGGCGCCTTCCTTATTCCTAGGGATCACGAGGACCTTGAACTCACACTTGGTCAAGACTATAGTGTCGGCTATGAGGCTCATGACAGTAAAAATATTAAACTATTTTTAATGAATAGTTTTACCTTCCGGTGCCTTGATGAAGACATTGTTGTAGCTTTTGATTTGGAATAATCAAAGCGGCTTCGCGAAAAGCGAAGCCCTTTTCTTTAGGCACATATTTTTACATTTACCGATTCTTTGATTATAATGAACTTAGTATAAACCCTCGTTAAAGGAGCGTGTTATTTATTAAGAAAATTGCGATACTATTAGAAAATTTATACGATGATAAAGAACTGCTTTATCCTTATTATCGTTTACAAGAAGAAGGTTTCAATGTCGATTTGATTGGCACTAGAAAAGATACGATTTATAAGAGTAAAAATGGGGTTCCAATCAAAAGTGATCTATCGAGTCAAAACATCTCAGCAAAAGATTATGACGCCTTGGTTATCCCTGGAGGCTTTTCACCTGATTATATGCGCCGCAGCCAAGCAACGGTAGATTTTGCCAAAGCGATGAACGATCAAAACAAACCCATCGCCGCCATTTGTCATGGCCCTTGGCTTATGATTTCTAGCTGTGACTTATCTAATCGTAAGTTGACAGGATTTTACTCACTACAAGTCGATATTGAGAATGCTGGGGCAACTTATGTAGATGAAGAAGTCGTTATCGATGGCAATTTGATTACGTCTCGAACACCAAAAGATTTACCTGCCTTTGTTAAAGCAATAATCAAGGGTTTAAAGTCATGATTTGAAGAAGCAGCCAATGAATGCACTAAAATCAAAAAGTGTCGGACCCCAAAAAGGTCCGACACTTCAATTTAAAGATGAAATCTACTTGACGCGTTGCGCGACATAAGCAAACATTTTAGGGCCGGTGTGGATACCCAACACAGGCGTGAGTCTAGACAGGCGGAGTGTCTTGATGGTAAGACTTTTTTTGAGATTTTCAGCCAAGTCTTTCGCCTTGTCATAATCATCACCGTAGTGAATCGTAAGATCAATCGGATCAGTACTAAATTTATTGACAAGTAGTTTTTTCATGTTGAGAAGTGCACGATGCAGCGATCCAATCGTTTTTGAAAGCGTCACATAAACCCCTTCATCATTAACCGTGATGACAGGTTTAACACGTAGTGCATGACCGATAGTACCTTCAACTTTACCAATACGGCCGCCACGGCGTAAATATTTAAGCGTCTCAATGGTATAGATGGAAAGACTATTTTCATAGCGGAGCGTATCGAGCGACTTTACAATCTTGTCATTTGATATGCCTTTTTGAATTTGTTTTGCGGCATGTTCAACAATATAGCCTAGCCCAGCGCCAAGGGTCTTAGAATCATAATGCGTGAAAGAAAGGCCCTCATAATCCTTGAAAACAAGACGAAAAGCATTGAACGTACCACTGAGACCTGAAGAGAGATTAATCGCAAAAACATGGGTGTACCCTTGCTTTTTGATACTGTCTAGCATTTCATAGAGGTCTTCGTTGCTTGGAAGGCTGGTGCTCATTTTGTGACTATCGAGTTTTTCGTATACTTCTTCGCTGGTAATTTCAACTTGATCGCGATAACTATCATCGTCAATCAGAATCTGCAGGGGAATGACAAAAAGATTGGGATAAAGATCTAGGACTTCTTTATCTAAGTTTGCGGCTGAATCTGTAAGAATGGCTGTTTTCATAAAAGATTCTCCTTTAGAATTAGGGTTTGTAAAATCAAGCCATGTTAAAAGATGATCAAGCTTGATTTATGACTTATAGTCAATTCAAACAAGGTTGCAAGATTGCCTTCTTGTATAAACATATTTTAACATAAATTACTATGTGTTAAAACTTTATCACTCAATTCTCGTAATGATTGGTGTACAATATAATATGGCAAAATGGGACAAAATATCACAAAAGATATAGGCAATCTTATGGGGCCATCTTTGAACTTAAAAGTACAATATTTGCTTAAAAAGACCGACAAAAACGATCTATATTGGTTCGTAATTGTATCTTTCAACATAATCCAGTGATTTTGTCTATTTATCACTTACAACCAAAAACACGTTTAATACCGTCGCAAGAGACGAAAACACTAAAGCGCCAATGAGACCTAGTCCCATGGTCCAATCGATTTCAGTTGAATTTTCACTACCGGCCACAACGTAGACGATTTCAATCGTATCTGGCAGGCGGATTAAAAAGATTAAACCGGCAACCAATAATACCAGCGATACCAATGGTAGCTTCTTCGATACGAGCGCTATGATACCTGCAATTAAAGGTAGCGTAAAGGCAAGTAAGGCACTAAATGAAAAAGGCAAATAAGCACTTGCAATAGAGCCAAGATCAAATGGATTGACATCAAAGATTTCTTTACCAAAAATAACTTCATAACCGGCGTAATTAAGCCCTTCAAATTTAAGCACAGTCAACAGCATCATCAATGCCACGATGAGACCGAGGATAAAAAGCGCCTTTCGTCCGTTTTTGTATATCATACTCATAATCAAACCTCCTTCAAAACTATAACCATATTCTCCACCCTTATTATAGTAAAAAACGGTCTTTCAAAAAGGCGCATCCTTGCATTTATGGCATGATTATCCTTATGAAAGACCGTTTGATTCTAGTCTAAAACCATGGATCGATGCTTGTTATTTGTTTCTTATTTCTAATCTCGGTAATCAACATCGACAGTAACGGTTTTACCATCCGTTGTTTCGATTGTATAACGAATGACATATTGCTCGGTATCTTCGTTAAACGTGATTTTAACTTCAGCTTCGCCTTCTTCGACTACACTGCCATCTACACTGATTTTATATTCAATTTCGATGGTCCGTTCATTGTTTTCATCGCGTTCAACTTCGAAATCATATTCAATTTCACGCGTACCTTGAATGAATTTCATGCTGATTTCGGTTTCTTCATCGCTTTCCTTGAATTCAAGTTCAATGAGCATCACAAGTTGATTGTCCTTAAACATCTCATAATCAAATTCAACTGAATGATCATCAGAATCAATTTCAATTTCATAATCCAGGGTTACATAATTATCATCATCGAGTTTTGCGACGAGTTCGAGCGCTTCTTCTCCTTCATCAATTTGACGCTTACCTTCTAACGTGTAGGTTACATCGTCAATAATCATAATGCCTTCTATCACACTGTCATATTCTTCTGGATCAACCTCTTCGTCATCGTTATCGAAGGTTTCATTGTAATGCATTGTATAACGTACTACGTTTCCTTCCATGTTAGTCGTTGAGATGACCATTTGATGTTCGTAATCTTCATGACTTGAATCGGTGACGTCTACATCGAAATTATGCTCGCCTCCCATAAACGTCGACACCAATTCGAGATAGGGCTTTAAAGCATCGATTTCCGAAAGAAGCTCAATGGTGTCATCCTCATTCGTGTAAGATAAATTCATGATTTGCGATTGATACATTTCTGTGTCATTGACGTCATTGTGTAATTTCATGACTGTTGAGAGTGCCGAAAAACCAAACAATGTGTCACTATCGTCGAATATACCACCCGTGTCATCGATTTGATCTCGTCCTCCACATCCCATTAATGCAAGGGCCGCAGTCACCACAATCACTAATGCCAATAATTTTTTCATAAAATTCTCTCCTATTTTAAGTTAATTTCATTGTATCTTATTATTTGCATTTACCATAACTATATACATATATTTTCGTTTTAAGAAATTCAAATGTACTTATTTTCTTTTATTAGACACTTATAGAAAAATTCTTACCCCATTGAAATAAAGAATAACCGAACATTTTTTAAAAAAAATTATAATAATCGTTACGACCATGTCTTCGTGATAACCTTTTTTATATAGCGCATTGTAATTTAACCGCCAAATGATTATAATTAATCTATAAAATATCATCTTTAGTTGGTATTTTTTTACTAAAATAATCAAAGGAGAAAAATATGCCTGTTATTAAGAATATTAAAACTATTCTCACCGCTCCAGAAGGTATTAACCTCATTGTGGTTAAAGTAGAAACCGACCAAGAAGGTTTATATGGTCTTGGTTGTGCCACGTTTGCCTATCGTGAACTGGCTGTCAAAAACGTTGTTGATAACTACTTAAAGCCCTTGCTTATTGATAGAGATGTTCATAAAATTGAAGATTTATGGCATCTTATGCACAACAATGCATACTGGCGCAACGGGGGCATCACCAACAATGCCATCTCAGGCGTTGATATGGCCCTGTGGGACATTAAAGGAAAGATAGCAGGATTACCCGTCTATCAACTACTAGGTGGCAAATCACGCGAAGCTGTTCCGTTTTATCGGCATGTTAACGGTACAACCTTATCCGATATCGTGGAAAAAATCGAAACTTTCAAAAAACAAAACATCAACCATGTTCGAATTCAATGGGGACTGTATGGTGGTATACCCAAAGATTTAAACACACCGCCAAATTCAGAACCGGGCGTCTATTCCAATCCCACTCAATACATGCTTGACACCATTAAAATGTTTGAGCATATCCGCAAACATTTTGGTGATGAACTCGAATTAATCCATGATATTCACGAACGACTTATGCCATCTGAAGCCATCTATCTAGCAAAAAAACTCGAGAAATACCGCTTGTTTTTCTTAGAAGACCCCTTACCGATTGAACAAGTCGCATGGTTAGAACAACTCAAATCACAAACAGCCACACCCATTGCAATTGGAGAACTTTTTAACAATCCCTTAGAATGGACAGATTTAATTAAGAATCGTTTAATTGACTTTATACGGATTCATATCAGTCAAATTGGTGGTTTCACCCCAGCAAGGAAACTCGCGGTTTTTGCCGAACAATTTGGGATTCGTACCGCTTGGCACGGACCAGGCGATGTATCCCCAATTGGACATGCGGCTAATGTCCATTTAAGTTTGAATTCTCATAATTTTGGGATGCTTGAATGGTGGGGTTTTTCAGACGCTATATATGAAGTTTTCCCTGGCATGCCGATTGTGAAAGACGGTTATATCTACGCCAATAACAAACCAGGATTCGGGATTGATATCAATGAGACATTGGCAAAAAAATACCCCATTAAAACTAGGGTAACAAAGTGGACACAGACCAGACTGCCTGATGGCACCTTGGTCAATCCGTGAAAGGCTGGTTCATATGAGAAAAACAGCATTTATAACAGGCGCTAGCAGAGGCATCGGAAGAGGCATTGCCCAGCGATTGGCCAAGGAAGGCTATGATATTGCTTTTACTTATCTTGAAGAGGAAGATGAGGCTATATCCCTTAAAGAAGAGATATTAGGATTAAACCAAAAATGTTTTTACTATCAAGCAAGGCTTGAAGAAAAAGAGACACCAAAACGTATAACAAAGCAAGCCATTGATGACTTAGGTCACCTGGATGTTTTGGTGTGTAACGCGGGTAAAACAAAATTCACAAGTATAACCACCTTAAAAACCGATACGATTGATTTTCTTTATCAACTGAATTTTCGTAGTTACTTACTTTGCACCAAAATCGCTGTCAATCATATGATCGAACACAAGATAAAAGGCCGTGTCATATATATCTCTTCAACCAGGGGTATACGTGCTTATCGTAACGATGTTGTTTATGGGTCTTTAAAGGCCGCTTTAAACCGGTCGGTTCAATCCTTAGCCATTGAACTAGCAGATCATAACATCACGGTAAACTCAATCGCCCCAGGCGCTACGGCTGTTAGAAATGATTACTCAAATGAGACCTTGAGAAAAGGACACCTAAGTAAACTGGTCCCTTTAAAACGACGAGGAAAACCCGATGATATGGCGGGTTTGGTGAACTACCTTATTTCTGATGAAGCCGAATATATTACCGGTGAGACGATACGCGTGGATGGTGGCTTGATTTTATACGGTCCTGATGAAACGCCTAAGGAGGATTAATCTAATGCTTATAACAACCTTGGCCTCAAAACTAAAGTTTCCAGAAGGCCCCGTTATCACACATAAAGGCAACATTTATTTTGTTGAACTGCTTGGTGGAACTATCACCGAATACAAACGAGACACAAAAAAACTGATTAGATTTAATGTTGGTGGCGCGCCAAATGGTATGATGGTACAAGATGATGATACGCTTTTGTTTTGCGATTCAAAAAACAATGCCATAAGGTCGCTAGATCTTAAAACAAGTCAAACCAAGACCTTAGCTGAGAGTATAGATGGCGTACCATTTCGAGCGCCAAATGATATCATTCAAGATAAAGATGGCAATATCTTATTTACATGCCCTGGCGGTTCTCAAAAAGAACCCATAGGCTATATGTGTGCCCTGAATTCAAAGCATGAAGTATCGCTTATCGCTGATGGGTTGTATTTTCCAAATGGGCTCTTATTGATTAATGATGAAAAAAATATTATCATCAACGAAACATGGCGACATCGCTTATTAATTGGCGATTGGAACAAGAAAACACTAAAAATCGAAAATATTCGACCCTTTTATAATATTGGTGGCGTAGCGGAACCCGATGGCCTTGCCTTATCAAAAGACAACCTGATATACGCCGCGGTTTTCAATACAAGCATGGTTTGGGTATTTGATACAGATGGTAACTTGCAAAAACAAATTAAGTTACCGGCTAAGTGCCCCACAAATTTGTGTTTTGATACGGTTGGTGATCTTGGTTTATTGGTAACCGAAGCTGAAAAAGGATT
>PWMS01000072.1 GCA_003558105.1 Mollicutes bacterium | reverse complement strand
TGTCTCCGTATCCCCAACCCTGATCAGGGCTTCCCCAGGGTGGTGTTGGCCCTGTTATTGCGTCCAATTCATTACCGGTGTCTTCATGGCTGACATGGGAGCCATGATCCAGCCTACCCTCCGACATAGTCTCCCTGAAAAAGGCCATATACATCTCCCAGCTGACCTCAATTTCCGACATAAAGAAGGGGCTTAGCTCAACCTCCCTTGTGGGACCCTCATCCTCATCCCTGCCGGGTTCTTTTTCCGGGCTTCCTATCATGAAACGCCCTCCGGGTATTGGCAGCATATCGAATGCCACATCAGTTTCGGGTATTGTTTCGGTGTATTTTTCAAACTCAACTACTATTGCAGAACTTTCATAAACATATTCAGGTTCTTCTGCGATCTGATCGAAACCGAAATCTATCATCTCCTGAGCATGCTCGGAGTAGTGGCCCACATGCAGGTGGCAGTTAAGGCAGTTAAGGTCATCTATGTTGTCTTCATAGTAGAGGTGTGCATGCATGCCTTCTTCGGTAAGTTGCAGGGGAAACAGGTTTTGGTGGCAGCTTATGCATGATTCTTCATAGGTGTGTTTTACCGCCTCTGATATATGCCGCTTTGCCTCCCAGTTAATATTGTCCGGATCCTTGAATATGAGGCCGTAAACATCTCTGGCTCCTGTGACGGCCTTTGCGGTGTAGTGCCTGAATGTGCCTTTGGGAGGGAGGTGGCACTCAACGCAGTGGGTTACTACACCAGAAGGGTTGTCATAATGAGTTGAAAGCCTCCATGCATCCTCTGCATGCGGATGAACGTGGCAACTCATGCAGAATTCATCGGTTGAGGTGTAGTCCATGACTCTGGAAAACAGTATAATAAATATTATTCCCAGGAAAAACCCGTAAAGAAATAGAGTACTGAACCTTCTTTTTTTAGGGAGCAGGAAATTCTTTATCCTTGATAACATATTGGCCGACAAGTGTGTGATAAGTGTAACTTGTACACTAAACAAATTACAGAACTCACAAATATAGCTAAAAATGGCACCTGCCCCATCTGTGAGCTTTATTTATAATTTGTTTAAAGAAAATACCTTATTAAAATTTTACATATTCTGCATCCATCATATACTCCAGGCTTATCCTGACACTCTCCAGAGGCTCATAGTTGTACTGCTCCACCTCCACTATACTGTACCTCAAACCGGAGAGATCTGCATAGCCGTATTTCCTCTCAAAGTCTATATCACCGCTGGCACCGATCTCTGTTTCATCCTTGACGTGCCATAGTTCAAACCTGCCCGGGTAGTGTGTAAAATATTCAACCGGGTCGGCACCGCCAACCTTTACCCAGTAAAGGTCAATCTGAAACATTACCTTTTCCGGATCGGTATTTTCCAGCATGTAATCATAAATTACCTCTCCCTCCAGCACATTGAATTCATTGTCGTGATTATGATATCCGAACCTTATGCCATTCTCGTTGCACATCTGTCCGACTGTATTGAAATAATCACAGAACGCCTGCAGGCCCGATAGGCTTGAATAGCCTGCACTGCCCATCCAGGGCTGCACAATGAATTCAATACCTGCCCCTTTATGTGCCTGTATGCACTCCTCCCACCACTGCATGGCCTCATCCCATTCTCCGGGCGCCGGGAGATCCCTCCCTGTATGCGAACTAAGCAAAACCATACCGTTTGATTCCACAAGCTGGCGGAAAGCAGCTGGCTCCATACCGTAAAACTTGCCGTCGCTATACCCGGCCGCCTCAACAAAGCCGTAGCCCATTTCCCCCAGGGCGGCTATTGTAGAAACCGGGTCCTCTTCCATATCATGACGTACAGACCAAAGCTGTATGCCTATGAATTTCTCTTCATTGTGGTTTGTGCAGGAAGCCATGACCAGCATGAGTGCAGCCAAAAGAGTTAAAGTACTTTTGATATTTTTCATTTTCCGTTGCTTTTTAATTATGTTTATGGTCAATTTTGAATCCCAGTCTTTTAACTGTTTTCAGGTTGTCATGGCTGATATCTCTGCCCATAACCGTGTATGCGCCAAACTCACGCCTGACAGGATAATTATTCCTTTGCAACTCAAATTGTTCAGGATCGGACTTAAGGCGGATGCTGTCGCTTTCAATATTGTATGAGTGCAATATCGCCCTGTAAATCAGTTCATTTTCGATGCAGTTATCCGTTTTAATAAAGGGATGTGGCGGTGGCGGCAGCTTTTTCGGATACCAGTTATTCATCCCGAGATCAAAAAAACGGCTTACAGCCCTTACTGACATTGCTGTGCCCATAGCCTTGCCTTCGACCGAGTATCCGGCAATATGCGGGGTTGCAATTTCTGCTGCACGTCTGAGTTCGTTATCAGTAACAGGTTCGTTTTCCCATACATCCACAACTGCACCCTTGATCCTGTTTGTTTGCACAGCCTTAACAACTGCGCTGCTTTGCATTACAGGACCCCTTGCCGTATTTATAAACCATGCACCCTTTTTTATCCTGTCAAAAAAAGAGGGCGAGGCGGGGGGTAAAACAAATAATAATCCCGTCAATAAGGAGAAGAGTAATGCTGGCCAAGAGAACCTCGATGATCGACGCCTCGGGGGTGCGGAAGATCTTTGAACTGACCCAGTCGGTGGAAGACCCGATCAACCTCAGCATCGGGCAGCCCCACTTCGACGTCCCGAAAGAGATCCAGGACGCGGCGGTGGAAGCCATCCGTTCGGGGAGAAACGCCTACACCGTGACCCAGGGTCTCCCGGCCCTCAACCGGAAGGTGAAGGAGGCGATGCGGGAGACGACCGGGAGGGATTTCGAGGCTTCGATGATCACCTGCGGGGTCTCGGGCGGGCTGGTCCTGGCATTTATGGCCCTGATCGAGGAGGGGGACGAGGTCCTCTGCCCCGACCCCTACTTCGTGATGTACAAGCACCTGGTCAACCTCTTCGGGGGGAAGCCGGTCTTCTACGACACCTACCCCGACTTCGCGATCCGGCCGGAGAAGATCGAACCGCTGATCACCGACCGGACCAAGCTGATCATCGTCAGTTCCCCCGCCAACCCGACCGGGGCGGTCCACACCGAGGAGGAACTGGAGGAGATCGCCCGGATCGCCCGGGAACGCGATATCTTCATCGTCTCCGACGAGATCTACGCCCTCTTCAGTTACGACGGCCCCCACCTCTCGATGGCCGCCTACTCCGAGAACTGCCTGCTGCTGGGCGGATTCTCCAAGTCCCATTCCCTGACCGGCTGGCGGCTCGGCTTCGCCCTCGGACCGGCCCAACTCCT
>PWMS01000017.1 GCA_003558105.1 Mollicutes bacterium | reverse complement strand
CTTTTCCAGAAGGCAGTGAGTTTTACACCTTATCTCAATCCTTGGATGCACGCAGTGTGACGATTAGATTTAACACCGATGACATCGATGAAATTTATCAAGTTATCGAGCAAATACAATCGATGCAACAACGCTTCATCTTACAAAACCTTCATTACGATCATCCACCAGAAGACGGTACCACAAGAGCGAACTTAGTGTTTGTAACCTTCTACAATACGAGCGATTAAAAAAGGCCTTTAAAAGGCCTTTTTTATGACTTATCATAACGCTCAATCGCATCGATTAAAGTCTTTATAATCTCATCTTCTTTAATTTTTTTAACGATCTTGCCTTTGATAAATAACAACGCTTCATTTTTACCACCCGCAATCCCGATATCCGCATCTTGCGCTTCGCCTGGGCCGTTAACACTACAGCCCATAATCGCGACTTTAAGATCGGTAGGGTGGTTTTCTAAATATTGTTCTATTTCTGTTATAATCGGGCCCATCTCATAAGCAAGCCTTCCGCACGTAGGACAACTAATGAGGGTGGGGTGTTTGTATAAATCAAACGCCGCTAACAAGGTCTTACAAGCTTTTAACTCATCAAGCCTATCGCCCGATAAAGAGATTCTAATGGTATCGCCAATCCCTTGATAAATAAGCGCGCCTAAAGCCGCCGCGGATTTAATTGTGCCTTGATAGGTCGGTCCGGCTTCGGTGATTCCCAAATGCAAGGGATAATCAAAGATCTCAGCGGCTAGGCTGTAAGCTTCAATGGTGGTCGCGACATCGGACGCTTTTAAGGAGATGACGATATCATAAAAGTCGAGACTTTCAAAAAATTCGACATACGTCTTGGCACTCTCCACCATCGCTTTCGCGGTTTTACCATACGCTTTTTCCGCGTTTTTCTCCAAACTGCCTAAGTTGATCCCAAGTCTAATCGGGATTTGAAAAGCTTTGGCTTTTTCTACGATGGCTTTGACTTTTTCTTGATCGTTAATGTTGCCTGGGTTGATGCGAATCTTATCAACCCCCGCTTCAATCGCCATGAGGGCAAGCCGGTGATTGTAATGAATATCTGCGATCAAAGGCACATCGGTTTGGGCTTTTAGCGTCTTAAAGGCCAACGCGTCCGCATCATCTAAGACCGAGAAGCGAATCATCTCTGCACCTTCGGTGGCGTAGGTATTGATTTCTTTTAAGGCTTCTTTAATATGTTTAGCTCTATTTTTCGCCATCGTTTGAATGACGATTTTATGTTGGCCGCCAACTTGCACGCGACCGATACAAACTTTTTTCGTTTCATTTCTTTTTTTCATCTTATCACCTTCTTTAATTATAGTAAAAAAGAATAAAAATTGCACGGCTTAAGCTTGATTTTAGCGCTTAAAAGTGATAATATACTATCGAGTTTGTGAAGGAGGCAGGAAAATGCGCGTACAATTCACCTTAAGATGTGAGACTTGTAAAAATGAAAACTACATTTATACCAAAAACAAGCAAACACAACCTTCTCGAGTAGAAGTTAAAAAGTATTGCTCCGCTTGTAATAAGCATACCATGCACAAAGAAAAAAAATAAAAAACTTCTTTTTAAGGAAGTTTTTTTAAAATGGTGATCGATATGAAAGAAATTATAGCCCTAGATGTGGGTGGTTCCACAGTTAAATGTGCCCACTTTACCACAGAAGGTATCTTAAAAGACAAATGGCTTGTAACCTCGAGTAAAACAGGGGCGGGCATGCAGATCTTTAGCGATATCGCTAAAAGCCTAAAAAAACGCAACATCGACCTTGAAAATATCAAAGGCATTGGCATTGGGGTGCCTGGTCCGGTTTTAGATACGACCGTCTATGAAGCGGTTAATTTAGGTTGGGGTACCTTGGATGTAAAAGAAGCTTTAGTTAAAGCCTTGGGCCAAGAAGTACCTGTTTACGTTGAAAATGATGCTAATATTGCGGCTTACGGGGAGTATTTTACCATCAAGGACGCCGATTCCTTAGCGCTTTTAACCTTAGGGACGGGCATTGGCGATGGGATTATTTTAAATGGCAAGATTTACCGCGGCGTCAACGGCTCGGCTGGTGAGATTGGCCATATGAAGATGGCCGGGGCCGATGGTCTTTTATGTAACTGCGGCCTTAAGGGTTGCTTAGAGACGTTTGCGAGTGCTACAGGCGTGACAAGACATACGAAAAAATTTATTGAAGCGGGCATGAATTCGAGTTTAAATCCCGCGCATATCAACGCGAAAATGGTCTTTGATGCGGCGAAAGCAGGCGACGCTGTCGCGCTTAAAGTCGTGGATCAAGCGGCTTATTATCTAGCCCATGCCATCGCCAATATGAATGTCATCTTAGATTTGGATAACGTCTTAATTGGAGGCGGCTTATCAGAAGCGGGATTGTTTTTAATCGATAAGATTAAAGCTTATTATCAAGACGTTGCCTTTAAACCGCTCCGAGGTCTAGATATCAAAAAAGCTTCACTAGGCAATGATGCGGGTATTTATGGCGCCTTTAGAGTGGTGCAACATGCTTAAGGCGATCGTCAATGATTTTTCTGAAAATACCTACATCATCCACAACCAAACCGAAGCCTACATCATCGATCCAGGGTCTAATTATCCCACCATGAAAGCGTATCTAGAAGACAACCAGCTGACCCTTAAAGGCGCGCTTTTAAGCCATGGGCACTATGATCATATCAGTGGTCTGAACGATCTTTTAAGAAGTTATGATGTGCCGATTTATATCCACGAGAGTGAACGCGATTTTCTTTATGATCCCAACCTTAATTTATCGACCTTTATGGAAAAACGCTTTAAATTAGGCGATAAACACCATGTCCGCACCCTAAAAGGCGGCGAGAACCTAAGTTTGGGCCATACCAAAATCCATATTCTTAACACCCCGGGGCATACCCGTGGGGGCCTGAGTTTCCGGTATAAAAATAAACTCTTTAGCGGCGATTTACTCTTCAAAGAAACGATCGGTAGAACCGATTTACCTACCGGCGATCAAAAGGTTTTAATTGAGAGTGTAAAAACGTTACTTAAAACCTATCCACCCAATACCGTGGTCTATCCTGGGCATGGGCATTTTACCACCTTGGCCCACGAAAAAGCCTACAATCCCTTCTTATAAAACCGTGATTTTATGCGGTTTTTTTATTTATTTTAACTTTTTAGCACTCATCTCTTGACAGTGCTACTTATCTCCTTTATAATACATTTAGCATTCAGAAATTTAGAGTGCTAAAGAGGTGAGACATGTGCTTACAGAACGCCAAAATAAGGTTTTGAAACTGATCGTTGAGATGTTCGTAAAAACCGCTGAACCCGTAGGTTCAAGGAACTTAAGCAAATATCTTGGCGTCTCCCCAG
>PWMS01000006.1 GCA_003558105.1 Mollicutes bacterium | reverse complement strand
GAAGCGCTAGCTTTCAGTGTTCAAACCTTCATCGTCAAACTCGCGATGGGCTTATCCTTAGGGGTGATTGGCCTAGGCTTAGAAATCTTTCAGTTTGTTCCCGCCATCGATGAAGTGCGTCAACCCCAAGCCCCTTTGACCATCATCGGCATGCGGATTTTGATGTTCGTTGTGCCAGTGATTGGTTTAATTTTATCGCTCACAGTATTCAATAAAAAACATCACTTAGATGAAACGGCATACACCGATATTGTGATGAAGTTGAAGGAGCGTGGCCAATATGATCAAAACGGCCCTGAATTATAACTGGCAGTTTAAAGAAGGCTTTGATTTAAACGACATCAAAACGGCCTTTGAGGGCGAAAGCGTTGATCTTCCGCACACCCACAAAAAAATATCTAAAAACTATTTTAACGAAGATGCGACTAAAATGATATCGACCTATCAAAAGGCCTTTAGCTATCCTATCAAAACGGCCCGGCGTCTTTTCTTAAACGCCCAAGGCATCATGTCTAAAGCGACGCTTTATTTAAACGGTGAAAAACTTACCACCCATATCGGCGGTTTCACCGCCTTTCGCGTTGAATTGACAACATACCTTCAAAAAGACAATCTCCTCACCATGAAAGTAGATGCCAAAGAAACCCCCGACCACCCGCCCTTTGGTCATGTGGTTGATTACTTGACCTACGGGGGGATTTACCGAGAAATAGAACTGGTTGAAACCGGGCTTGAAGCGCTTGATTATCTTTTGATCGACGGCGATCAAAAGATGATTAATATCCGTGCCAAAGCCAACGGCATTAACCCTGAGGCTGAATGTATCTTTAAAATTTATGATAAAGAAAACCTTATCCATACATTTAAAGCAAAAAAACAAGGTGGGATGTTTAGCTTGAGTGAAAGCCATCAACTAAATCTTTGGCAGCTTGAAAACCCAAAATTATACACCGTAAAAGCCTTCATCAATCGTGTTTGTGTTTACGAAGACCGCTTTGGATTACGCAAGATTCATGTGGATAAAGATCACTTCTATCTCAACGGTGAAAAAATCTTTTTAAGAGGCCTTAATAGGCATCAGTCCTACCCTTATGTTGGGTTTGCGATGCCTAAATCGGCTCAAGTCAAAGACGTCGACATCCTAAAAGACGATCTTCAGATCAACATGGTCAGAAGCTCGCATTATCCTCCAAGCCAACACTTCTTAGACCGTTGCGATGAAAAAGGGCTTTTGGTCTTCACCGAACTGCCCGGTTGGCAACATATCGGCGATGAAACGTGGCAAAAACACGCCCTTGAGGATCTAAAATCCATGGTCATCCATGATTATAATCATCCCAGTATCGTTATCATCGGTACAAGAATCAACGAAAGCCCCGATCACGACCGCTTTTATCAAAAAACCCAAGCGCTTGTAAAAGCGATCGATAAAACCAGACCCACAAGCGGGGTTCGGTTTACCAAGCGAAGTCACTTGTTAGAAGATATTTACGCGATGAACGATTTTACCCACCGTGGCGATAATGCAGGCCTTAGTGAAAAACGTAAAATCACCGATAAAAACCACCCCTACCTCATCAGCGAGCACAATGGGCATATGTTTCCAACCAAAGCCTTTGATCACGATGAAAAACGGATTGAGCATGCCTTAAGACACTTTAAAGTGCTGGATGATGCTTATCAAATGGAAGGCCTTATGGGGGTGCTTGGTTGGTGTATGAACGACTATAATACCCACCGCGCCTTTGGCAGCAATGACCACATCTGTTATCATGGGGTGTTGGATATGAACCGCAACCCCAAGTATGCCGCGGCCGTCTATGCTTCTCAGGGCGATAAACCTTATCTTAAGGTTTTGTCCAACATGCATATTGGGGACCGGGCTTCAAGCGAATTAAAACAAGTGGTGGTCGCCAGCAACTGCGATAAAGTTGAACTGTATAAAAACGATGCTTTCATTGGTGTTTATTATCCCAATCGCGCTTATCAAAATCTTCCCCATCCACCATTTATTATTCGAGATTTTATCGGCCAACAAATCGAACAACAAGAAGCCTTTAGTCCAACCCATGCCAAACGCATTAAACGCATCATGCTTTATATGTTAAACCATAACCTCAAGATGCGCTTGCGCGACAAAATACGCTTTGCCTATATCTTATTTAAATACAAACTTAAATATGAAGACGCCGTCAAACTTTATACAACCTATGTTGGCGGCTGGGGTGAACAAGCCACGACTTATACCTTCAAAGGCTATCATCAAAGTGGTGCGGTATTGACAGAACAAAAAGGCAGCAACGATGATTATACGCTCAGCCTAAATCAAGATGCCGATACCCTTTATCACCGGGATACCTACGATGTTACCCGTCTCAGTGTTGAATTGAGCAACGCCTTTGGTGAACGCGCCTTTTACAGTAACGAAGCGATTACCATCAAAGTTAAAGGCGACATTCAATTAATGGGCCCAAAAACACGCAGCCTGCAAGGCGGTATCGAAAGTTTTTGGGTGCGTTCAACCAAGGCTGGCCAAGGCGAAATCACTATCCAATCGCCTCACTATCCTGCTTGTCATGCCACCTTGAAGATTGAAAGCGGCTAAGCGACACTTCTACAATGTCTTTATCTTCTTCACAATTAAAACGTATCACAAGCCTGCCAAAATGGCAGGCTTTTTAACGGATAAATCACTTGAGATTTATGCTTGCGTAAAGACCGTTTTTGTAGTAAACTTGTCATTGTGCTTTGAATTTCAAACAAAATAGGTGAATCCACATGAAGACGAAACTTAACTTACTCAGTTTTATTGTAATGATGCTTTTGATGGGGACCGTTTATACCTGGAGTGTCTTTCGTGTTGAAGTTGAATATATTTATGATGTAAGTGCGCTAGGTAGTGGTCTACCCTATATGACGTCGCTATTTTTTTATGCCCTTTCGATGATGATTACCGGACGTTTTTTAAGCGATACCACCATGAAACGCTTTGTGTTTTTTGGGGGGGTTATGATTGCTTTTGGTTGGTTGCTCTCGGGCTTAAGCTCTAGTTTATGGCTGCTAATTATCGGTTATGGGGTGATGATTGGTATTGGTGTAGGAATGGTTTATGGCGTCCCAGTTTATTATATCCACCGTGTTTATAGTCGTAGAAGCGGCCTTTATACTGGCCTCATCCTCGCCGGTTTTGGCGCCTCGCCCTTAATGACCGCCCCCATGATTCGTATAATGATTCTTCACCTTGGGCTGAGTGCTGGGTTTTTGATCATGGGTTTTATCAGTCTTGTGGTCATGTTGCCTTTATCTGGCATGTTTAGCTTGTCTAAGCATCGCATCAATTCCAAATTAAGCGTTAATCCAAGCTTTGATCGCCTTTTATTTGTGATG
>PWMS01000097.1 GCA_003558105.1 Mollicutes bacterium | reverse complement strand
GGCTGAGGTCGTTGAAGAAACCGATATATTAACCACCGTAGAGGTCAATCCCACGGTCATGAAAACCATCTTTGAAGACATCTTTAAAGATGCCTATCAAATTATGTTGATGGTTGATGAAACAGGCTATCCTCCTTATGAAGAGGCTATTCAAATGCCTGAATACCAACAAATCCTGATGGTCATTGATGAACTTGAGGCTTTCGATGTTTCGATGCGTCACACCCCAAGCACCGAAGATTACTTAACCATCCACCTCAACTTATATGATTATTTTGCACAATTAGAAGAAGGTATGGATCTCGATGGCCTTAACGCCATGGATTTAACCATAACCATGCGCGACCACGCCAATTTTACCGAGGTCGATGAAGCAAAAAATATCTATGATGTTGCTGAGGAAGTCTTTATGATCACAATCTTGGATGAATCGCTTGATTACCTCAAAAAAATCGATGAAATGGACGATATTGAAGAAGATACCTATACTATAGAAACATTCATGCAAACCTATAATCTCTATTATCCCCTACCGATTATCGATTTTGAACAAAGCACTATTACCATAGAAGAAGATGAGATTTATCTTGATTTAATCTATGAACACAACCAAGAACCATTCTTTAATGAACCTGTAAGCTTGAGTGAACTAATTGCTTTAGGTATTGACCAAGAAGAACCACCCGAAAATAGAGAGGCATTCTTAGCGATGCTTGAACCTTTTGATCAAGATAATTTAAACATCTATCAAATCTTGATTGAACTCATGCAGTTTGCAAAGGAAATGATGCCTGAGGATCCCATCGACCCCGAACCAACCCCAGATTTCCCCGATGAAGACACCACGGACTTTCACGATTTAAATAACCTTTCACGCTATCCTGAGAGTATCCTTATAGAAGGTGTCGATGGTGATGTTGAACAAGTGCGCATCTATGTTATCGAAGAAGAACCAAAGGTGGTTTATGATTATTACACGGATTACCTCTTTGAATCAGATGAATGGGAGATATTGGATTCTGGCTTTACCAGTGTTGAATCTGTCGGTTTCTTTGAATTGGCCAGTGAAATGTATTATGCCGATATTGTCATCAATCCTAGCCAAGCGTATGAAAATGCCACAGAAATTATCATCTATAGGGTAGAAAAAGAAGCCACTCAAGATCCTGATCAAGAAATTCCTGAAGAAGACACCCTAGATTTAGACGATATTGAAGCCGTACCAAGATATCCACAAAGCGTCTTAGTCGATGGTGCTGATGGCGAAGATTTCATGGTTAGAGAATACGTCTCAGGCAACAGCCTTGAAGATATTTATCAATTCTATTTTGAACACTACGATGAATCAGACACCTGGAGTGTCGTTTATCAAGAATTAAACGAAGAAGAAGGCGAAGGCCATTTAACGGTGATGATGGCCGATAATACAACCGCTATTATAGGTATTGACGAAAGTGAAACCTACCTTGATGCTTGGCGCATCGTCATTCAATACAGTGAAGAGGAATAACGTTGTTACGTTAAATTAAGCCTGATTTAGAAAGGCGCCCACCTAGGCGTCTTTCTTTTTTGTAATCTTTTGGACATCGCCTAGATTTTAGGGTATGATTTTAATGGGTGATAACATGTTTAAACGCAAATATGAAGATACCATGCAATATGTTTACAAACAAAACAAAGAAAAAAACGCCGTCTTAGTCGATGTCAGACTCGATGATTACGACACGATGTTTCGCGGTTGGGATGCCTCCCCGGCGGTCCACCGCGAAATGGAACCAGACTTATTTCGTTTTTTAGAAGAAAGTGGCTTTGAAATCGCTTTAAAAGAAACGATCGAATTTTGTTTTTACGTAGAAAAAAACAACTACGACCAAGAAAAAGAAACCGTATCAAATGAAGCCATTAAAAATAATTTCCGGATGGCTATCTTTAGGGCCGACCGCCAGTTAAAACGCAACCGCCGCCGTATGCTGGCTTATGTGATGTTTGCCATCTTGTTTTTAATCGCCTCTTATACGATGCCTGAGATTCCCCAATCCGCACTCTTTTTCCAAATCTTTGTCCAGGGATTATTTGTCGGAGGCTGGGTCTTGCTTTGGGAGGCTTTCACGATTTTCTTTTTTACCTCGCACGATATCAGACAACGCCGCAAACGCTATGTAAAATTTTTAGAATCCGACATCTACTTTAAATACGCCGAAGATGTCAAACCAACCTTATAAGGTTAAAAAAAGATATTCGCTTTTAAAACACGAATATCTTTTCTTTATCATATAGCTTAAAATCTTACCCAATAGTGTTCGACAATCCCATGTTTATGATCATGGATGGTTTTTTCATAGACGCCCCCATTTTTAATAATGGTCTTTTTAGACGCTTCGTTAGCCTGATCGCAGGTAATCAAAACCGCCTTAAGGTTACACGCATCACGCACATAATCAAGGGCTAAAGAAAGCATCTTTGTCGCATAACCCTTTCTTCTATGTTCAGGATGCACCATATAGCCAATATGCCCACCGATATGGGCTAAAAACGGATTGAGTTCATGCCTGATACTAACAAAACCCACCAACCAACCGTTATCGATCGCTAAAAACGTCGTGGCTGGGACAAAGCCTTTAGGTAAATCAAGGCCACGACGATAGTTTTTGATGCGCGCAAGCCAGGCATCAAAGGCCATGTTTTCTAAACCGGTCGTCGCTTGGAAATCGTTATCGTGCGTCTTGACCTCTTTTATAAATGCCTCACACAAAGCTTGATGGCTTTGTGTGGGAAATACAATTCTTAAGGTATCATGGTTTGTCATAGGCTTAGCCCTTTCTTTGTTTAGTTATCTTGTTTATAACACAACAACGGTTTTTAAGCTAGTTTTAAATACCTTAATTCTCTCATCAAACCCACCCTTATGACCGTTGTCTTAGATATAATCAAAGATAACGTCAAAAAAAAGACCTCAAGATTGGAGGTCTTCTAAACGTGGTATGGAAGGTAATATAAAGATAGCTAAAAGCCCGATAATCAGTTGCGCAACGTTGCCAGGAATACTAGCCACCGCCGCTAAGCCGGTCCCTAAAAAGAAGCCTTCATAGATGAAATAACCCGCCACAATAATCACACCGCCTGCCAAGCATGCAAGTAAATTACGTACACGGTTTTCACCTTGGCCTTTTTTGCTAAGGGCAATATAACCAACCACAAAGCCAGCGATCAGCCGAATCACAAACGTTCCGGGTGCCCAAATCGCCCATTCGCTAAAGATATCAAAAAGCGCCATCCCTACGCCCCCAGAAATAGCCCCATAACGCGGGCCAAACCGCAAGGCAATCGTAAACATCGTCAACGTACCGATATGAATTAACCCACCAGTCCCTAATGGCACGTGGATTCTAATATAGGTACTAACCGTTACAATCGCAATAAATAAAGCCGTTAAGATCATTTGTCTTGTTCTCATGTCAATCATCCTTTCTTTAGTCACGACTTATATTATAAAGAAAAACTGTGCCTTTTAAAACAGACACAATTACACAATTTTAAAGTGGTCAGATAATGTTATGGATGATTGTTTTAAAGCGGTCATATTTAATAAAGGAAAACGCTTAAGCGCATTTGATAGACATGATATAATGTAAGTATACTTAGGCAAACAACCCAAGTAAAAAAGGAGGGACCCCGATGTTTATAGCTAGAATTTTAAGCGTTTTTAAAGGGAAGTCTAAAAGAAAAGCCCGCGCAGCTACAACCCGTAGAACTAGAGGCACCATTCAAGGCCAAATGAAAGGTAATGACAAGCAGCCCGAGATGAAAAAAGCAAACGTTGAGAACGAAAAAACCGATGCCAGTTAGTTTTTACGCGCGTTAACCAACGAACAAAACCACAAACAGATAACATAACAAAGTGTCCAATCAATGGACACTTTTTTTGAATTCACATCATTCAAGTAGCCTATTAAAGTAAGAAATATACCAAAGCATTTCATCTTACAGATTCCTTGTGATCTTTGCAAACCCTATCTGTTATCAAAAAATAGATTCTTTTTGATGCTTTATTTTGGTAAAATAAAACTATAGCGCAAACTAAAAGATTTTGAGAGGGGTAAGCCGATGAAAAGAATTTGGATTTTCTTTTTATTGCTTTTGGCTTTAATTGTTTTCACCGCATGCACCGATTCAGAAACGAATGGTAACCATGATACCAACGAAGAAGAACAAGATGATGATACCAACGATGAGGATACGACCGATGATACCAACGATGAAGATACGACCGATGATACCAACGATAGTGATGATGAAGATGATGACGAGCGTTTAGCGGCATTGTGGTCTTGGTATTATGGTTCTAGTAAGGGTAATACCTCAGGCAATCTCATCAATGGGGGTCGAGTGACCCATGATTTTACGGAGAAAAAGCATTATATAAGCGCGCAGCAAAAACTCTATCTTTTTGATCCTATCACGGGAGATAAAGAAGTGTTATACGACCTTGTTAAAGGCCATGCGACACATTTAAATACGGCTGGGGATTACCTGTATTTTATCCATGACGATGAAGGTGAGCTTTACCGTTTTCACCTTAAAGATCACACCATAGAAAGAAGATTGGCCGAAGGCAACCAAGATGCGTTTTTTCTCCATCGCATGCAAACGCGTTATCACGTGCTTCATTATGGCACACACGGTGTTGAATGGGGTTTGTATCGTCCCAATGATAACTGGATTATCAGACGGACTTCCAATATCACAAGAC
Organism: Mollicutes bacterium; assembly: GCA_003558105.1. Classification (GTDB taxonomy): domain Bacteria; phylum Bacillota_I; class Bacilli_A; order Izemoplasmatales; family Izemoplasmataceae; genus B1SED10-225. The sequence goes on along the minus strand of PWMS01000097.1, from coordinate 8,377 downwards.
TAAGTGAACACGGCGGCAGAGTCTATCTGATGAATGATGATAATCTTGTTATGCAAGTCCGCGATGGCGGTCAAGGGGCTGGGTCTAACTGGATAGATTTTGAAGCGGCTTACAATTTTGAAACCATCGATGCCTACGTGGTCTTGAATTTTTCCGATCAATATCGAGTCAATATGGCGATGATTGTGGATATAGGCTCAGATGCTGGGGTATACATGTTTTACGATGCCCAAGAAGACCCATTGGTTCCTATCAAAACTGGGACGCTTTCATCATTTTCCAACCTTAATTTTGATGGGACTTATGTCTATTTTCTGTATGATGCCACCTTGTATCGCTTCATATATGATGCGCCTGACAGCTTAGAAGCTTATCGCCAACTTGAGGGCAACATCGTGGAGATGAATATTATCAATCATTGGGTATATTACCGCTTGCATGGTTCTAGCACGATATATCAAGTTCATCCCGATACCGGCCAAATTCATGCATTTGATTAGATAAACATAGTTTAGGGTTAAACGTGTTTTTAGTCGTGTTTAACGTAGAATAAACAACTAATCATGTTAATATAAAGGTAGATAAAGCTTTGAAAGGAGCATGGTTATGCAAGATAATTTAGATACCAAAATCAGCACGAGAGTCGATAAGGCTAAGCTTTTCGAACCAAATGAGGGCGATACGCCCAAAGTTCGCGATGTCCCGATGATCACCGCGCTTAGAGTGATGGCCGTGATCGCTTTTATCGCTACAATCTTACCAGTGGTGATGCTGTTGATTGCTTTTGATTTTGTCTATATTATGTTTGTTATGATTACCTTTATGTTCGGGATGTTATTTTTGGGTTTAGCCCAAATCATTGAATTTCTATATTTGTTAATGTTAAACCGCGCTAAAAAACAAACGAAATCATAATCATAAAAAAGTCCGAAAATTTCGGACTTTTTTATGATTCAACTTCATAGATATATTGGTCTTTCCCTTTATTTTTCGCTTTATAAAGAACTTTATCTGCTTTTCTAATCACATCATCGCTTTGTTTGGCTTGCACGATGCCAATCGATAAGGAGGTTTCGGATACTTCGTAGGATGCCGCCAGCTTTCTGACGCGTTTTAAAATCGCCTCGGCCATCGCTTTGATCTTAGCTGGGGTCTCAAAGAAAAGACCGATGAATTCATCGCCACCAATGCGGTAGAAGAGATTGAACTCCCCTTCATAATCTTTTAAAATATTGGAAAACTCCTTTAAGAATCGATCGCCATATTCATGGCCTTTGATATCGTTAAACTGTTTAAAGTTATCAATATCCAAAAAGAGCACATGGAAATTGTCTAATTTATATCTAAGGCCGTAGTGATAATCCAAGGTATATTTATTAAAGACGCCGGTTAAAGCATCCACGTGTGTTTTCATAAAGATTTCTTCATCGGTGGATAAATGTTTTGTCACATCAATTACGAAAACCGAAAAAAGGTTTGGGTCTTGTTTTAGCTGGACCATATTGTACCTTAGCCAATATTTCCCCTTTGGTGTGCGGATGGGAAACGTCAGATAGGTCTCGCTTTTTAGGCTATATAATTCTTCATGCAACCCCTTGATATACGCCTTTCTTCCGCCAACCTTCGCGTAGGCATGGTCATCATCGATCATCTCAACTAAGCTATCTAAGGTGATACTGGACTTATCTTCTAAACCAAGCATCTTTAACGATCCAAAGATTACCTCAAGTTCGATGGGCTTTTTAGAATGCGTATCGGCAAAAAAGATGATTTTCCGTGGCTGGTTTAAAATTACATCTGAGATAATATCCAGATGATAGTCTGTCTTTAATTTTTCTTGCATTGCCTTATCATACGCTTTTTTCATTTTAAAAACCCTCCTCGATGTATGTGTCATACCTTCTCATTTTACCAAAAGAGGGCTGTTCATGGTAGTGTTTTTTTAAAAAAACAAAAACGCTTACAAGATATTATAATGTCTCCTTATTCGCTTGTGTTTTTCATTGTGCTATAATTAATGCATATCATAAGTGCATAGAAGAGGGACGTATGAAAGAAAACAATTTAAGTGAAGGGCCTATTTTACGCCATTTAAAAAACTTGGCCATCCCCGCCTCAATCGGGCTTTTTTTCAACACGATGTTCAACGTTGTCGATACCTTTTATGCCGGTCGACTAAGCAGCGATGCCTTAGCGGGGTTATCGCTTTCTTTTCCGATCTTTTTTATCGTCATCGCCCTTAGTTCGGGTATCGGTAGTGGGACAACCGCCCTAGCCTCAATCGCTTTGGGCGAAAAAAATCAAAAACAATTTCACGCCTACATACTAAATGCCCTTTTACTCGCGTTTTTACTCGGGCTTGTGGTGATGAGTTTTGCGCCTTGGTTGACCCGTATTTTATTTGAGTTTACCGGCGCTAGTGGAGAACCTTTAGCGTTGGGTATCGCTTATACGAATATGATTTTATACGGGAATTTACTCTTTATTTTCAACTTTGTCTTAAACGGTTTTCTCAATGCCCAAGGCGATACCAAGAGCTACCGCAACTTTTTAGTGGTCGGTTTTGTCTTGAATATTCTTTTAGATCCATTATTGATGTTTGGTTTTTGGCATGTTCCGGCCTTAGGTGTAGCCGGCATCGCCCTTGCGACCATTGCGATTCAATTGCTTGGGGTCTTTTATCTTGCTTACCGCGTTTATCAATCCAATGCCTTTGATTTTAAACGCTTTAAACAAGTCAAGCTAAAAATCACCTTGATGTTATCGATTTTACGTCAAGGCATCCCCGCTTCTTTAAGCATGGCAACCATCGCCATCGGTGTATATATCATCAACTATTTTGTGATGCTTTATGGTGGGGCGGAGGCCGTGGCGGGTTATGGGGCTGCGATTCGTATCGAACAATTGGTTTTACTGCCAGCCTTAGGGTTGAATGTGGCGACCTTAGCACTGGTAGGTCAAAACTATGGCGCCTCAAAGTTTGAGCGCATCAAAGCCATCCGTAAGCTTGCGACGATCATCGGTCTTGTGATTATGGCCGTTGGTATTGTGGTGATTTTTCCTTTAGCCTCTATTTTGATGGGCATTTTTAGTGATAATGAAGCGGTTGTAGGGTATGGAACGCAGTATTTACGCATTGAGGTGTTGGCGTTTTTCACTTACGTTTTTATCAATATTAATTTGGCGGTTTTACAAGGCATGAAAAAACCGTCTTATGCGATTTATGTCGGTATCTTTAGACAATTTGTGCCCATCGGTCTTTTTTATTTTCTCGGGACTATCTTGGCGATGGGCATCTATGGGGTTTGGGTTGGCATCGTTTTGATTAACTGGCTTGCGGTCTTATTGACATTGCCTTATACCGCGGTGATGATTCGCAAAAAAGAAGCGGCGTATCAAGCTAAGGCTTAAGCCTTGTTTTAGAATTGAATATATTGTGCTATGATAGAAATGTAAGGTTGATAGGATAAAATAACGCCAAATGTGCGATATACTTTCTCGTTTAACTTGATTATTATGGTTTGGTTGGCTTTTTTAATACTAAAATAGGCTTGTAAATGATTTACGGGATATAAAACAACCAAAAAGGAGGCCATTATGGCTTGGATAAAAGAGATTGATCCGAAGAAGGATAAGAAGCTCAACGCGATTTATGATGCCGCAGAAGCCCGCACGAAAGAAAAAGTGGCCAATGTGTTAAAAGTACACAGTGTTAACCCCGATATTTTAAAAGCCCATATCCAACTTTATGAAACGCTGATGTTTCATCAAGGCAGTCTTTCAAGAAAACTTAGAGAGATGATTGGCGTTGTGGTTTCTAAAGCCAACGAATGCCCATACTGTGTCAGCCATCACGCGGCCTCACTATTTAGTCTTACCAGTGATAAGGCCTTGATGAAAGCGGTGGCGAAAGATTATACCAAAGCCGGTTTAAGCGCGCAAGAAAAACAGATTTGTGATTATACCTTTAAACTCACAAACACCCCGTACAAAATGACTAAAGCCGATATTGAGGCTTTAAAGGAACATAACTTAGACGATAAGGCTATCTTTGAGATTAACCAAATTTGTGCCTATTTTAATTATGTCAATCGCATTGTCCACGGTCTTGGGGTTGAACTGGAGTCGATTCGTTGATACCGCTTTTACCATCACTTGTTAAAACTATGTTATAATGTAAGGTCATACTATAACTTTACGATGCCAAAACAAAGAGGGGTGCCTATGCTTTTAAAAGATAAATTTTCTCATGACGATGAACGAGCGTTTAAAGCCAGTGAAGAATTTATTCCGGTTTTTTTAATCAGAGTATTGTTCGCCTTATTTGCGGTTTTGTACGCGCTTTATGCCTTGACAGATCTCATTTATTTTCCTACCTTGTGGCCCCTGATTTTTGCCTTGCGTTTTGGCCTTGTTATTCCGGTTTTTATTATCACAATTGTCTTATCTTATACCAAAATATTTATTAAATACTACCAACCCTTAATGATGGTCAACTTTGTTGTTGGGGGACTTGCGATAGCCTTTATGTTAATATTGAGCCCCAATAATGTTGTTTATTACGGCGGCCTTTTTATGGTTTATTTTTCCGGATACTTTTTGGTTAAACTCCGGTTTGTCCCTGCGACATTATCGGGTTTTTCTATCTTATTATTTCATTTTTTCGGCACCTTGCTTTACCAAAATAATCTCAATGAGACTTTTTATTATGGGATGTTGTTTTTTCTTGGCGCTAATCTCATCGGTATGATGGGCGCTTACAACAATGAGTATATGCAACGCAAACAATTTTTACGTGATCAAGACATTGAAAAAATCAATGCTCAACTGAAAAAACAAAATGAAGAAAAAGCCCTGCAGTTACAACAAATTGCCGATGCGAACCGAAAAAACGAAGCACAACACCGCCTCACCGAGGCCTTAAAAGAAACCGAATCACGCTTCGAACAAATCTCCATGCAAAGCCGCACCATCTTTTATGAACTTAACGCTGAGGGGCTTTATACCTATGCTTCTAAAGCGATGGAAACAATCTTAGGTTATACCATCGATGAGATCGTCAACCAACGCTATTTCTATGAACTCTTTCCTAAAGCCATGCGAGAAGAATATAAAAAAATGGGCTATGAAGAACTCGCCAAAGGCAAGGTTATTAGCGATTTTATCAATCCTTTAGAAACTAAATCAGGAAAAATTGTTTGGATGACCTCTTTCATGATGCCGGTGTACAATCCATCCGGAGAGCTGATTGCCTATCACGGTAGCGATATGGATATTACCGAACAAAAACAAAAACAAGATGAAATTAAGCATATCTCCTATCATGACTTTTTAACCAAAATACCCAACCGCCGTTATTACCATGAAAAACTAGAATCTTTAGACAAAGAACGGTATTATCCCTTAGCGGTTGTCATCTTTGATTTTAACGGTCTTAAAGTCATCAACGATGCGTTTGGTCATGATGCCGGTAATGAAGCCTTGATAAAGGTTGCCAATACGATTAAAAACGCGATTGGCGATGCGGATGTTTGCGCCCGCATCGGCGGCGATGAATTTGCCTTGCTTTTGCCTAAAACCAACCTGGTAGCCACAGAAAAAATACTACAACACATCAAACAAAAGATTAAAAAACAATCCGTACAAGGCATTAATTATTCCCTTGCGGTAGGTTATGAATTTAAACAAGATCTCCACTATCCCATTAGTGAGGTCATGAATGCCGCCGAAAATATGATGTACAAAAACAAAGTCCTTGAAGGCTCATCGATGCGTAATCGCGCGATTATGAGTATCTTAAAGACTTTAACCGACAAATATGAAGAAGAAAAAATACATTCTAAGCGCGTCAGTGAATATTGTCGTGCGATTGGCCAAGGTCTAGACATTAAAGGCGAAGCTTTAAAAGAATTAGAGCTAGCGGGTATGTTGCATGATATCGGAAAAATCAGTATCCCCGATGAGATATTAAAAAAACCCGGCTCCCTTAATCAAGCCGAATGGGCCGAGATGAAAAACCATACTTTAAATGGCTATCAAATCTTACGCGCGGCCGATCAATATTCTGATTTGGCCGAATACGCCATGACCCATCACGAACGCATCGATGGTCAAGGTTATCCTAACGGCATTAAAGGAAAAAAAATCCCCTTATATTCTAGAATTATCGCCGTTGCGGACGCTTATGAAGCGATGACCTCAGACCGACCATATCGTAAAGCCATATCACATGAAGAAGCCATTGCGGAGTTAAATCGTTATCGCAACACCCAGTTTGATGGAAAGATTGTCGATGTTTTTATCGAGAAAGTCTTAAAAGAAAAAGACCCCACAAAATCTCTGTCTTAAGGATAGAGATTTTTTATTGTTGCAGTCTTCACCCTTATAACCTAGGTATTGTCTATAAAGCTTAAACCCTCATAAAGAAGTAAGATGTACTTGGGTTTTCTCTAAAAAGCATTCAAAAGCCTTCAAAAAATGATACAATAAAGGTGAAATGCGGCGTGATTGGATGTTGTATTTTGATTTTTTCTTGCCTCACAACATCTATCTGCTTTATAATTTATTGCTTTATGGTTTCATTTAAGGCTTATTTTAATTTTTAGATAGAAAAGACTATATAAGGAGTTACTAGGATGATTAGATTATTGATTTTAATGATTTTTGTGGTGTTTTTAGGCGCTTGTCAAAAATCCTATCAAACGATGGATGCTGAGGCTGCGCAAGCGTTATTAAAAGAAGATGACACCGCGGTACTTTTAGATGTCCGGCGTAAAGAAGAATGCGATCAAGGCCATATTGAAGGTTCACTATTGGTGCCTTTAGACGATTTAAAAACCAATATTACCGCGATTCTACCCGATAAAGATGTTCCGATTATCATCTATTGTGAACATGGCACCAGAAGTCTTTTAGCCATCGAGATTTTATCGGACCTTGGCTACACAGCTTTGTATGATTTAGGTGGTCTAGATACATGGCCTTACGATCTTACAAATGAACCATGCATATATGAAGAATAAGAGACCTTAATCTTTTTTAACGTGGTTTTTTTAAAATAACTATAAGCCATGGCACCACAGGCGTATGATACGGGGGGATTTTATGCAAAGATTATGGATGTTTGCACTTGTTATGGTTAGTTTATTGTCTATCTCTACGGTTTCACTTCAAGCGGAAGATTTACCGATTGATTTTGAAGCGGTGTTTGATTGTCATGGGTCGATTATGTTGATTATCCATGCTGAAACCGGCGCGATATATTACGCCAACCAAGCCGCCGAAGATTTTTATGGTTATGAAGACCTGACCGCGATGTCGATTGACACCATTAACCAACTGAGCGCAGAAGAGATTTATCAAGAACGTCAAGCGGCTCAAAACGAGGAGCGTAACTATTTCGTTTTTAAACACGTCCTTAATAACGGCGATGTAAGAACGGTTGAAGTGCGTTCTTATGCTTTTGAGATGGCAGGGGAAAGCTATCTTTATTCCATCGTCAATGATATCACGGCATTAAACCAAGCGCAAAGACGCAACACGATCTTTGCGACGGTTTTATTTGTACTTTTGATCGGCGGTTTAATCGGTGCGTTAATAAGTTATTTTAATGCGCAAAAACTAAAACGTAAGTCAGAAAACAATAAAGTCGAACTCGAAACGGTTTTAGAAGCGACACACACAGGGATTTGGCACTATGATTTTCATGCGCAAAAGCTCAAAGCCAACGCGACATTATTTAACATCTTGGGTATTGAAAATAACGATCATAACATGATTAGTCTCGCTACGTGGTGTGAATATATTCACGAAGAGGACAGAGAATTTTTTGAACAACACATGCATCAACTCATAGAAGGTGAAGTCTCACAAATACAGCTTCAAGTGCGCGCTTTTAAGGCCAATCCGCACCTAATTTGGTTGTCGATCACCGGCGAAGCAACGTATCAAAATGACGGTGAAAGCAAACAAATATCTGGACTCGTGACGGATATCACAAGCCAAAAAGAAACCGAGGAAGCCTTAACTCATTCACACGATCTCATGGATTATGTTATCGAACACAATAATGCTGCTGTGGCGATTCACGATAAAGACTTAAATTATATCTATGTTTCGAAAAACTATTTAGAACAATTCAACGTTAAAGAAAGCGATATTATCGGTAAACATCATTATGCGGTTTTCCCCGACTTACCGCAAAAATGGCGCGATATTCATCAAAAAGTTTTAAACGGTGAGGTTCACCGCAACGATAAAGATCCCTTCCCAAGAGCGGATGGCACCACCGATTGGACCCGTTGGGAAGCCCGTCCATGGTATGAAAACGACGGTAGTATCGGTGGGTTGATCGTCTATACCGAAGTCATCAACGATC
>PWMS01000009.1 GCA_003558105.1 Mollicutes bacterium | reverse complement strand
TTCTGTCACTTACTAACTGCTCCCTGATAGGATCCCAGAATTCTTCCCGGAGCTCTTCGACCGACTGGCCATAGTACTCCTCGAGCCTTTCACGAGAACCTATCTGCTGAATAAAATAGCGCAGCCTTCGTTCTATTTCCTGCTCTACCTGAGAGTCTCCTACTTCGACGCTGTCTATCAGAGCCTGGTTATAAAGAAGCTTTTGAAACATTATATCATCAAGCAGAACGCAATAGGGGTTTGATCCGAGTTCCACCCCCTGAGCCTCTGCCTGCCGCATATGCTCAAAAAGGTCAGACTGGAGTATAGCACTATTGCCAACAACTCCGATAACCTGGTCAATTACCACCCTTTCCTGCGAAAATGCCTGAGTGGCTGTTTTCAGAATGGCAAAAAGGATAATAACTGATATGATACTGGTTCTGATTCTCATTGTATTTTTTTTGATTTTCATAAATGTATAAGACAGTCAGGGGGTCAATAATAGGTTTCTACATTATTTGCCTCAACTGCCTGGTTAAAGAATTCCCTTCTTTTATTCTCTAGAAATTGCCTTTTGCGACGGTTGAGTATCAACATGCGCAAATTCTCCCTTTCAAAATCAAGCGGGGAGATATCTCCCTTTAACCTGTATTCGCCTATATAAAGGAAATAACGATAATACTCATCTGTTATTTCAGCATAACGGTTGTTTCGCAAGTAAGCCGGTTCTGCCTCTATTTCAAGCGGCATATCCATGGCTATATCACCAAAAATAAGCCACCTGTCAACACCCACATAATAGGTGGCTGCATTTTCAAGGCAGTAATTCTCAAGCCTTGTCAGGTCATCTTCATTCTCCGACCTGTAAAGGCCCCTAACAAACGAATGGTCTGCCACATTAAGGGGGAGCTTAATATAGTTTACCCTGACAATATTATCCTTCAGTATGAAATGCTGCTCATTCTCTTCGTAATAAGAAACTATCTCACTATCTGTAACCACTGTGTCCATCTCTCCGATTGCAAGTTCACTTTCGTAAGCGTGCATTATTAGTGTGTTCCGGTATTCTGACACCCTTTGATCTATTTCTGCCCTGTTTACAGACATGTTTTGCTGTGCCTGGTAAAGGAAGACCTGTTGCTGAACCCACCTGTCAACATATCTGTGTACAAATGCAGCACTATCCTGGGAGCTCGCTCCTTTCGGGATCAGCGGGCTTATATCATCAAGATACAAGCGTGAACCGTGCACCCTTGCAAGCATTGTATCGTCAGGCCTTAACTCAAAGAAACTGCACCCCGCCAAAAGACCCAGCAGAAGAAGTGCCAGTTTCACCGCCCTTAATCTGATTATGTTCGTACCATTCATTTTTTTTATATAAAAATCCTGCGGCTGTTAAAAGTGCTGTTCAAGAAGCTGTGTATCCACCCAAATATCGTACCTGCTCCTTAATGCCTTTATCCATTCCCGCTCAAGATAATCCTGGTAGTCAGCAATAACCATACCCCGTACATCCTTTAATTCGCCTGGCGGATAAGCCTCCCGGTTATCCTCAAAATACTGTTTCAATCCGGTAGTATCAGACGTGGCTTTTGACCATACTTTTTTATCTGTAATCTCAAAAAGCAGAATGCCGTCATAATATTCTTTTACCACACTGGCAAAATCGGGGTGCTTTTCTTCAAGGCGGGAGTCTTCATATGCGAGGATTCCCTTATTGACGAACTCCCTGTAATGCCTGTTCACAATATATCGCACATTATCGGGATTCTGCCTTCTTTGATTATCCTGCAAATATTGTGCAAATTCCATCTGACTCATTTCAGCCGGACCTATGGATGCAAGTACTTTGTCGGGGGTTATCTCCTCAGTAAGCTCCCACTCTCCCATGAATATACTTTCATCTACCAGCTCATAGAACTCCTCCAGGGCCTCCCTGTTCTCCACAAAACCATAATCATCCTTAAGTCTGGCTATAAATATATCCTGCTTGAGCCTGGAGCGTGAGTCCCGCTCTACCCGCATTCGAAGTTCGTCGTACATCTCTTCGAACTCAGGGGGTCTTGTTCTCTCAAGAAGCTTTATAATGTGCCAGCCGTAATCAGATCTCACAGGAGGAGAAATATCTCCCTCCTGGTCAAGCTTGTTAATTGCCTTTACAAATTCCGGTACTATCCTGCTGGATGTAAATGAGGGCATCTCCCCGTTACGACCGCTGGACTGTCTGTCTTCTGAGTATTCGGATGCAAGTTCACCAAAATCCTCTCCTTCCTGCACCCTCTCATAAAGCTGATTTATAAGCTCCTCTTTCATTGCAAGCTCTTGTTCACTTGTCCCGGGTGGTGTCATAAGCATTATATGTGCCACCCTTGCACTACCCATTGCAGGAAGCCTGTCATACACCTTGATCAGGTGATATCCAGAGTCTGATCTTACCGGCTTCGACACCTCACCAACAGGTGTATTGTATGCAGCTGATTCAAATGGATACACCATATTGAATACGGTAAAATAATTAAGGTCTCCTGAATTACCCCTTCGTGCCGGCTGGCCCCCGCCTGGCTCAACGTCACGTGCATAAGGGTCTTCAGAAACTTCCCGGGCAACTTCGGCAAAATCCTCTCCGTTTATTATCCTTTCCCTCACGGCCATAAGCCGGTTGTAGGCCTCCAGGGTATCTTCGGGCAAGGCATTGGGGTCGAGTGTAAGAAGTATATGTGATGCACGTACATCATACTGCATCCTTTCCCAGGCTTCTTTAACAAGCTGCTCTGTTACCTCACTATCAGCAAGGTATTGTTCTGCCAGCTGCGACCTGTAGGCGGCAAACTCCTCCCTGAAGCTGGCAGTGGTGTCAAGGCCCAGGGCTTTTGCCTCCCTGACCTTCAGTCTGAAATTGATATACATTTCAAGGTACTCAGCGGGCTCCCTGGGGTCTGCAATAGATGCTTCAATATTATTTTTTCTGTAGATCTGTTCAAACTCTGAAAGTGTCACCTCACGGTCTTCTATACGAAACAATACCGGATCACCGGCTCCTGACGACTGGCCCTCAGCGACCGGAGTAATCAGAAAAAGCGCCGTCAGCAATATTGTAAAATAACATTGCAAGCTTTTCATAGTCATTTGTTTGATTTACTTAACTCAATTATCTGCTGTAATTCGGGGCCTCCCTGGTAATTGTTACATCATGCACATGGCTTTCCCTTACACCAGCATTCGTTATCATTATAAAACGGGCATTCTGAAGATTACTTATGTCAGCTGCTCCGCAATATCCCATTCCGGCCCTGAGTCCGCCAACCATCTGGTGAACCACTTCAGAAAGACTGCCCTTATAAGGTACCCGCCCAACAATACCTTCGGGTACAAGCTTTTTTATGTCGTCTTCCACATCCTGGAAATAACGGTCCTTGGACCCTTCCTGC
>PWMS01000090.1 GCA_003558105.1 Mollicutes bacterium | reverse complement strand
CCGAGCGCCACATCGTACCGTAGTTGTGGTCGGTGGCATAACGAGGGTAATATTTGTAGTCCTCGTCATAGGTAACAAGACGGTAGGATGAAGATGCCGTTGCATCCGCACCAAAAGCAAGGTTCGGTGGCAGCGGGTTCTCAGGCTCCTCAAGATGGCCAACACCCCTGTGCGTGGGGTTTACCTTCCTGATTGTGCTGTCATTCTCAAATACCAGGGTATCGATTGCTGTCTGGCGAAACATCCCGCCTGTCGAAAAGGGGTTGTCGTGCCTGTGATATACTATGAAGTGGGTGTCTTCGTGGGTAAATACCGAATGATGGCCGGGGCCGTGTACCGTGCCATCGGGGCGGGTTTCAAGTATGGGGTTATTCTCGCCGAAGGTAAAGGGCCCTGTCGGTGAATCCGAATATGAATACTGTACCCTGTATGTATGGTCGTGGCATGAGCCGGAGGAGTACATCATGATGTACTTGTCGTTCTTCTTGAACATAAAGGGAGCCTCAAATATCTCCGGAACCTCCTCCATTGGTATCTGGCCGGTATCAAGAATGGTCTTCATGTCTGTGGGGTCGATCTTTGCCCAGCCAAGGCCTCCGAACAGATGCATCCACGTGCCGAAATAGGAATAGAGCGAACCGTCGTCATCAAAGAAGTAGTGCTGGTCGAGCGAAGGCAGGTTGTCAGCCACAAGGCCGACGGGGATAACCGGTTCATTGTCGCCGGCTATGTTCTCCCAGGGTCCTACAGGTGTGTCTGAAACATACTTGTAAATGTTGCAGCCGGCCTCGCAGTTGCCGTGTGAATAATAATAGCGGCCGTCAGGTCCCTGCACAAGGTCGGGGGCCCATATATTGGTGAGTATGGAGTAGGGGATTTCAATTGCCTGGTTGTACCAGTTGACAAAATCCCAGCTTATCCATACCTGGGGGTCGCCCGATGCAAGCCTAACACCATCGGTGGTGGCATACAGGTAATAGGTGCCGTCAAACTCCACAAGGGTGGGGTCGGCAAAATAACCGGGCACCAGGGGGTTGCCCGTACCAGGTTCGTTATACTCCAGATCCTGGCCATAGGATAAAGTGCCCGTGACAATTAAGAGTGCACAGGCCAGAAAAAACATAATTAAATTCTTCATGGGAATTGATGTTGTTGGTTGTGATTTATTTTTAGTAATGAGCCATGCAAATATATATGTTTTTTTTATTCAGGACTGTTACCAGCCACCCGGGTGGACAGAAAACAGGCCGCAGCGCTCATGCATATACCTGAAATAATAGAAAAGCCTGTAATTAAGTGGCTTGCCGTAATCAACGCTGCCGTCGTAGTTTACGTAAACCCCGGGCATGCAGTCTGCACCCCCTTCGGTATGGTACAAATGGTTCCACTGCGAAACAAGCTGAATGTTCCAGTTCTCCAGGTAACCTTCACTGTAAAACCACTCCGGCCTGTTCACCCTGTTGAACCAGCTGTCAAAACCGGTGTCAAAAATAATTAATTCATACTCCTTCCCATCTCCGTCACCTGCAGGTGCAAGCTCCAGGGTATCGCCCGGCAGGACTGAGGCATATGAGGAAAAGGTAAACAGAAGACCTGCAACAAATAATAATGCTGAGAATTTCATGAGGCACCTCCTTTTTACAGTAAATATACCAAGAATTATGCCGATGTACATGTATTATTCACAAATAAGCAGGTGAGTTTTAGCGGGGGCGGTTGAGATGAAAAAAAAATCATGTAAATTTGATACTCGTAAAGCTTAAACAAAAAAAACAAAACTTAACAAACATGAAAAAGTACCTTCTTATTATGATCACGCCGCTTTTTTTTCTGGCATCATGCGCACCTGCTGAAGAGGAGAACCCCTTCTTCACAGACTACGACCCCCCGTTTGGCGTTCCGCCCTTCGATATGATCGAGAACGCTCATTTTGAGCCTGCCATCCTTGAGGGGATAAGCCGGCATGAGGAGGAGATAAGGGAAATTGTTGATAATCCCACACCGCCAAATTTTGAGAACACTATTGTGGCACTGGAGTATTCCGGTGAGATGCTTGACAGGGTGCTTAGTGTGTTCTACAACTTCAATTCCTCACTTACCTCATCAGAGATACAGGAGATAGCTCAGGAGATGTCACCAAAACTGTCGGAACACTCTGACAATATCCGGTTAAACCTCGAGCTTTTCGACAGGGTAAAAACCGTCTATGAGCAGAGGCACCAGCTCGGCCTGAATGATGAACAGATGCGTCTTCTGGAAGAAACGCACAAGGGATTTGTCCGCAGCGGGGCAAACCTTCCGGCCGACAAGCAGGAGAGACTAAGAGAGATAAACACCGAGATTTCAAGGCTGGTTTTGGATTTCGGGCAGAACGTTCTGGGAGAGACCAATACATTTAAAATGGTCGTTGAGAATGAGGCTGACCTTGCCGGGCTTCCGGAATCATCCATAGAGTCCGCAGCCGACAGGGCAGCCCAGGAGGACCTCGAAGGAAAATGGGTATTTACACTTCACAACCCTAGTGTGATGCCATTTCTGTACAATGCCGACAACAGGGAACTGAGGCAGAAGATGCAGCAGGCATACATCAACCGCGGCAACAACGACAATGATTACAATAACAGGGAGATACTGGCACGCATCGCAAACCTCCGCCTTGAAAGGGCACAGCTCATGGATTACAACAGCTTTGCGGAGTTCAGCCTGGAGGAGACCATGGCAGGAAGCATTGAAACGGTGATGAATTTCGTTGACCAGGTGTGGGAGCCGGCAATCGCCCTTGCAAAGGAGGAGGCGACCCAGCTTCAGGAGATGATATACGAGGACGGCTTTGACTTCGCACTCGAGCAGTGGGACTGGCGCTACTATTCCGAAAAGGTCCGCCGCGAGAAGTATGACCTTGACGAACAGGAGGTAAGGCAGTACTTTGAACTTAACACGGTTCGCGACGGCATCTTTATGATAGTTGAAAAGTTGTGGGGGCTCGGCTTTGTTGAGCGCCCGGATGTACCACGATACCATGAGGATGTGCAGGTATTTGAGGTAGAGGAGGCTGACGGCTCTCACATAGGTATCCTCTATATGGATTTCCATCCGAGGGATTCAAAGAGGGGGGGCGCATGGATGAGCAGCTACCGCAGTCAGAAGGTTGACCGCGACGGCAACTTCATCCACCCGGTGATAACCATAGTGTGCAACTTCTCTCCTCCCAGCTCAACCAGGCCTTCACTGCTGACCTATGACGAGATGACAACCTTCTTCCATGAATTCGGACACGCACTGCACGGGCTGCTGTCAGATGTGCACTACCCGAGCCTTGCAGGCACATCCGTTACCAGGGATTTTGTGGAGCTTCCATCACAGATAATGGAGAACTGGGCCAACGAACCCGAGGTGATGAAGACCTTTGCCATCCATTATGAAACAGGTGAACCAATGCCGGATGAGCTAAT
>PWMS01000098.1 GCA_003558105.1 Mollicutes bacterium | reverse complement strand
CTGCCAATGCTAACGGTTATTGTTGCAACGATATGGGTAATGGGCCTTATCTCCCTGACCGGATACAAGCTTACCCTGCTGACAAACGCAATACCGATTATTCTGCTCGCGCTGGGAAACGACTATGCAATACATGTAATCAATGCCGTAATTGTGGAGCAACGAGTCAATCCTTACAAAGCAATGCAGCGGGCTGTAAGGTATATTGCCGTCCCTGTTATACTTGCATCAGCAACTACTATACTCGGGTTCTTCTCGTTTGTTGCAGGCTCCAGGCTGATCATGATAAAGGAGTTTGCAATGTTCTCAATAGCCGGGATACTCTTTTCATTGATCCTGACAATAGTTTTTTTACCTGCAGTAATGGTTGTAATGAAAAAAAAGGAGAGCAGCCCGGCAAAAACAGGTGAAAATATATTTGATAAAATCCCGGAATGGCTTTTGTCAGTTTCATGCAATCACCGGCATCTTCTCATAATCTCCTGGACGGTCATTATCCTGGCGGGCATATTTGGGGTCACACGCATAACACGCAATGCGGATGTTACCGGCTACTTCAAGGAAGGAAGTATTATTACGCAGGGAGAGAAAATACTTTCAGAGAAATTCTATGGCAGCAGCCCCCTCTATGTAACTTTCAGAGGGGATATGCAAAGCCCTGAGGTTCTCAACAAGATAAGTGAAACTCAGGATTATATGCAGGGGTTCAGCTATATACCTTACAGCCAGTCAGCAGCAGACATCATTAAACAGCTTAATCATGTAATGGGCGAAGGTAGGGTTATACCAGAGGAAAAGGAAAAAATATCGCAGCTCTGGTTTCTTCTTGACGGTCAGGACACAATGGAACAGCTGGTAAGTTACGACCGTCAGGAAGGTATTATACATGGCTTTGTTACATCCAAAAAGCTGCATGTACTCCGGGAAATTGAAAGTAATTTTAGTGCATTTGTGGAAGAACATTCCTCAGAGCATTGCCGGATGGCAGTTACCGGGGTACCAATCCTGTTAAAACATCTTGACGATAATATTGTCGAAAGCCAGGTTTACAGCCTGGTATTTGCCATTATATTTGTAATAATATTAACAAGCCTGCTTATGGGATCTTTAAAAACCGGGTTGCTTGCCGTTATCCCAATCGTTATAACCCTTATAGCACTGTTTGGCATTATGGGTATTACTGGTGTTCCTATTGACGTGGCAACGGTACTTGCCGGAGGAGTAACAATAGGTATAGGTATTGACTTTTCGATCCACTTTATCAGCAGGTATTCAGAAGGCCGGAAGCTCCAGCTTGACGAAAGGGATAGTCTTGTCAGGACAATACGTACCAGTGGAAAGTCAATTCTTATAAGTATGTCATCCATCATAACAGGGGTTGCCATGCTGGTATTCTCGAACCTGGTTCCACTCCAAAGGCTGGGTATTTTACTGGCATTCACCATGCTGGTTGCTGGAATGTCCACACTTACGTTGATGCCCTTGTTGCTGGCGGGTCGAAATAAAATGCAGGGATTGCTGAAACAGAACAACAACACAAAAACATTATGAGAACCGCATTTTTCATTAAACTGTTTACAGCAATATTAATATCCCACTATGGTAACATTCTTGCTGCAGCAGATGCAGAAGGGATACTGAACCGTATGGGTGATGTGCTGTTTGCCTGTGAAGATCAGAAAAGTGTTGTTGTCATTATACTTGCCGACAGGGACGGCAATCAGAGGAGAAGGGAGGCACAGGTATGGCAGAAAGGGACAGATAAACACCTGTTCCGCTTCACAGCCCCTGCAAGTGAGGCAGGGATAGCGCTTTTGTCACTGCCCGATGATATTCTGTATCTCTACATGCCGGCCTACGGAAGGGAGAGGAGAATCGCCTCGCACATGAAAAGTCAGTCATTTGCGGGGACTGACCTTTCATACGAAGACCTGGAAATACACAAATACACGGAAGATTTTTCAGCGAAGCTTATAGAAACAACCCTAAGCCACTATGTTCTTGAGCTTACTCCGGAGCAGGGTGTCAGGAGCGATTATTCACGGATTGTTGCCTATGTGAACACAGACCATTATTACCCTGAGATTATGAAGACATACGACCGGAGGGGGCAGGAGTATAAAGTGATAGAATACGTGTTTGATAATAAAGACAATTATTGGTTTGCCAGGGAAATACATATTGCCAACCTGAAAAGGGATCACAGCACACAGATGATATTCCAGGAAACAGAGTTTGACACCGGCATTCCGGATGAGGTTTTCAGCATAAGAAACCTTACCAGGAATTAGTTTTTAAAAAACCAGTTTGGGTTTTATATATGGACGGATTTAAGAAGGAGTTCGACGTCATTGTTGTAGGAGCCGGCACAGGCGGGGCTGTTGCAGCAAGATTTGCTGCAGAGAACGGGCTAAAGGTATGTCTTATAGACAGGAAGCCAGAGACACTAGATCCTGCCAAGGTTTGCGGTGATGCAGTGGGGTCTGAGATATTTGACCTGCTCGGGATAGCACACCCCCGGGGCGAGGAACTGTCGTGCCATATAAAGGGGGTAAAGCTATACCCTCCCGATATGAGAAGACCATTGGTGCTGATCGACCCAAAATTTACAGGGTATATTATTAACAGGTCACTATTTGGCCGGCGCCTGCTAAAAGAAGCTCTGGACGCGGGTGTGAGCCGGTTCATGCATGATACGAAGGCCCTGGACCTGATCTGTCACAACGGTTCTGTTGCAGGTGTAAAAGTCAGATTAAGCAATGGAGACACAGCCGAACTGGGTGCAAAGATAGTGATTGATGCAAGCGGCCTATACTCGGTACTGCGCAAAAACATTAAAAGCGATATAATTGAGAATAATTTCAAAAAAGAGGATGCAGTTCTGTGTTACCGGGAGATAGTTGACTTCCCGACGAAAGCACAAAAAGTTAAGGATCCGGATTATATAACCATCATCCTTGACCATAAGAGGGCTCCCGGAGGATATATATGGTACTTCCCGAAAAATGAGCATTCACTGAACATCGGTCTGGGCGTTTATATGGATTATAGGGACAGGGTTAGGGAGCTATACAAAAAGAGTGTGTTTAATGAGTTTGTCAATACGAAAGAATTTGAAATACTCTCTTCCGGAGGAGGGGTGGTGCCGGTCAGGCGGCCACTATGGTCATGCGCAGATAGTGGTATTATGTTTGTCGGAGATGCCGCGCTGCATGTAAACCCGCTTCACGGAGGAGGAATTGACCCCTCAATGAGGGCAGGATACCATGCAGCTATGACTGCAGTAAAAGCAATAGGCAAGGGGGATGTATCGCTGAACGCCCTTTGGGGGTATAATTCAGCTGTCATGAAGAGCTTTGGTTCAGAGTTTGCAGGTTTGGAGCTGCTAAGAAGGGTATTGCAGTCTTTGACAAATGCAGATATCAGTTTCGGGTTAAATAAAAACCTTCTGAATGCCGAAGAAGTTCTTTACATAGCCAAAACAGGCAATATAAAACTACCATTG
>PWMS01000082.1 GCA_003558105.1 Mollicutes bacterium | reverse complement strand
TCCTTGTTGAATCGAATAAAAATTGTAGAAAATGGTGTGATCAATCATCCTACCTTCTCCTTTGATGAACGCGGTCATGTTGTCAATCATCGCCATTATGGTGTGTTTGCAAGCAGTTCTCATCATCACAGTGTGAACCGCTATTATCCGACACTTGAAGCGTTTATGGGTGAAGGCCATACTTTATTGGACCCCCTTGTTGTAAAAGAGGACACGCCATCGCCTTATAGTGTTGGGGATGTTGTGGAAGGCTATGAAGCTATCGCTGGCATGGCCTATGAGGATGTCACCTTAAAAACTAACGAAGAACTTTCTTTTGTCTTATCGCTGGTGATTGGTGATGAAGAAGAGGCACTAGTGGAAACTGTTTCGGATTTGAATGTAAAAAAGTTTGAAAAATTAAAAGAAGAAACAAAAGCTTACTGGGAAAAAGAACTATCTTCGCTGTTGTTTCATTTTCCTAACCAAACCTTAAATGGCTGGTTGAAATGGGTCACATTGCAACCAATATTAAGAAGAATTTATGGCAATTCGTTTTTGCCTTATCATGACTATGGCCGGGGTGGCAGAGGTTGGCGCGATTTATGGCAGGATTTGTTGGCGCTTATTTTGATGCAACCTTCAGCGGTACGTGATATGCTAATCAACAATTTTAAAGGGGTTAGAATTGATGGCAGCAATGCGACGATTATCGGTGATAAACCGGGTGTTTTCTTAGCCGATAGAAACAATATAGCACGTATATGGATGGACCATGGCAGTTGGCCACTTTTGACGACTAAGCTTTATCTTGATCAAAGTGGGGACCTTGATTTGTTGTTTGAAAAGGTAAGTTATTTTCAAGATCAGTTCACGCATTATACAAAAAGGGTAAATAAGGACTATACCCCTGGTGATCATACATTAAAAACAGCTGAAGATAAACCCTATTATGGCACCGTGTTTGAACACTTGCTCATCCAAAATCTTGTGCCTTATTATAATGTTGGAAAACACAATAACATTCGTTTAGAAGATGCGGATTGGAACGATGGGCTTGATATGGCAAACCATCATGGCGAGTCTGTGGCCTTTACATCGTTTTATGGCCAAAATTTAATGACTTTAGCAAAGATATTGGAACGGTTATATGAAAAAGGGATAAAACAAATCACCTTGGTTGCAGAGATTGAAACGCTTTTACAAACCGTGCAACAAAGTGATGTTGCCGGTAAAAACGCCTTGCTTCAAGCTTTTTTCCAAACGGTTGAATCTGGCGTTTCTGGAAAGCAAGTTCTTTATGATACAAAAAGTTTAGGGAATATACTATCAAAAAAAGGGTCGGCTTTGTTAAAACAAGTCCGGCAAAATGAGTGGTTAGAAGACGTTGAGGATGGTTGGTTTAACGGCTATTATGATGATGATGCTCAAGCCCTTGATGATGTTAAGAAGAAGCACATGACCTTGACTGGACAAGTCTTCGCAATTATGAGTGATGCGGCCACCGAGGAACAAATTCAAAAAATCATTGATAGTGCCGATAAATACCTTTATAAAAAAGCGGTTGGTGGGTATCGTTTGAATACCGATTTTAAAGAAGTGAAAACCAACATGGGCAGACTGTTTGGGTTTGCATATGGTCATAAGGAAAATGGGGCTATGTTCAGTCATATGGCGATGATGTATGCAAATGCCCTTTATAAACGCGGCTTCGCTCAAGCAGGCTATAAGGTTATTAAAACGATATATGAGCACAGTACAAATTTAGCACAGGCGAAGATGTATCCCGGTATACCTGAATATTTCAATCCAAAAGGCCGAGGCATGTATCCGTATTTAACCGGCTCAGCGAGTTGGATGATTTTGACGATGGTCACAGAAGTATTTGGTATAAAAGGTGATTTTGGACTACCTGTGTTCGAACCAAAATTGGTCTTAGAACAGTTTGGTGATGAACTTGAATTGAAGATAGAAACTGTGATTGGTGAAAAGAAAGTTACGGTTGTGTATCAAAATCCTTTGCGTCTACCGTATGGTGATTATGAGATTGGGGATGTATTGATTGATCAAGAAAAGGTTAATTTCCAAAAAACAAGATACGGGGTTAAACTAAATCAAAAAATAACAGGCGATTGTGTTGTACTTATCTTAAAAAAGAGAACTGAAGTCAATGTTTCTTCATAGTTTTTTTCACAATTAAAAACAACTTCTGCTTAGAAGTTGTTTTCTTTAAATCCGGTTTTTGATGAGCGTTTTAATCCATCAACAAGCCACCAAAATGGCAATGGATGGGTATTTATATTAATCCTGATATTCAGGATTCTATTTTAAAGATCTATGAATGTGTTAAAATTAATATATGGATAAGCTTGTGATTATAATGATATTGACTGTATTCATTTAGCACCATGCATAAAAAATCTTGATTCAGGGTTTTGAATTTAAGTAAGGAGCCGTTATGAAACAGATCATTTGGTTTTTAATTTGTACATTTTCATTAACGTATTTGTCTCATGGTGTATTGGCTTATGTGACAACGACTCATGATGTTGCTTTTAATTCATTCATCGGGCAAAGCTTATTTATTATTGGGGGTAGTAGCCCGACTGTTTTTGCTATTATTTTTGTTTTAAGCCAAAGAGATGCTACGGCTATAAAAGCATTTAAGAAAAAATTATTCTCTATTAACTGTTCTTTTTCATTTTGGTTTTTTGCCATTGGAATACCTGTTTTTTTAGGGGGGCTTTTCCAATTATTATACATATGGCTGAGTAATCATACATTTTATAGTGATGTGCCTTTTTATTTCTTTTTTATGGTTTTGTTTACATCCATTTTATTTGGGGGTATAGAAGAAATTGGATGGCGAGGTTTTTTACAAGAACGATTGATGACAAGAACAAGTCTTGTTAGTATGGCGGTATTGATTGGCATCGTTTGGGGCTTGTGGCACGTACCCTTATTCTTTATTGAAAATGTGTCGCATTACACATTCGGTTTTTTTCCGTTTATGCTAGGGGCTATTATGTTTAGTACGTATTTAACATGGCTTTATGCTAAGACAAAAAGCATATTATTAACGATTATATTCCATGCTTCGATCAATGCGAGCGCAGTGATTGGCTTAGGTTTAATGTTTAATCATACACTGTTAACATATACAATAATAATTGGATTCATGCTATTAGGTTTTTACTTACTGATTAGTTTCAGGCCAAGCGAAAAAGGGAATTATGACAGGATTCCATACTTGTGAGAGATTTTTAGGGAAAAGCATGGAAAATTTTAATAGGATTGAGAGAAACGATTTTTAAATTAATGATGTAAAATTCAAAATATAGGGGGTATTCAAGATGCAAGTTATAAAACAATTAATTCAAGAAAAGATCATAGCCGTTATTAGAGCTGACAATAAAGAAATGGGGTATCAATTGGCTAAGGCTATAATAAAAGGAGGCATCACGTCCATCGAAATCACGTTTACAATACCCGAGGCTGAAATGTTGATTTCCCGACTTAAAGATGAGTTTGGTGAAGGTATTTT
>PWMS01000050.1 GCA_003558105.1 Mollicutes bacterium | reverse complement strand
TAGAAGCGACGGCACCGCTGAAAGAGCGATAATTATTGTTGACAAAGAAGGTGTTATCAGGCTCGCCCATGTTGAGGACATCAACAAACGTCCGGAACTTGGGATGCTCATCAATGCGCTCCAAGAGATTCAGTAGAAAAACATATTGCCTTTCAGAGTCTAAATAAGTATTTACCTCTTAGTTCCGGACCGCGAGTTTCCGTGCCGCGGTCCGGATAATTTTTCCATCTGTCATACCGGCGCAAGCCGGAATCCAGGTTTTTTTAAAACCAGGCATCAGTTCAGCGCTGCTAATGGGTTAACAATTTAATTTCATTGTCTTTTCTTCCTGACTTGACAGTCAAGAGTTCTCTGGCAACTTTTTGTGTTTACAGATCAATGCCAGGGTCCTGAATGTTCGGAGTCTTGGCGAATTTAACTCTTTGATTTCTTTATCTTTACTTTTAACCCCGTTAAACACTGCCACCGGCATTCTCGCTTAAGCGTGGTTTAACCGGGTGAACCTTTTACCTTTAACCTTTCACTCTCAAGTTCCAAAAAAGTTAAGCTGAGCTGTCTAGACGGGCACCCTTTCCGGTGAAACCTCTTTCATCCAATGCCCGTTATTGAGTGTTTTATGAGCTGCAGACATTCCCCCCCCCTCCTGAGAGTCTGCATCCTCATCTGTTTTTTTATCCCTATTATATTCAAGAGATTCAGGTATTGAAAACATCAGTGCGTTTCAGTGTGAAGCGTTTCTTTCGCTATTGGTATCTGAAAGTGGTCAGGCTCAGAGAAAACCCGCATTCAGTGGCCCTAGGTCTTTCCACGGGAGTGTTCGTGGGCTGCCTGCCAATTATTCCATTGCAGACGGTTGTCGCAGTCGGGTTTGCCTTTTTCATCAGATGCAGTAAAATTGCCGCTGCTCTGGGGACATGGATCACCAACCCCCTTTATGCGCCGTTTGTCTATTACGGTCTGTATCTTGTAGGCAGAATGATCATTCCCACAGGAAAAAAGGAATTTGAGCCTGAGGACCTGACCCTGCTTAATTTGATTAATATCGGCTGGGATTTCTTCTGGCTCATGTTTTTTGGAGGGGTAGTGGTGGGTATGGTTCTGGCCTGCTGCACCTATTTGCTCTCAGTCAGGATAATTAGAGCCTTTCACAACAACAGGGACAACAGAAGACGTGTCAAGCGTCTCAAAAGAATATGAGCATTTCTGCCAAAAAAAGCCTGGGTCAAAATTTTATAATTGATGATAACATCTGCCGCAAGATTGTCTCCGCCCTGAATCTGAACCGGGAGGACACAGTCCTGGAAATCGGTCCCGGTCGTGGAGCTTTGACCGGCTTGCTTCTGCAGCAGACAGGGAGGGTCTACGCCCTGGAAAAAGATCTTGAGCTGTGCAGAGAGCTCAGTGAATACCTGCCTGATCTGAATTTAGTCTGCGCTGACGCCACCCAATTTGACTGGGCAAGGCTTTCATCCCTCCCCCGGCTGAAGCTTATCGGCAATCTTCCATATAATATTGCCTCCAGGCTGATATGGGATATCGCCTCTCAGGGACCGGCATTTTTCAAAGCGGTTTTCATGGTTCAAAAGGAAGTGGGCCAGAGGATAGTATCCCTCCCGGGTTCCAGGAGTTACGGAAGCCTTTCAGTCTGGGTCCAGTCTTTTTTGCAGCCGAAGATGCTCTTTAAAGTCCCTCCCACTGTATTCAGGCCCAGACCAAAAGTAGATTCCACAGTTTTGAGCTTAATGCCTCTGGCTGACGAAAAAAAAATATTTTCCAGTGACAGTCTGTCCAGAACTTTGAAAATCTTGTTTCAGAACAGGCGCAAACAGATGGGCACGATCCTGAAAACATACTGGAATAATGAAGTAAGTCTGTTTTTTGAGGAAAGGGGAATAAGTCCCCGTTCAAGACCGGAAGAGCTGACTGCCCATGATTTTCAGGCCCTTTCCAGGGCCATTTTTTCGGACTGAGGTTAAATTTTGTCTTGACTTAAGCCCATAAATCTTGTTTCTCCTATGTAGCTTGCTTGCCTATAGGGGACAAACCGGGTAAGGTTTTACATCCCGCTTAAGGATTGAACACCTCTATCAGGTGTTAATCTTTTAAGTTGTTTTCATCATATATATTTTATTAACGAATGAATGTCATTTTACGTTTAACATTTTAAGGAGGAAGTTACTGATGACTAAAGCTGATCTGGTATCCAAAATCGCGGATAAAGCCGGTTTGACCAAGACTGATTCAGAAAAGGCTCTCAATGCCTTCCTGGAGTCAGTTCAGGGCACCCTGGTAAGTGAAGGCAAACTTACCCTGACCGGTTTCGGAACCTTTGCTGTTGAACAGAGAAAAGCCCGCAACGGACGCAACCCCCGCACCGGCGAAGAAATCAAAATCCCCGCCTGCAAAGTAGTTAAATTCAGGCCTGGAAAAATCCTTAAGGACGCCGTCAAATAACTTTTCCTTAATCTTTTTTTTTCGTATCTGCTTAGCGCTTTTAAGGAAAGCAGGGGACAGGCACTCCGGGACCCACTTGAGCATCATTTTGGGCTTAAAATATCTCATTTTTTGGGACAAGTGGGTCCCGGAAGAGCCAGTCCCCGTGCCACATACAAAACGCTAAACAGATACATGAAAGAGACAATGGTAGATACCGAAGTAACTTATACGCTGGAACATGGCGGTAAATTTTTCATTGTTGAAAATGTGCCGGCCCGGGTGTGCAAAGAAACCGGAGAGCAGTTCTTTGCCCCTCAGACAGTAGAGCATATTCAAGGACTCATCAAAAGCGGGAGAAGGCCGGACAGGTTTGTCGAAACTCCGGTGTATAATTATGCATGAGAGGACTGCCCAACAAAAGCCTGGAGCAGACGCCGTGAAAATTGTGGCTTTTCGGAAAGGCTTCGGTAATTCGGCATATCGTAGCGGCACTGCTCAGACTTGGCGTTCGCCTGACAACAGAAAGCGTATATGAAGGGATATTACTTCATCACAGAGCCTGCGTTGAGCTTGGCTGGCATCATGAGCGATACAGACAATGCGCTCAAGGCAGGGGCGACTATCGTGCAGTATCGGCAAAAATCCGGCTCGTCGGCCGCTTTATATTCGGAAGCGCTGGAATTAAAAAACATGTGCCGGGGCGCCCTGTTTATCGTGAATGATCGAATCGACATCGCCTTGGCGGTTGATGCCGGTGGCGTCCATGTTGGCAGGGAAGACTTGCCGGTGCCGGTTGTGCGAAGACTGCTCAAGCCAGGGAAAATAATCGGGGTGACTGTCCGCAATCTGGATGAGGCGCTCAGGGCGAGAGACGAAGGCGCGGATTATCTTGGGGTTGGGCCTGTATTTGCCACTGCGACAAAAGGGGACGCGGGCCGCCCCGTCGGTATTGAACTGGTACAGGAGATACGGAGGGAATGCAGGTTGCCTTTGGCGGCTATCGGGGGCATCACTCTTGCGAACGCCCGTGAGGTGATTACGGCCGGAGCCGACATGATTTGCGCCATGAGTGCGGTAGTAAGTACCCCCGAC
>PWMS01000068.1 GCA_003558105.1 Mollicutes bacterium | reverse complement strand
GCAGAATTTGTGGAACGGCGTCTGGGTGAAGAGGTGCTGAATTATGCAATCAATCCGTTTGTGGCAGGAATTTTTGCCAACCGTCCGGAAGAGCTCAGCCTGCGCCACGCTTTCCCGGCTATGCACAATCTCGAGACAGAATACGGTTCGATGATCTGGGGCAGTTTTGCCGGAGCCAAAAAAAGAAAAGAGCAGGGCAGAATTCCACGAAAACTGATCTCTTTTAAAAGCGGAATTCAGAAGTTGCCAGAAACACTGGCAGCTCTGGCAGGAAACGTTCATGTTAATCACAAAGTCCAAAAAATTGAAAAACGAACCGGCGGCTGGTTTTTGGAGAGTAATGGGAGTGAATTCGGGCCTTTTTCAAAAGTAATTCTCAATACACCACTCTATCATATCGGAAAATCATTGTTCCCGGTTTCTGATAATGAGTACGAAATGTTGCAAAAAGTTTACTATCCACCATTATCGGTGATGCACCTGGGATTCAGGAAAGACCAGGTTGACCATCTTCTGGATGGGTTCGGCTTTTTGGTTCCCGAACTTGAACAGCGTAATATTCTGGGCGCGCTATTTTCTTCTTCGCTTTTCGAAGGCCGGGCACCGGATGGCCATCATCTGCTGACCGTCTTTATTGGAGGGGGGCGGCAGCCTGAACTGGCTTCATTGCCAACAGATAAAATGCTGAAACTTGTAATGGAAGAAGTTGAAGATTTATTGGGTGTGAGGGGTGAGCCTGTATTTATGGATCATGTTTACTGGCCGTATGCCATACCTGCTTACCACACCGGATATGATGAGATTCTGCGTACTTTCAAAAATATTGAGGCCAGAAACCCGGGACTCCATCTTGCGGGGAATTTCAGGCATGGGATTTCCGTTCCGGACTGCATCAAAAACGGCATAGAACTGGCAAATCAAATTGCTAAAGATTTGAGTTCGATTAAGGTTTGCGAAAATAGAAACTGAGGTTCTCAAAAAAGGGGCCTAAATATGATTATTCACCCTCGATACCGTCATGCCGGACTCTGATCCGGCATCTCCTGCTTTTATCAAAGAGAAGAGATCCCGCATCAAAGTGCGGGATGACGCCTTTATTCGCAATGATTTCATCTCTCCTCATTGGTTAAACAAGTCTCAGAATTGTGTTACCTTTCAGGCTCCATCAAAATAAGCATCAATTAAAGCAATATGGTATCAAACAAAAACCGACTTGAAAACTTCCGGGAACATCGTGAAATCATGAACGAAAAAGTGATGGACCTGGATCATCTCGGCATCAAACGTTTTTTTAATCTCGACAACAATACTTACAAAAAAGGGGCACTTAGCTTGCAAACCAAAGAATTGCTGGGACTGGTGGCATCGGCTGTGCTGCGCTGTAATGATTGTATAGACTACCACCTGGAGCAGTGCGTAAGAACCGGTTCAACCAAAGAAGAAATTGTGGATGCGCTGAATGTAGCCCTTGTGGTGGGCGGCAGTATTGTAATTCCCCATCTTCGCCATGCAATCGAAACCATTGAACTCCTTCAGGAAGAAGGTTCATTGTAATGGAATTCAGAAAGGTTTTTTTACTATTTCTGTTGATTCTATTTCCGGTTGTCGTACTCAGTCAAATCATACCACCTGAACGCAGCGATGATGGCCATATCATCAGTGCAGACCGAATCGGTAGCTACTATTCTGTTTTTCCACTGGCCGGATATACATCGGATGAAGGCCTGTTTGGAGGCGGATTTGTACAGCGCATTAATTATGGCATTGATGTTAGGCCGTTTTTAAGTAATCTCAAAGCAGATATCACCGTCTCTACAAGAAAAAACATCATCGCCAAGCTGGAATACGACCGCACTCGCACTTTTGGTACAGATATTCGCAGCCGGGTTGATTTTATTGGACAGAGGATCCGGCAGGGACACTATTTTGGCATTGGCAACGATACCGAATTTTCGGAGGGACTTTTTGATCAGGAATATTATTTCTATGAAAACCGTGAAATATATTTGAACTATCAGGCCCGCAACACATTCTTTGAATACGGAAATCATGGTGTTGCTGACCTTTATACTGAATTTATTATTTCTTATGTAAACGGACTGAGCCGCGGAGATGAATCGAAATATGACAATGATCAGCCGGCCGGCTTTGGCAGTAACTGGGTGAACAAACTTGGAGCTGGCATTGTAACAGACAGCCGTGACAATGAATTTTCGCCCACACGGGGAATTCGTTATGAAGTGGGATTTAACACGAGCACCTCTCTGTTTGGCAGTAATTTCTCTTTTTCCACTCTTCAGGGAGAATTTCGCCATTTTCTTCAACTGTTTGATAATGTGGTACTGGCTCATAAAGCCGGAGTAAAACACAATTTGGGCGAAGCTCCTTTCTGGGCATTGTCAATAATCGGTAACGAGGATGGCCTTCGTGGCTATCACAAGAATCGCTTCAGGGGAGACAGTTCCATTTTGAATATGCTGGAACTGCGCACCTGGTTGTTTTCTGTTTTTGATGGAAGCATTCGTGTTGGTGGTCAGGTTTTCTGGGATTCGGGAAGAGTTTTTTCCAGTGAAGATTCAAACAAACTGTTTGATGACTGGAAACATGCATACGGTTTTGGCGGTGTCATTTCTCTGTTTAATCCCGACTTTTTTGTCAGAGGAGATTTCGGTTTCTCCGATGAAGCTTTTCGGATGTATTTTGGCGCTGGATATATTTTCTAAAACATATACTTTCAATGAAGTCAGAAACAATTCTTTTTTCAGGTAATTCGGATGTTGCCGCTCCATTATTGAAATTATTAAAAGAATCAAAGCTTAAATTTTTGCACCTGCCACTGGAACCCTATCAATTTGAAGTGGATGAGGAAGAACATGAACAAGTTCTGAGTAAGTGTGACAATTATGCTTTTGTGGTTTACGGAAACCTGAGAAATGCCCGTTTTTTTATGCAATGGATGTTTGAGCATGACAAGCTATCGGAGTTTAAGGAAAAAGTACATCTTGCCGCCGATCAGCCCACGGCCGAATTTCTTGAAAAAAATGGATTGCCAGCAATTATTCCTAAACAAAATGCCCGCCCGATTGACGTTTTGGAATTTGTGTTACACATTTCCTATCAAGGGGCTGCGCTTTATCCTTGCACAGATCAAAAAGCGGAAGAAATACCCGGCCTGTACAAAGAACTTGAAATGCCGGTTGGGGAATTTTCTGTATGTAGAGAAAATTCTCTCGAAGAAACAACACTGGAGAAGTACCGCAAATGCGTAGCCGAAAACAGAGTCGATACTGTACTGTTTCACAACCGTTCATCTGTGGTGCGGCTGAAAACTGCATTTCCAAAGTTTGATTTTCACTCCTGCCGTTGTTTATCCGGAAGCCCCGGTGTGTCAAAAAAAATGGATGCAGAAGAGCTTACACCTTTCGCAGAAGCAGACGGAAATTGGATTTCGATGGCAAAAATGATCAATGAAGTGCTACAATAAATTCAGGGAATAAGCGAATTGATGATCTTCTGATGCTGTGGATAGGCATCAAGCATTGTCTGTTTATCGGCCATCTCAAAATC